>JAFSBV010000023.1 GCA_017437125.1 Bacteroidales bacterium | reverse complement strand
GGATTACGAGTCTTATAGCCCTTAGCTGGCAGACCCTTGCGTGAACGTGGATGTCCTCCTGATGCACGACCTTCACCACCACCCATAGGGTGATCTACCGGGTTCATTACAACACCACGGTTGCGAGGTCTGCGACCGAGCCATCTTCTACGTCCTGCCTTTCCGTGTGACTCCAGGTTGTGGTCTGGATTTGATACTGTTCCTACAGTTGCGCGGCAAGTCACGAGAACCATTCTTGTCTCACCTGAAGGGAGACGGAGGATAGCGTGGTTGCCCTCACGAGCTGCGAGCTGAGCGTAAGTACCTGCAGAACGTGCCATAGCAGCACCCTGACCAGGACGAAGCTCAATATTGTGAACAAGTGTACCAAGCGGAATCTCTGAGAGAAGAAGAGTGTTACCTACCTCAGGAGCAACACCTGCACCTGAAGCGATTTCCTGTCCTACCTTCAGTCCGTTAGGAGCGATGATGTATCTCTTTTCACCATCTGAATACTGTACCAATGCGATACGGGCGCTACGGTTTGGATCGTACTCGATTGTAAGTACCTTAGCTGTGCACTCATCCTTGTCGCGGAGGAAGTCGATCACACGATACATTCTCTTGTGACCGCCACCGATGTAACGCATAGTCATCTTACCCTGATTGTTACGTCCGCCTGACTTCTTGAGTGGCTCGAGGAGTGACTTCTCAGGTCTCTTTGCGGTAATGTCGTCAAAAGCACTGATTACCTTATTTCTCTGTCCGGGAGTTACCGGTTTGAATTTTCTTACTGCCATTGCTCAATTACCTTAAATGTTTGCGTAAAAATCAATCTTATCCTCACCTGCAAGTGTCACATAAGCCTTCTTGAAGTGGTTTGTGCGACCCTTGAGCATACCAGCCTTGGTATAACGAGCCTTTCTCTTACCATGATAGTTTACAGTGTTAATATCTGCAACTGTCACGTTATACATCTGCTCAACCGCAGCCTTGATCTGAAGCTTGTTGGCCTCGCGGTCAACAATAAATCCGTAACGGTTCAACTTTTCGCCCTGAACCGTCAACTTCTCAGTTACTATTGGCTTAATTATAATTCCCATCTCTCAATCGGTTTATCGTCTGATTCTTGATGCGAGGATATCCTGAACGCCGTCAACAAGTACGAGTGAATTTGAATTCATGATAGCGTAAGTGTTGATCTCGTCAACAGTGATGACCCTTACCTCAGGAAGGTTACGAGACGAAAGGTAAATATTTGTTGAATTCTCCGGAAGAACGAAAAGAACCTTTCTGCTTCCAGCCTTGATGTTCTTAAGGATCTGGATGAGCTCCTTGGTCTTAGGTGCTTCCATTACGAATGGCTCAACCATTGTGATTGCGTTCTCCTGAGCCTTGTAAGAAAGAGCTGAGAATCTTGCAAGCTGCTTGAGCTTCTTGTTAAGTTTCTTGCGATAGCAACGTGGCTGTGGGCCGAATACGCGTCCACCACCCACATAGATACCTGCCTTGAGAGAACCGTGACGTGCGCCACCTGAACCCTTCTGGCGGATGAGCTTCTTAGTGCTGTACGCAATCTCGCTGCGGTCCTTAGACTTAGCTGTTCCCTGACGCTGGTTTGCAAGATACTGCTTTACGTCGAGATAAATAGCGTGGTCGTTCGGTGTGATACCGAAGATCTCCTCGTTGAGAGTCACTGTCTTAGCGACTGTTCCGTCGATTTTGTAAACTGACAACTCCATAGCTTAGTCCTCCACGATTACATATGAACCCTTAGCTCCTGGTACAGAGCCCTTTACTACGATAAGGTTGTTCTCAGGCATAACCTTGATCACCTCGAGGTTGAACACTGTCACGCGCTCATTACCCATGTGACCAGCCATACGCATTCCCTTGAACACGCGTGAAGGCCATGATGATGCACCGAGTGAACCAGGATGACGGAGACGGTTGTGCTGACCGTGAGTCTGACCACCTACACCGGCAAAGTTGTGACGCTTCACAACGCCCTGGAAACCTTTACCCTTTGATGTTCCGACAACATCCACAAACTGTACACCGTCAAAGATGTCAGCCACTGTAAGAGTGTCGCCGAGCTTAAGATCCTGATCGAAGTCTGCCTTGAACTCGACAAGCTTGCGCTTAGGAGTGGTTCCTGCCTTTTCAAAATGGCCCTTGAGAGCCTTGCTGGCGTGCTTTTCTGAAATTTCGTCATAGGCAAGCTGTACAGCGGCATAACCATCTTTCTCAACTGTACGAATCTGCGTAACAACACACGGACCAGCCTCAATAACGGTGCATGGAATGTTCTTTCCATCGGCACCGAAAACGGAAGTCATTCCGATTTTCTTTCCAATTAATCCAGGCATTGGTTTTGTTTAATTAATTGATTATAAATACTTTATATCCCGCTTCACATTTTTGCGGGCTGCAAATATACGAATAATATCTTTATTTTCAACATTTTACGCGAAAAAATTGTTAATAACTTTTTCTGCATACCACATATTCCTGTCAAGATCCATGTCATCCCGAGCGAAGTCGAGGGATCTCATACATATATTAATATAAAATTACTATCTTTGCGCGGATATATATATAAGGTTATGATACTGGCTATCTTCGGCTTCCTTCAGCTGTCACTCGCCGACATACTGGACATACTGCTTCTCGCACTCATGATATTCATCGTGTTCCGATGGATCAGGGGCACTTCGGCAATGAGCATCTTCGTTGCCATCATATCCCTGTATGTCATCCGCGTGATAGTCTCCGCATTCAACATGAGGCTCATGACAAACATCATGGAGACCGTGCTTGACGTCGGACTTATAGCCGTGATCGTCATATTCCAGCCCGAGATCAGAAAGTTCCTGATGAGGCTTGGAAGCAGGTACATGAACAGCGCACAGGGACGTGCGATCCTCGACAAGCTCCTGGGCAAGGACAGAAAGAGCATGAACATCAGCGGAAGCGCGGCTGTGAACGATCTGGCCGAAGCATGCCGCAGGATGTCCGAGGACAAGACCGGAGCACTTATAGTGATCGCCCACAAGGCTTCGCTTGAAGAGATCATCAGCACCGGCGACCCTATCGACGCGGCTATCCACCGCCGTCTGATCATGAACCTCTTCTTCAAGAACTCGCCTCTTCACGACGGAGCGCTCGTGATTTCCGGCGGACGCATAGCTGCCGCTCGATGCACACTTCCGATAACGGAAAGGACAGACATACCTGCCAGCTACGGCATGAGGCACAAGGCGGCCATAGGCATCACTGAGGAGACTGACGCTGATGCGATAGTGGTATCAGAGGAGACCGGAAAAATATCATTTGTCAAGACCGGCAAGGTCACGCCGATAGGCAACATCAATGAACTGAAGCTTCTCCTGAACACATCGCTGGGAGAAGAATAACGTCAATGAGCCCGTGAGGGACAGTGACGGAATAAAGGAGAGAAAGATTTGGAAGAGAAAAAGAGAACAATTGACACAAGGCTGGAGCAGAAGATAGGATTTGACCGCATCAGAAGGATCATTTCCGATAGGTGCTCTACGGCATACGCAGCGGAAAGGACTGCGACAGAGACCTTTTCGACCAATCCGGCACACATACGCAAAAGACTGCTTCTTACCGACGAGATGCGCCTCATAATGATGTTTGAGGACAGTTTCCCGTCGGGAGGATTCATTGACTGCATAGATTTCCTGAAACCGCTTGAAAGAAGCTCTGCAGCAATAGACCTTCTGTCCATGAGGAAGCTCAAGACCATGCTGGAGACCCTCCGCAAGGTGACTTCATTCTTCGATGGCATCAAGGACGGAGTATATCCGAACCTCAAGCGCATGAGCTCGCATATCCTCAACTTCCCGGAAGTGCAGCGCAGGATAGACCTCATCCTCGACCGCTATGGTGATGTCAAGGATACGGCTTCGGACGAACTTTATAATATCAGGAAATCGCTCAAGGAGAAGGAAGGTGCCATTTCAAGGCGCATGAGCGCGATTCTGAAGAAGGCTCAGGAAGAAGGCATAGTTGACAGCGATGCCGGTGTATCCGTCCGTGACGGAAAGATGCTCATTCCGGTGAGCGCGGCAAACAAGAAGAGGATTCCGGGGTTCATATATGACGAATCAGCGACAGGAAAGACGGCATTCATAGAACCTGCCGAGGTTGTCGAGCTTGACAACCAGATCAAGGAACTCAGATTCTCCGAGCAGAGGGAGATTGTACGCATCCTCCTCGAATTCACCGACTTCCTGCGTCCGTATATTCCGGATCTTCTCAGTGCAGCCAAATATCTCGGCGAGATCGACTTCATAATGGCGAAAGCTCAGACAGCCCTGGATTTCATAGCGGGAATGCCGATAATATCGGACGACGGACAGATGAATCTCCGTAAGGCAAGGCATCCGCTTCTGGAGAGAGCGCTCAGGAAGGAGAAGAAGGAAATAGTCCCTCTCACCGCCACTCTCACGCCGGAAAAGCATATCCTGCTCATTTCAGGCCCTAACGCTGGCGGAAAATCCGTCTGTCTCAAGACTGTGGGACTCCTCCAGTACATGTTCCAGTGGGGTATGCTCATTCCTACCTCCGAAACATCCGAGATGCTGGTTTTTGACCGCATTATGGTAGATATCGGAGATGACCAGTCCATAGATAACGATCTCAGCACATACAGTTCGTTCCTCGGCAACATGAAGCAGATGCTTTCCGAGGCCGATGACAAGACCCTCGTGCTGATAGATGAGTTCGGATCCGGTACGGAGCCTGCAGCCGGAGGTGCCATTGCAGAAGCCATACTTTCCGAACTGGACAAAAGAGGTACATACGGTGTAATCACGACGCATTATACAAATCTGAAGCTTTACGCGTCGCCTGAGACAGGAGTCCTCAACGGTGCAATGATGTTTGACGTGAAGAACATAGCCCCTCTCTTCAAGCTTGAAATGGGACTGCCGGGCAATTCGTTCGCATTCGAGCTTGCGCGCAAGATGGGACTTCCAGAGGGCATCATCAAGGATGCTGAAAGCCGTGCAGGCGAGGAGTTCGTGGGTATAGAGCGTAATCTCCGCAAGATAGCGCGCAACAGAAAGGCTCTTGACGAGAAGCTCGAACGCATAAGGCATACCGACAAGACACTGGAAAACATCACCGACAAATACCAGAAGGAACTCCAGCAGATCAAGCAGCTGAAGAAGGATATACTCGACGAGGCCAAGAAGGAGGCAGAAGAGATAATCAAGGGAGCCAACAGGCAGGTAGAGCAGACCATCCGCACCATCAAGGAGTCCCAGGCGGCAAAGGAGGAGACCAACGAGGCGAGAAAGGAACTTCAGGACTTCATGTCCATTCTCGCAGCCAGGAAGGAGATGGAGCAGAAGGAGAAGGATGACTACATCGAGCGCAAGATAAAGCAGATAGATGCACGCCGCGAACGTCAGAAGCAGAGAAAGGCGAAGAAGGCCGATGACAAGGCCGCTCAGGAGCTGATGGAGCAGCAGGCGGAAAGAGAAAGGGAGGAGGCATTCAGGTCGGCTCCGCTCAAGGCGGGTGAAAAGATCCGCGTGAAGGAGAACGGAATGGTAGGCGAGGTCGCCAAGGTTTCTTCAAAGGCTGTGGTTGTGGTCATCGGAAACATCAGCAGCAAGATGCCGCTCGACAAGGTCGAAAGGATCACGTCGAATGAGTTCAAAAGTGCCGTGAAGGAGACTGCAAGGCCTGTTTCCACTGTAAGATATGATTCTTCGATCAGCGAAAGGAAACTGAACTTCAGCACTGAGATGGATGTCAGGGGCGAAAGGCTGAATGATGCTGTGGAAAAGGTTACGAGGTATGTCGATGATGCCATAATGCTGGGTATGCCAAGCGTCAGGATCATTCATGGAAAAGGCACGGGAGTGCTTCGTGACGAGCTTCAGAAGCTGATAAGGACGATTCCAGGGGTGGCAAGCGTGAAGGATGAGCATATCCAGTTCGGCGGCACGGGAGTCACGATAGTGACATTTGAATGATTTGTCATCCTGAGCGAAGCGAAGGATATTTAAGAGAACATTTTATTACTGATAACTGAAAATGAAAAAATATTTATTTGTCATCATTATCGGAATATGCTCCATTGTATCCGGTTGCGGAAATGCAGTGGAGAAGAAAGCGGAGATGGGGCCGGAGGCTGTGGTGGAGGCTTTCAACAGGGCTGTGACCGCCGGTGACTTCGATATGGCCCGCAGTCTTTGCGATACTGTCTCGATGAAGGGATACCTTGACAGCTATATGGAGGCATGGGAGTCTTTGCAGAAGGAAGACAGCAGTGCCTTGGCCATAGCTTCATCACTTCTGACCGGAGCCGTTATCGAAATCGGAAAGGTCGTGAAGAATGGTGAAGACAGGGAGGTGTATTATTCGCTTGAAGCGGACGGACACAGACAGGAAAGAAAGGCGACAGTGAAGAAGGAGGAGGGAGAATGGAAGGTGCTGAAAATCACAGGAGCGATTTAGGCAGGCTCGGCGAAGACATAGCCTGTGACAGACTCCAAGACATGGGACATGTCATTCTGGAAAGGAACTGGCGCAGCGGCCACCTCGAGATTGACATAATTTCATATGATCCCGATGGAATACATTTTGTTGAAGTAAAGGCAAGAAAGCTGAGCGTACAGGCTCCGCCGCAGGAAAATGTCGATAGAACCAAGCAGAAGCGCATCATTCAGGCTGCCAAGGCATTTCTAAAGACAGCCAAAGGCCTGCCATATGGAGCTCACGAGTGCCATTTTGACATAATGGCAGTGACTTTCGAAGGGAATTCGTGCCATACGGAATGGTTTCCTCAGGCATATATTCCCATATACGTTTAAACTAAGAAAAACCACATATATGAACATTGAAAATTGTTATTGCGTGATTCTCGCAGGAGGTTTCGGAACAAGATTCTGGCCGATAAGCAAGACGTCCATGCCAAAGCAGTTTCTTGATGTAGCCGACACAGGAAGGACATTCCTGCGCCAGACCTACGACAGATTCCTGAACATAGTTCCTCAGGAAAATATCCTCGTCGTCACAGGTGCAAGATATCGGGACATCGTAAAGGAACAGCTTCCTGAACTGGATGAATCAAACCTTCTTCTGGAGCCTTACAGCAGGAATACCGCCCCATGCATAGCATATGCTACATATACTCTTCTGAAGAGGAATCCGGAGGCGAACATCGTCGTTTCACCAGCAGACCATATCATATATAATGACGAGGTGTTTGCACGTACCATCATGGATGCATTCGAATACATTCAGGAAAAGGATGTGCTGATGACCCTTGGAGTGGTTCCGACAAGACCGGATACCAACTACGGATATGTGCAGGCATATGGCGGACGAGAGGCATACAAGAACAATGAACCTCTGCCGATCAAGACATTCACAGAGAAACCTGACAGGGATCTTGCGAGCATATTCATAAGCACCGGTGAATTCCTCTGGAATGCCGGAATCTTCCTCTGGAAGGCTCAGACCATCAAGGACGAGATGGAGAAGCATCTGTCCGAAGTCACCAACCAGTTCAAGGGCTGGGAATCTGCCATAGGATCAAAGATCGAGCAGGACTTCATCAACAGGGCATATACCGGATGCCCGAACATATCCATCGGATACGGCGTCATGGAGAAGACCGACAGGGCATGGATATATCCGGCTCATTTCGGATGGCAGGATATCGGAACATGGGAATCTCTCTATAACTACATCCCTAAGGACAAGGACGGCAATGCGATAAGCGTTGAAAAGGCTCTGATAGAGAACACTAACGGCACTCTCGTGGTCTCTCAGGAGAAGAAGAAGCTCATTGCAATAAAAGGTCTGGAAGACTATATGGTCATCGACACCCCGGACGCATTGGTTATCTGTCCTAAGGACGACAAGAAATTCAAGGACTTCATTTCAGGCATTGCGATGCCTGATTACGAAAAATACAGATAAAACTGTCATCCCGAATTACAACTGTCATCCCGAGCTTGTCGAGGGATCTAAAAACACTGATATATGGAATTGGAAAAGACAATACAGGCCGACATGGTAGCGGCCATGAAGGCAAAGGAGACCGTACGTCTCGCATCACTCAGAGCGATCAAGGCAGCAATCATGCTTGCAAAGACAGCGGAAGGCGCAACAGGCGAAGTTGACGACACTGCTATCGTGAAGATCATCCAGAAGCTGGTCAAGCAACGCAAGGAAAGCGCCCAGCAGTACAATGACGCAGGCCGTCCTGAGCTCGCTGAGAACGAACTCGCAGAAGCAGCGGCAATGGAGGTATATCTTCCTAAGCAGCTCTCCGAGGCTGAAGTCGAAGAGCAGCTCAAGACCATCATCACAGAAGTCGGCGCCACCAAGCCTTCCGACATGGGCAAGGTCATGGGAGTTGCCACCAAGCGCCTCGCAGGTCTCGCCGAGGGCAGACTGATCTCCACTCTTGTAAAGAAGCTTCTGTCGTAACTTCATACGACTGATACACCGATCCCCGGATGTGGCTCGCTCCGCAGAAGCATAGGGATATGCTTCGCTCGCTCACATCCGGGGATCGATGTATTCTTTGTAAAAGACATCAGCGCAACAACGATTCCACCAGTGCAACGTATATGACTGTCTTTCAACCAGTTAAGCGGATACCCTGCTGTCCCGGGACGGCAGGGTGTTCGCTTAATCTATTGATATTCACTCGCTTACATTGCACTCAAATTGACCAAATTTTTACGGTCTGAGGCCGGAGCCGCCCTGCAGGGTGACGGTTTCACCGGTTACGTATGAGGCATCATCTGAAGCGAGGAATACGCATACACGGCCGATGTCTTCGGTCGGATCGGCAAATCGTCCGAGCGGGATGCCCTGGATTGTCTTGGCAAAGAGATCCGGATAATTCTCCTTCCATTCCTGCAGACTCTCGGTCATGGCAAGCGGACATACGACATTTACCCTGATTCCGTCCGGTCCCCATTCAGCGGCAGCTACACGGGACATTCCTCGGATGCCTTCCTTAGCAGCCGCATATGAACTCTGGCCGAGCTTTCCGAAGAGGCCTGCTCCCGAAGCAAAATTGATCACCGATCCCTTGGATTCCTTGAGATAAGGATAGCACTCCTTCATATAGAAGAAAGCCGCATACAGTCCGGAATTGATAGCCAGGTCAAAATCCTCCCTGGTATGTTCGACCAACGGAAGTCCCGATTTTGACACCTGCGCGTTGTTGATAAGCGTATCTATTCTTCCGAAACGTTCTACAGCTGCAGCCACCACCCTTTTGGTCGCCTCTTCATCAGCACCGTCAGCCACTATAGGGAGAACGTTTATGCCATATTCACTTTCCAGTTTTTCCTTCGCCTCAACCAACCTTCCTTCATGTCGTCCTGTAATAACCAGGTCCGATCCCTCGCGAGCAAAAGCCTTCGCAAGGCCGAATCCGATTCCTTTGCCGCCACCAGTGATGACGGTCACTTTTCCTTCCAATCTTTTCATAGTCTAAATGATTTATATATATGTATGAAACTGCAAAAATCATACAATAGAAGCGTAAGAATACAGAAAACGACAGCGTCGGTACACGGGATACAGCTACCATATACCGACGCATCTGATATCTATATGATTATTTATTAAAGTCTCTCGAGCTTCACTGTGAAGTGACGCATGAGCTCGGTCTCCCATACGATCTTCACACCGCGGGTGATCTCATGACGACGGTCATAAACGTTCTTGAGGGCAGCTGCGATCACGTCCATGTGGTTGTTTGTATATACACGACGTGCGATGCAGAGACGGAGAAGATCAAGACCACCGAAACGGTTCTCACGTGTTACAGGATCACGGTCAGCAAGGATATAACCGATCTCGCAACCACGTACACCAGCCTCGATATAGAGCTCGATTGCAAGTGTCTGTGCAGGGAACTCTTCCTTAGGGATCTGGTCGAGAACACGGTCAGCATCGATAAAGAGAGCGTGACCACCTACAGGACGCTGATAAGGGATTCCGTACTCGTCGAGCTTTGCAGCAAGATACTGCACCTGGCGGATACGTGTCTCGATTGTCTCGAGCTCGGTGTTCTCGTCAAGACCTACAGCAAGAGCAGCCATGTCACGACCGTTCATACCACCGTAAGTAAGGAAGCCTTCGAACGGGATACAGAACTTCTTTGCACCCTCGTACCAGTCCTCATGACGTGTAGCGATGAAACCACCCATGTTCACGAGACCGTCCTTCTTTGAAGACATTGTCATACCGTCTGCATATGAGAACATCTCCTTGCAGATCTCCTTGATACTCTTGTCAGCATATCCTTCCTCACGTGTGCGGATGAAGTATGCATTCTCAACGAAACGTGCAGAGTCGAAGATCACGCGCTTTCCGTACTTGTCAGCGATAGCACGTACCTCGCGGAGGTTCTGCATTGATACAGGCTGTCCTCCGGCTGTGTTGTTTGTAATGGTAACGATGATGAAAGGAACGAGCTCGGCCTTCTCTGCAAGCACCTTCTCAAGCTTCTTAGGGTCAACGTTACCCTTGAAAGGAACTTCGAGCTGAGTATCCTTGGCCTCGTCAACCGTGCAGTCAACCGCGAATGCCTTGCGGCTCTCGATATGACCCTTTGTAGTGTCGAAGTGTGAGTTGCCAGGAACGACAGCATCAGCCTTCACGAGGTGGCTGAAGAGAACGTTCTCAGCTGCACGACCCTGGTGAGTAGGGATAACGTACTCGAATCCGGTAATTCTTGTGATTGTATCCTTAAGCTGGAAGAAAGATGATGAACCAGCATAGCTCTCGTCACCCATCATCATTGCAGCCCACTGGCGGTCGCTCATCGCTCCTGTACCAGAGTCTGTGAGACAGTCGATATAAACCTGATCTGACTTAAGCTGGAAGAGGTTATAATCCGCTTCCTTGATCCACTGTTCGCGCTCTTCACGAGTACTCTTGCGAAGAGGCTCTACCATCTTGATCTTGTACGATTCGGCGAAAGGTAATTCCATGATTATTTATATTTTAATTGTTATTATTATGATTTTTCTTTAATACAATCGTCAAAGGTAATGATTTTTAATCAAAGAACGTAAAAAACGGAGAAATCTTCGCAACAAAGCCACCTCCCGGCATCATATGGATATCCAGCTTCCTGTCAGCAGGAAGATCGACGATTTCCTTCTTGTAGTCACATGCTGCACGGTCGGCATTGATTCCGTCCCTGTAAAGCTCAACCTTATAAGAACCCTCCGGAAGGAAGCTCAGGTCAAGAGTCATGTCACGTTCAGACCAGTCAGTCATAGCACCGACATACCAGTCTGCACCCTTTCTGCGGGCCATGGCGATATATTCGCCAACCTTTCCGTCAATTCCTACGGTCTCATCCCATATTTCAGGAACGGC
Organism: Bacteroidales bacterium; assembly: GCA_017437125.1. Classification (GTDB taxonomy): domain Bacteria; phylum Bacteroidota; class Bacteroidia; order Bacteroidales; family UBA932; genus Cryptobacteroides. The sequence goes on along the minus strand of JAFSBV010000023.1, from coordinate 13,382 downwards.
AGCGATGAACTCGGTGCATTCCTTTTCCTTCATATAATTTGAAGGTGAATCGCAGAGCATGTTGATAGGAGAATCGAAGATAACATACTGCGCAAGCTGACGGCAGCGTGTTCCCTGGCTCATGGCCTCGGAATTCACAGCACGGTAGTTTCCGCGTGTAGCGTTCCTCATCGCACCCTGGGTATAATCCATAGGACCTGCCATCATACGGATATACGGAACAGTCACGTCATATTTAACCTGATCCACATGTCCCGGAGCCCACTTCATGTTCTCGAGACCGAATACACCCTCATAGTTCACCACATTAGGATATGTCCTGTGAAGGCCTGTAGGCTTATATGTGCCGTGGAAATCCACCATCATATGATATTTTGCCGCTGTCTCGGCCGCCCTTGTATGGAACTGAACCATATCCTGGTCTGCACGGTCCATGAAATCGATCTTGAAGCCCTTGAAGCCCATTTCAGAGTAGTGCTTGCAGACTTTCTCCATATCCCTGTCAAAAGCATGATAGCCTGCCCAGAGAATTAGTCCGACATTACGCTCCTCCGCATATGAAGCAAGTTCGGCAAGGTCGATTTCAGGAATGATCTGGAAAAGGTCAGCCTTGAGGTTCACATTCCATCCCTCATCGAGAATCACATACTCGATGCCGTTGGCAGAAGCGAAATCTATGTAATATTTGTATGTGTCGTTATTGATGCCGGCACGGAAGTCAACTCCGTAAAGATTCCAGTCGTTCCACCAGTCCCAGGCAACCTTTCCTGGTTTCACCCAGCTCCAGTCAGCTGCAGGATCCGCCGGCTTTGCAAGACGATATACCATGTCGTTGTCAGCCATCTGGACATCCCTCTCGGAAACAGCTACGATCCTCCATGGGAACTCAGTCTCTCCCTCGCATCTTGCGATATAAGGCTCAGTGCTCTCCACAACCATCTGAAGCATGTTGTGACCGCCCTGCTTCACATTCTTAGGAACCGCAGGGAATCTTCCAGAAAGCTGTTTTCCACCTTCGTTATTGTAGAGATAGAAGCAAGGATAATCCCTGTTGTCAGCCTCGGTGATCACGATCTTCTTTCCATGAGGGCCGTCAACCATCAGAGGAAGGAAGGCGATCCTGTCCTTGTTCCACTGAGAAAGCGGAGCATATGTATATTGAGCCTCGTTCGAAGTAAAGTACTGTCCCTCAAGAGAATGGGTGTTATGTGCGACATAGCCTGCCCACATGTTCCAGTCCTCGGCGAAATTGAAGTTCACGAACTCCTGCTCGATCTGGTACTGATCCTTCAGATGAGAAACGAACCTGTATGCCATACCGTCGTCATATGCACGGAACACAAGAGAGAACTTCTTGAACTTCAATGTCATTTCATTGAACTCGTCCTTGACCTCAGCCTTCTTGTACATCACGGTCGGAATGGTCTGAGAAACAGTCCTCCTGGTCACCTTCCTTACCGGCTGGATTCCTCCGAAAAGTTCACCGGACACAGTAGCCATGGAAATAACAGTCTTGTCAAGGAGAAGGTCACCGTCATGCGACAGGGTGTAGGAAATACCCTCTCCGGCCTCAACAGTAACGGCAAGTTTTCCGTCAGGAGATTTCAATTCATAATTCTTAGGTGCGGCAAATGCGCTTGCAGCGATAAGCATTGCTGCCAATATGGTCATAAGTTTATGCATAGTGATATTGGTTAAATTCCTAACTGTTCCTTCATCGAGCGCAGCAGGTCAAAGGCCTGAAGCGGAGTCATGTTGTTGAGATCCGCCTTGTCGAGTTCCTCCTTGAGCGAAGAAAGGAGCGGATCCTCAAGCTGGAAGAACGAAAGCTGGAGGGATCCGTCGCTCTCCACCCTGCCTTCCTTGATGTTGTATGGCTTGACCGTATGTTTCTTTTTTCCACCGGACTCCAGCGCGGCAAGAGTCTTTTCCGCAGACTCCAGCACCTGCTTAGGCATACCGGCCATACGGGCCACATGGAGACCGAAACTGTGAGCTACACCACCCGGAAGAAGCTTGCGCAGGAAGATCACGTTCTTTCCCACCTCCTTCACGGCGATATGATAATTGCGGACACGGCCATATATGTTCTCCAGATCGTTCAGCTCGTGATAATGCGTCGCAAACAAGGTCTTTGCCCCCTCTCCATATTCATGGATATATTCGACGATGGCACGCGCGATGGACATTCCGTCATATGTCGATGTACCTCGTCCTATCTCGTCAAGAAGTACCAGCGAACGCGATGATATGTTATGAAGGATCATCGACGTCTCGAGCATCTCGACCATGAATGTCGATTCGCCGCGCGATATGTTGTCCGATGCTCCGACACGTGTGAATATCTTGTCGCAATAGCCTATGACAGCCTCGGAAGCCGGCACGAACGAACCTATCTGCGCCATCAGGACTATGAGGGCCGTCTGCCTGAGCAGGGCTGACTTACCGGCCATGTTCGGACCGGTCAGGATGATCACCTGCTGATCTCCGTTATCCAGATATATGTCGTTCGGAACGAACTCCTCCCCTGCCTGCATCATCGTCTCGATCACAGGGTGACGGCCCGCCTTTATATCTATTACCTTGCTGTCATTGACCGTCGGACGGCAATAACGGTTGGTCACCGCAAGATCGGCAAAGCCGCTCAGGACATCCAGACGTGCGAGGATGCGGCAGTTCTTCTGGATGGAAGCGATATTTGCCTGTATCTTCCCTACAAGCTCCGCATATATCTGAGATTCAAGCACATATATACGTTCCTCGGCACCGAGGATCTTCTGTTCATATTCCTTGAGCTCCTCTGTTATGTAACGCTCTGCGTTTACAAGAGTCTGCTTCCTTATCCATTCCTGAGGTACGGAACCCTTGTATGTGTTGCGCACCTCGAGGTAATAGCCGAATACATTGTTGAAGCCGATCTTCAGGGATGAAATGCCCGTACGCTCGATTTCACGCTGCTGGATCTCGAGAAGATAATCCTTTCCATGACGGGCTATCCTCCTCAGTTCATCAAGCTCATCATTGACTCCTGAAGCGATCACGTCGCCTTTTCCGAGCTGTGATGCAGTTTCCGGATGCATGGTGCGTCCAAGATAGTCAAGAAGCCCGGCACAATCGTTCATATTGCCAAGAAGAGCATCAAGAGCCTCTACGCCTTTTCCCCGGCAAAGCCTTATGATCGGTTCCGTCTGATTCAATCCCCTGCGGAGCTGCATGACCTCGCGTGGCATGATCTTGCCTGCCGCCGCACGCGAAATGATCCTCTCAAGATCACCGATGTCCCCTATCATGGCCTGAAGCTTCATCAGGTCATCTCCGTTATCCACGAAATGCTGTACGATGGAATACCTGTCCTCAAGCTCCCTGATATCCATCACCGGCATGGCCAGCCATGTACGGAGCATACGCGCGCCCATCGGCGAAGAACATCTGTCCATTACCTCCACCAGCGATGTTCCTTCCTTTCCGACTGTAGAAGCGAATATCTCCAGATTGCGGAAGGTGAACCGGTCCATCCATACGAAGGAACCTTCGTCTATACGCGAGATCGAACATATGTTGCTCAGACCTACATGCTGGGTCTGCTCGAGATATATGAGAAGGGCTCCTGCCGAAGTCACTCCGAGTGGAAAGCTGTCTATCGCAAAACCCTTCAGGGAATCGACTCTGAGCTGCTTTCTGAGCCTTTCCACGGAATTGTCATATACGAAAGCCCACTCCTCGAGAGTGGAGATGTAATATGAATCCCCATAGCGCTCACGCGTACCTTTCTCATATCCTCTCGGTACAAGAAGTTCCTTAGGAGCAAATGAACTCAGAAGCGTTCCGATATAGTCCAACGATCCTTCAGCCACCTGGAAGGCACCTGTTGACACATCAAGGAAAGCCACGCCGCATCTGTCCTTATGGAATGTCAGTCCGGCAATGTAATTATTCTCCTTCTGCTCGAGAAGCTGCTCGTTGAAGGCCACACCGGGAGTCACCAGTTCGGTGATTCCTCGCTTGACTATCTTCTTGGTAAGCTTGGGATCCTCCAGCTGGTCGCAGACGGCCACCTTGTATCCTGCTCTCACGAGTCTCGGAAGATATGTTTCAAGGGAATGATGAGGAAATCCGGCCATCGGAATTGAGTCCGGAGCCGCATTTGAGCGCTTTGTAAGGACGATTCCCAGAACCTTGCTGGCTGTCAGGGCATCGTCGCCGTATGTTTCGTAAAAGTCACCGCACCTGAAAAGAAGCACAGCCTCGGGATGCTCTGCCTTCACTGAGAAGAACTGCTTCATCATAGGTGTTTCGGTAGGTCTTTTGTCTGCCATGATTGTCTTTTGATATATCAAGGCAAATTTACTCATTTTCAATCAAACATAAAACATTGAAGATTTTATTTATCTTTGTAGGTTACTATGAAACGTGTCCTTATCATATCGTATTATTGGCCGCCGACAGGAGGCTCGGGGGTGCAGAGATGGGTGAAATTCTCCAGATATCTGCCGGCAGAGGGCTGGCAGCCGGTGATATATACCCCGGAGAATCCCGAGCAGCTGGCTGTGGATGAGACACTCGAGGCCGAGATTCCGGCTGAAGCAGAAATCATAAAGACCCATATAACAGAGCCTTACGAACTATACAAGAAGTTCCTGAGGAAATCAGGCCACAGCAAGGAAGCCGTGGAAGTCAATCCCGTGAATGCCCGCAACAAGTCATTTGCCCAGAAGGCAGCAATGTGGGTGAGAGGCAATTTCTTCCGTCCTGATCCTCGCTGCATGTGGATCAGGCCTTCGGTAAGATACCTCAAGAAATATCTGGAAGAGCATCCAGTGGATCTGATCGTCAGCACCGGCCCGCCTCAGTCCATGCATCTGATAGGACTTCGTCTTGCCGAAGAGACCGGACTTCCTTGGATTGCGGATTTCCGTGACCCGTGGACCAGGATATTCTATTTCAAGCATCTTTCGATGACGAAGGCCACGGAAAGATGGCATCACAGGATGGAGAAGAAGGTTCTGGACAAGGCATCGGCAGTAGTGGCGGTCTCACCTCTTGTACAGCAGGAATTCCAGTCGATGACAGAAACCCCTGTAGAGCTTATCACAAACGGCTTCGACGAATGCGACTTCCCTGACACGGCATGTACGGAAGCCGCAGGAGGCCCGGACAGGGATTTTGTCATAACCCACACCGGACTTTTCGCCGCAGACGGCAATCCGACCACCCTGTGGCAGGTTCTTGGCGAAAGGTGCGCAGCTGACGGTCAGTTCAGGAAACATCTGAAGATCAAGCTCATAGGCAAGACTGACGAGCAGATAAAGGCCGCCATTGCTGAAGCCGGACTGAAGGATAACATGATCGATATGGGCTACCAGCCTCATGCAAGAGCCGTAGAGGAACAGAGAAAGGCATCGCTGCTCATCCTTCCTTTGAGAAAGGAACCGGAATACAAGGCAGTACTGCCGGGAAAGCTTTTCGAATACCTGGCATCACTCAGGCCGGTACTTGGAATCGGCCAGCCTGACGGAGCCATGTCGATGATCCTCGGTTCGACAAAGACCGGAGTCGTCTATGACTGGGATGACAAGGCTTCCGTAAGCAGGTTCATAGATGACTGTTGGAAGAATCACCTGGAAGGCAGGCTTGTTGTCGAGGATGCGGACATTTCGCAGTTCACCCGCCGCAACCTGACCCGCCGCATGGCACAGCTTTTTGAAAAACTGACAGCACATCCGTAAAAACGCCTTTTTTACGGACAAGGATAAGAATTAATAATGATTCATCCGTAAAAGAGCCTGTTTCACGGATGGAATAATGAACAGACAGGAATATGAAGAAGGAAACATTGAAGAAAATCGGAATATTTGCAGGTATCTTCCTGCTTTTCGTAGTTCTGGCATACAGCTATACCCCTCAGGTTCTCGAGGGCAAGATTGTGAATCAGAGCGACATAGCTTCATGGAAGGGAATGGCAAACGAAGCCATGACATATAACAAAGCCAATCCGGAGGATCCTACGGCATGGACCAATTCCATGTTCGGAGGAATGCCTACGACGGCTTTCATCGACAGTTTCGACGGTGACTGGACAGATGCGATCTATGATTTCCTTCTTACCGGCAGACGTCCTGCCAGCTATCTTCTGATAGCCCTCATCGGAGGATTCCTGCTCATGCTGTCCCTCGGTACAAGCAGGACCATTGCAGTTGCGGGAGCCATAGCCATGACCTTCTGCTCATACAACATGCAGATCATCCAGGTGGGCCATAACACAAAGATGCAGGCCATAGCCTATCTTCCTTGGGTGCTTGCAGGAGTGATATTCACTTACAAGGCGGCGCTGAGATCCTTCGCTGACGCTCAGGATGACAAGGGAAAGGTGCAGGATGGCAAGGGAAGGGTGCAGGATGACAAGGAAAGGGTGCAGGATGCCAGATGGCTGGCGAAAACCATACTCGGCGCCACGCTCTTCGCATTCGCCCTCAGCATGCAGATAAAGGCAAACCATGTCCAGATCACATATTACCTTGCCATCGTAATATTCGCATATGCGATCGGACTTCTCATCTATCTGTGTATCAAGAGGAAAGATCTTCTGAAACGATTCTTCGCGGCTTCGGCCCTGCTGCTTGTCATAGGATGCATAGGCATCGCCACTAACGCGAACAAGCTGATCCCGACATATGAATATACTCCATACACAATGCGCGGAGGATCGGAGCTTTCAGCCACCAGCGAAAGCCATAATGACAAGGGTCTCGATCTCGAATATGCTACGGCATGGTCATACGGCATCAATGAAATGCCGAATCTTCTCATCCCGAACTTCAACGGAGGTTCATCTTCCGGAGAACTTCCTCTGGATTCTGAGACCGCACAGCTTCTCAAGAGAGCCGGCCAGACCAATCTGAAACAGACAATGAAGCACATGCCTCTGTACTGGGGCCCTCAGCCTTTCACGGCCGGACCTATGTATATGGGAGCTATAACCATATTCCTCTTCGTCCTCGGTCTCATCCTTTGCCACGGACGTGAGAAATGGTGGCTTGTAGCGGCGACAGTCATAGCAATATTCCTGGCATGGGGCAACCATTTCATGTGGTTCACCAAGCTTTGGTTCAATTATGTCCCTATGTACAACAAGTTCAGGACGGTTTCCATGGCCCTGACAGTGCTCCAGGTCCTTCTCCCTATGCTCGGATTCTATGCCCTTGACAGGATACTCAAGGAAAGATATGAAAAGAAGGCATTGATGAAGGCAGGTTATATCGCGTACGGAGTGACAGCCGGTTTCTGTCTCCTCTGTGTGCTTATCCCGGGAATAGCAGGTTCTTTCACAGGAGCCGCAGACGCAGGAATGAACGAGATGATCATTGACACATTGAGAGTTGACAGACAGACTCTTATGACCAAGGATGCCCTCCGTTCGCTTGTCCTCATCACAGTAATGTTCGCACTCATCTTATGGGCATTCAAGACCCCTAAGACCGATGCTGTGGGCAAGAACGGTTCGTTCGTTCTGAAGGGCAGGACAATGATTGTAGCTGTCGCTGTGGTATTCCTTGTATGGATCGACCTCGTGAGTGTCGGAAAGAGATACCTCAACAAGAGTCATTTCGTCACTCCTAAGGACTTCACGGCACATTACGAGCCACGTCCGGTAGATGACATCATCCATCAGGATACGGATCCTGACTACCGCGTCCTGGATCTCAGCGTGAACACATTCAATGATGCCATCCAGAGCTATCACCACAAATGTATCGGAGGATACAGCCCTGTGAAGCTCCAGAGATATCAGGATCTCATCGACAGGTACATCAGTTCAGAAATCCGCCAGATTTACGATGCCGTAGGAAAGGTAGCCACCGTTCAGGAGCTGTCGGAGGCCCTTCCTGAACTGAAGGTGGTTTCCATGCTGAACGGAAAATATATCATCCTGGGTGCAGATTATTCTCCTGTGGTGAATCCTCATGCATTCGGCAACTGCTGGTTTGTTTCCGATTTCGTGCCTGCAGCTACTCCGGACATGGAAATAGGTCTGCTTGGCCTGACCGATCTCCGTACTACTGCCGTGATAGGAGATGATTTCGAATGGGCACAAAGATTCTTCGCTGATGCTCAGAATGACAAGAGTGACGCTCAGAATGACAAGATGGATGTTCAGAACGATAAGATGGATGTTCAGAATGATAAGATCGAGCTGACTCATTATGCTCCTAACGAACTCAGGTATGCCTTCAGTACCGACTCAGACCGTGCAGCCATTTTCAGCGAGATATATTATCCGGAGGGATGGAAGGCATGGATAGAGCCGGCTGGAGTTTATGGAGAAGTTCGTGACGGACATTATCATCCTACTGCAGAAGGACGTCCTGTCGAACTTTTCCGTGCCGACTGGATGCTTCGTGGAGCGATCGTACCGGAAGGCGAAGGCCAGCTCGTAATGCGTTTCGAACCTGACTCATATCAGCTGGGTGAGAATATTTCCCGCGCAAGCTCGATTGTCCTGATCCTCCTGCTTCTCGGTTCTGCTGCCGGAATGATCATTTCTTCGCGAAAAGAAGAATAGCTCAGAATTCATTATAAAAGTGATGTACCAAGTTTCAGCTGATTCTTGGTACATCACTATCTTTTTTTCTAAAATAACACCTGTTTTCGGCAGTGATGTACCAAAAAATGAAGAAAACTTGGTACATCACCCCATAATCAGAAATTGAGCGCAAAGCCGACACCGTTTGATGTCGGACCGAGGGTAAGTTCCGATGATCTGGCACGGCCCGCATTGTGATATGCCGCCAGACTGTTCAGACGGGTGGAATTCTTCGTCAGAGCGGGGATGCCTATCAACATGACTACCGCACCTCCTAACGTGACGAAGGATGAGGCTATGGTCATTGTCTGAGCTCTCTTGAACTCCTCTCGGCCTATGCCCTTCATCAGAATCTTTGAGAAACCGACCGCAGAGACACCGGCGCCGGCCAGAAAGGCTGTACCTCCTCCTATAGTCATACCCAGACCTCGTCTGTAGCCCTGTGCATATTTGAGATAGTCCCCGCTTCTGTCTGTTCCAAAAACATCATTGAAACAGGCAGCGGCCTGCTGGTCACTGAGTCTGACCCCACCAGCATATATGCACCCGTTCTTCACAACCAGATCAGTATCTGCGTATTGTGCGGAAGTTGTCAGTGCCATGGTCATGGCAAAGATAATCAGGATGATCTTCTTCATATAAAGTCCGTTTTTCTTTTATAGATGCATGTTGCTCTACAAACGTTGCATCACGCTAACCTATCAGACCGCTGATGAAGATGGCTATGATGGCCAGAGGGCAGACATAGCGGATCAGGAACCAGAGGACACCGAAAAGCTTCGCATTGCGGCTGAGGGTTCCGCCGTTGGTGAATTCGTCATATACGTCGGTCTTCTTGAGACGCCAGCCGACAAAGAGGACGGTCAGAAGGCTGCCAAGAGTCATGAGGATGTTGGACGAAAGATGATCGAAGAAGTCGAATATGGTCCTGCCGGCTATCTTGAAGTCTGAAAGCGGGCCGAATGAAAGCGAACAGAGAGCTCCGATGACCAGACATACCACAAACAGCAGCATACATGCGGCTATACGGCTCATTCCTTTCTCTTCCACAAGAAAAGCCACGGCTACCTCCAACATGGAAATTGAAGATGTCAATGCAGCCACGAGAAGTGCCAGGAAGAAGAGTATGGCAACGAATCCTCCTGCCGGCATCTGTCCGAACACATAAGGCAGAGTCTCGAAAACAAGACCAGGGCCTGACTGAGGATTGATTCCGAAAGCGAATACCGCAGGCATGATGGCTATTCCGGCAATAAGGGCAAACGTAAGATCAGAAGCCGCTGTAGCCGTACTTTGAAATAGAGCGTTCTCCTTCTTGTCAACATATGAAGCATAAGTCATTATGGTTCCGAAGCCGAGGGAAAGGGAAAAGAACGCCTGTCCGAGGGCTGCCGCACATGCTTTGGCATCAATCTTTGAGAAATCAGGGTTGAAGAGATAGTCCAGTCCTGCCTTTGCGCCAGGAAGGGTCACGGAATATATTGCAATGGAAATGACTATGAAGAAAAGCACCGGCATCATTATCTTGCTGAATTTCTCGATTCCGTCCTTGATTCCGACCATGACGATGAGAACGGTAGCCAGCAGAAAGCCGGTATGACATATCAGAGGAGTCCAGACAGATGTAACCAGATCATTGAACATCGTGTTCATGGCACTCTGAGACTCACTTCCCGTGAACGAAAAGGTCAATGCCTTGAGGAAATAATCGATGGACCATCCTCCTATGACGCAATAATAGGAAAGCACGACAAGAGGGACTATTACCGTGAAAAGTCCCACCCAGCGCCATGCAGAGCCTCCGGAAAGGTCGCGGAAGGCGGCATATGCATTCTTCTGACTTCTGCGTCCTACAACAAATTCCGAAATGAATATCGGAAGACATATCATGAAGCTGAGGATTACATATACGATAATGAAGGCCGCTCCTCCGTTTTCACCGACAAGATAAGGGAAACGCCAGAGGTTACCGAGGCCCACTGCCGAGCCTGCCATTGCCACAAGGGCACCGAAACGGCTGCCGAAAATGTCTCTTGACATAAACTACAAAATTATGGTAGCACTTAAAAATATGAACACCAGTAATTTACAAAAATTGATTACCACTCAATCAGCTGACACCCGACTATAGGTTACAAATTCAAAATCAAAGCCGGATTCGTCATCATGGAACATTTCCGACCTTTCTACTGCTTTCCATTCCGACGAATCTATCGACGGGAAGAATGTGTCTGCATCCTCAATGACCGTATGGACATGGGTTATGATGAGAGTGTCAGCATCAGGCATGGCCTGGGCATATATCTGCCCTCCTCCCATGATGAAGCAGCGGGATGGAGAAACAGCACTCTGGATGGCGGAAGCGGCGACTGCATAGGCTTCTTCCAGTGAGCTGACGACCGTCACACCTTCCGGAGCATCAAAGCCTCGCGAAATGACGATATTCGTACGTTTAGGAAGCGGACGTCCGATGGACTCGAATGTCTTGCGTCCCATGATGACAGGACATCCCGAAGTCGTACGTTTGAAGAACTTCAGATCCTCGGAAATATGCCACAGGAGGGCATTGTCCCTGCCTATGGCATTATTGTCCGCAATCGCTACTATGATGCATTTTTCCATATTCTGTTGATTCTGTTTAACAAGGCGCCACAACGCAGCGACAGGGGTGAACAGCTGTTTTCGTCAGACGGCAACCGGTGCAGGGATGCGTGGGTATGGATCATAATCCACAAGCTCGAAATCCTCGTACCTGAAGTCAAATATATCCTTTACATCAGGATTGATCTTCATACGTGGAAGGGTTCGAGGCTCACGGCTGAGCTGGGTTGCCACCTGCTCGAAATGATTGACATATATATGCGTATCACCTGTCGTATGTACGAATTCTCCCGGCTGAAGGCCGCAGACCTGGGCTATCATCATGGTCAGGAGGGCATATGAGGCGATATTGAACGGCACTCCGAGGAACACATCAGCACTGCGCTGGTAGAGCTGGCATGAGAGCTTGCCGTCAGCCACATAGAACTGGAAAAGGGAATGACATGGCGGAAGAGCCATCTTTTCCACTTCAGCCACATTCCAGGCCGACACGATCATGCGGCGTGAGTCCGGGTTGCGCTTTATAGTCTCTATAACATTGGAAAGCTGATCGATGGTACTTCCGTCAGGAGCAGGCCAGCTGCGCCACTGATGACCGTAAACCGGTCCGAGATCGCCGTTTTCATCTGCCCATTCGTCCCATATGGTCACACCGTGATCCTGAAGATATTTGACATTCGTATCACCGGCGATGAACCACAGAAGTTCGTATATGATGGATTTCAGATGTACCTTCTTTGTGGTCAGGAGAGGAAAACCCTCGCTGAGGTCAAACCGCATCTGGTAGCCGAACACGCTCTGTGTGCCGGTACCGGTACGGTCTGACTTCATGGTTCCGTTTTCACGGATATGACGGAGTAAGTCTAAATACTGTTTCATTGGTAAAGATCCCTCGACTTCGCGCGGGATGACATTAAGATAGATTAACGGATTCCAAATGCATAGATTATAGCCTGTTCGAACACTTCGCCCGGACGGAGAACGCAGTTCGGATAATCAGCCTTGTTCGGGCCATCAGGATAGTTCTGACATTCGATCGCTATACCGTCGTTGTTGTTATAGACATGGCCGTTCTTGCCTGCAGGACATCCTCCAAGCCAGTTTCCGGTATATACCTGCACTCCTGGCTGAGTGGTGTAAATATTGAGTGTGCGGCCGCTTTCCGGAGCATGAAGCTCGCAGCAGAACTGAAGCTGGCCTGGCTCTGCGCCATCAATCACCCAGCAATGATCATAACCTGCACCTATCTTGAGCGGCTCGAAATCGGCTCTGATGTCCTGTCCTACCGGCTTCTCGTTCACGAAATCCATAGGGGTTCCGGCTACAGGAGCGCTTTCTCCAAGAGGAATCTGGGTCTCGTCTGTAGGAAGATACTCCGAGCAGTTCATTCTCAGAGTATGACCGAGGATGTTTCCGTTACCTTCACCGTTGAGGTTGAAATATGCATGATTTGTGAGGTTTATGACTGTAGGAGCATCAGACTCGGCAGTATATGTCATGCGGAGTTCGCAGTCTTCTGTCCATTCATAACGTACGACAGCCTTGACAGCTCCCGGATATCCCTGCTCTCCGTCCTCTGAATAATACATGAATTCAACACCGCCTTCATGCTCGCGGCTATCCCATACCTTGTTCTGGAAGCCTTCAGGACCGCCATGAAGATGATTAGGACCGTTGTTTACAGGAAGTGTATATTCCTTTCCATCCAAAGTGAATCTGCCGGCAGCCACGCGGTTTGCATATCTTCCAGGAGTCTTGCCCATGCATGGGCCGTCGCCGAAGTAGCTTGCAGCTTCTGCATATCCGAGAGCCACATCTCCAAGATTGCCGTCCTTGTCCGGAACCACTGCCGAAACAATGGCTGCACCGATGCTTGAAAGCTGTACATATGCTCCTTTTTCATTCTTGAGCGTGTAAAGAAGAATCTCCTTTCCGCATGGGGCTGTTCCCCAAATTTCCTTTGTTATCATATCTCTAATGGTTTTAATTTCCAACAATCTTTCAAAATTAAAACTATTATTCGAAAATGACAAATTTTGGAACCCCCGGGGGCTGTCACGCAGTGACTGGGGGATTAACCAGGCCTCATCAGAGGCCGCGGACGGGCCGGGTATTTCGAACGAAGAGAGAAATACGGAAAGGCGAAAGGACGCCCGGAACGAACGCAGTGAGAGACGGCATGCCCCTGGGGGCTGTCACG
>JAFSBV010000074.1 GCA_017437125.1 Bacteroidales bacterium | reverse complement strand
CGTATTGTCTATGACATAAACGGAGATGTAGAGAACGAGATGGCAGACCTGTTCAATTTAAACAGCAGGGAAACCTACGAACTGATACCGACATCGACATTTGAACTTACACCAGACACAGACAGGGTCTTTGTTCTAGAGGATGACTATCCGGAAAGATTCTTCGAGTGGGCTGATGAGTTTCTGTGTTTTATAAATCTGACATTATGCAAACAAACGAATTGACCAGAGAGATAAATACGCTCTTGCGTCCGCGGGCAGCACTTATTGCCTATTCCACAGACGGTGGTGGCTCACACTACCTTGAATTAAGGAAAATCGGTCCGGACGGCAGGATGTGTGAAGGGGTTCCTGTTACCACTGAATTCATAGACAAGCTGATAGAAGGTTACTCCGAGCACCGCAGCACAACACCGTATGGAAAGCTGCCTGAGAATATGCTATGGAGCAACACCCGCAAGGGCTGTGAGAAATATGTGTGGTATAACCCGCCATGTAAGAGGGTCATGTACTTCCATACCTCCCTTGGAATAGAGGATGGAGAATACAACCTTCCGGGGGTAATCTATTGTGTCAGCGGCAACAGCCTTGACATATATGCCTACAAGGATGAGACTCTCACTCCGGAAACACCCCTGTATGCAGCCCCGTTCTTCAATGTGACGGGATCGCGTGTGTGTCTAGGAAATGCAGCGATAGCAAAGCCGTCAGACCTGACATACGAGCATCTGATAGAATACTGGGAGAAGAAATTCTGGCTTACCGAGTTCCTTCATCTTGGTGGAGCCGGTAATCCTACCCGCAGCAATCTTGTGCTGGTTACAAAGGCAGCCGGAAAGGCTCCGTTCAATACGGATGAACTTATACCGCTAGGAGAAATGAAACTTAAAGACATACTGAAATGAAAAGAGTACATTTTACAGAAAGTTACCTGCTCAATCCACGTCATCGTGTCACCGTCAATCTCATCGGCTGCGGAGGAACCGGTTCGCAGATGCTTACCTGTCTTGCCAGGCTTGATGTGACCCTGCGAGGGCTGGGACACCCCGGACTGTTCGTTACTCTGTATGATCCTGATACCGTAACGGAATCAAATGTGGGACGCCAGCTCTTCAGTCCGGCTGACCTTGGTCTGAATAAGGCACAGTGTCTGGTCACGAGGATAAACGCCTTCTTCGGAAATGACTGGCGTGCAGTTCCGGACGCTTATCCGGAAGACGAGAATCTTGCCAGAAGGGAACATATGGCCAACATCACTATAACCTGTACAGACAATGTGAAGTCCCGCCTCGATCTGTGGAAGGCATTGAAGGGTGTGAAGGCGGTACGATATGCCGACCATACGACCCCATTCTATTGGATGGACTTCGGAAATGCACAGACTTCAGGTCAGGTGGTAATCGGGACCGTACCGAGGAAGATCCCTCAGCCGGAATCCAAGAGATATGAGGCTGTACCGTCGTTGCGGGTGGTGACCAGGATGGTACGCTATGACAGGGTGAAGGATGAAGATTCCGGTCCGAGCTGTTCTCTGGCAGAGGCTCTGTCCAGGCAGGACCTGTTCATCAACTCGACGCTGGCCCAGCTCGGATGCGACATACTCTGGAAGATGTTCCGTCATGGCATGACTGAACACAGTGGCCTGTACCTGAATCTTGAAACGATGAAGGTGAATCCGATAATGGTGTGATGATAAGAAACAGTTGCAATGATGATCATGAAGAACATAAATGACAGGAACTCTTGCCCGATGGCTGGTGAGGTTGAAAGCCTGCTCAATACCGTCAGGCCATCAAGCGTTCATCTTGAAGAACTGCTCAAGAGATATCCGGAACGGATACTGAAGGATTTCTTCATATCCTGTATTCTGTGCTGGGCGGACTACGGAAGGTTCGATGACAGGAAT
>JAFSBV010000045.1 GCA_017437125.1 Bacteroidales bacterium | reverse complement strand
CGACCTGACTGTTCACCTGCACCTGATTGATATCCTTGACCGGGGACTCAACAGGATCTTCTACGGTAATGATATTGACGGACGGTTTGTTAAGCTCCTTCAGCGCTGTATACAGTGTTGTGGATTTACCAGAACCGGTAGGTCCGGTAACCAGGATCAAGCCGTCGGGTCTGCTGATCATTTTTCGGAACACTGCCTCATCCTCTTCGGACATTCCAAGTCCGGAGAAATCGTAGTCCACGCCCTTCTTATCAATGACACGCATAACGCAGGACTCTCCGAAAAGAGACGGAAGGATAGACACACGGAGCTCAAGCAGACAGTTCTTTCCGCGATAGGTAAAGGCACCGTCCTGCGGTATACGCTTCTCGGCAATGTTCAGATTCGACAGAACCTTGATACGGGATATAACGGTGTTCAGGCTGTTCTTATCCACTCTTGCGATCTCTCGAAGCTCACCGTCGATTCGCATTCGAATACGGACGTCATTCTCATTGGGCTTAATGTGTATGTCCGAGGCTTTGGTCAACGAAGCACGCTCAAGCAAAAGATTAATGAACTCGACGATAGGGCCGGTGCCGTCGGTAAAGGATTCGGCCATCTTGACAACACCGGAAGATTCTATCCCCTGCTTAGTCAAAGAAAGCATCTGCTCTTTTTCATGCTTGTTCTTAAAGTAGTATTCAATGATGTTCTTGAGCTGCTTGCCGACAGCCATAACCGGAACAACCTTTTTGCCGGTCAGGTCCTGCACCTCACGGATCGCCGTGGTGTTCTGAGGATTATCGATAAGGAGCTTCAGTTCGTTCCCGTTCAGCTCCCAGGGCAACACGCAAAATGCCTTACAGGTATTTTCGGGAATGAGTGCAATGATCTCATCGGAAAGTCTGCTGTATCGGTCGATAATAGGAACGAATTCAACGCCAAGTGCATCGGCAACCACACGGTAAATTCCGTTGATATCCTTGATTTTAAGGTCGGTGATCGCTACCGTGCTGCTGATTTTATTCTCCATGATGTACTTTCTGACCATGGCGTGTTGCTCTTTGGTGATCTCTCCCTGAGCCAGCAGGATATCTTCCAGTCTGTTGATCGAAAGCTTCATGGGGACCTCACTTTCCGGCATTCTCTGCCATAGCACTGCTGACGAGCGAATAGAAGTTGATCTGAGCTTCGCCCTTCAGCCGATGGCCAACCGTCTCATCGCTCTTGATGGATATATGGTCTACCGTTACGTAGAAGCCGGAATCCTCACAAGCCTTGATAAAATGCCAGAGCTGGTCATAGCTGCTGATGGTCTTGAGCTTCATTTCAAGGAGGTAAAAGTTTTCAGCATTGACGATCTCGGTTGTGGTTCCATCTTCATTCTCAATTAAGCCGCCTTTGACAAAGGAAGCGTTGCCGTTCATGCTGATCTCTTCAAACTCCACACCAGAGCTGAATGCGGCATTTTCAATGATGCGAAGGATGTCCGGCACATCTATGGTGTTATTCAAAAGATTTGAATTCTCCTCTGAGCCCCCGATCAGAGCGTTGATCTTGTTCTGATAGGATACGATCAAGGCCGGTGCTTTCTTCGCCTCTTCTACCTTATCTGCAAGAGACTCGATCTCATTGGAAAGGGTCTCTATCTGGTCGTTGTTAGGTTGATAAATAAAGAAGTGCAGTGCGACGCCGAGGATACCAACGAGAACGACGGTAAGGATGATAGTCGCGATCTTCTTTTCAAGCTTTGTCATTTTCGTCAT
>JAFSBV010000073.1 GCA_017437125.1 Bacteroidales bacterium | reverse complement strand
GAGATTAAACCGTCCTCTGAACCTGCTCAGAATAAATCCAGCCTTCTTATAAAGAGTTGCTTTATCATAACTTGCAAGAACTTCCATCAACTTGGCTTCACTGATATGCATTATCATACCGAAGCACTGAAGCATCTCTTCTGACCCTCCGCACCTGTCAATCCTGTCAATACAGTCGATTACGGTTCTCTCCAGACTGGTAACCCTTATTCCGTATGACATTATCGGAGTTTCAATCCCTATGTCTGTCGGGCTTTTAGCATATATGTATGAAAGTCCGTCGAACTCAAAACTGTTGAATCTGCTTTCGCTTGCGACATACATGGTGTTGAAGACCTGATTGGCCATACCGTAGAACTCCAGGGCGGAATGGTAGGCGACATATGCTGTTGGAGTCAACGACGATGCAACCTCATAGCGGTTTGCCTCAATATGTTTGGTCGCAAGATTTGTAACACCATATAGATTCCTGCGGATCTTTACAACCAGAGATTCCTCAATATATCCCCTCAATATTGTCATCGCATAAGTCTTACTCTTGACGATACGTGCAGCATCATCAAGAGTAAAAATCTTCAATTCATGAAATTTATCTAAAAATCCTTTCATTTTGCCAAATCTTACGCAAAAGTACTAAAAAACAGATAAGTTTCAATGAAAATTTGGCAAAACTAAGCTAGTCTTTCTTCAGTTCCTTGATTGGATTTGAGTTCATCAGCCTTACAGCCTGCCATGTTATGGAAACGATTGCTACCAGGACGATGATCATCAAGGCAATCGCATATATCCACCAATAATTGTCGATTCGATATGCATAACCGTCAAGCCACTTCCGTATCACTATGTATCCGACCGGTACAGCAACGACAGCGGCTATTCCGACCACCTTGATGAATCCCCATACCATATTCCGGAATACTTCACTCCTGTCACATCCGAACACTTTCCTGACTGACCAGTTGCGTGCCTGCTGCTTTCTGTAGTAGGTGCTCATCGCAAGCATTGCCATAGAAGAAAGCATTATCACAAGCAGGGCAAAAATAGTTATCAGCTTGAGGTTGTTCTCGTCTGTAGAGAAGTACTGTCTGTATATCGAGTTTAGACTCTGTACGTATATCCTTCCTCCATTACCGTGAGATTCATAGAATTTCTCGATTGCAGCTACAGCTTCATCTTCATTTCCGGACACCTTGACCAGCAGGCTTCTGAGGTACTCGAAATACTCCTCTCCCTTATATTCCATCAACCACCAGACCATATTGGAAGAAGAGCAGTCCTCCATAGTCCTGTCACCCTTCTGATAATCCCGGAATATGCCGCAGATACCGTAAGGGTAGTTGGAAAGGGTTACGCTTTCTGCAGAATAATCCAGTCCTATTCCTTTCATAGCCCCTTCGGTGAGCCACAATGACCCGACACCTTGTGTTACGTTGCGGTTGTATTTCACGATATTGAATCCGAGCATATTGAATGCTGTGCTGTCACCATATATCACTTCCAACTGCACATCCTCTCCGTTATGTTTGAGGCTCATTCCTGTCCTGCCGGAGTGAGCCGGAGAACTCTGAACTCTGCCGATGCTTTCCACGAAAGGTAACTGGCGCAGTTCGTCCACAAGGTAGTCCGAACCTCTTTGAGCGCCTTCGATGGCAATGATATTATCCTTGACATATCCGGAATCCCTGGCAAGCATGTACCTGAACTGTACGAACATTGCAATAGATATGCAGAGAGTAGCAATTGTCACCCCGTTCTGGATACCTATGAATACCTTACCCAGAACCATCTTGCCGCTTGCCGCAAATTCCCCCTTGACTACATCTATAGGCTTGTATCTTGACATTATCATTGCCGGAACGATGCCTGCAATCAGAGAGACGAGGAATACAAAAAGTACCATCAGAATTATTTCGACAACTCCGAGATTGTTCATCATCGATACTTCCTTACCCATCATATCCTTTGCATAAGGGCCGAAAACCTCAATAAGGACAAGAGCAAGTCCGAATGAGACGACAGTAAGGAGAAGTGCCTCCTTGATATATCTGAACGCCACCTCCCATTTCTGTTCACCGAGCAGACGGCGTGTAGCCATCTCGTTTGCCCTGAATCCGATCTGGGCAACAGTCAACGAAATGTAGTTCAGCAAAGCAAAGACAAGAAGCAGGATACCTGCGGCAAGGAAAAGCATTATGAATCCGAAGGAGATCCTTCCTACAAATGGAGAATGCTGTACACATACTCCGTAGTGTATCTGTGAGAATGGCGAGAAGATGAACTTCTTCATCAGTCCCACGCTGTAAAGAATGTCCTTTTCCTTAAGTATCTCGACAGCCTTCTCCTGAAGAGCCTCAAGGTCTGCACCAGACGTAAGTCTGAAGAAGCTGACTGCGGTTCCATTACCCTCAGCAATCAGGCCGGGGTACATCTCATCGATATGATGAGTCGCGTAAATGATGTCGGCTTCCGGAAACACAGACCTCTTGATGTCCTTGTACACGCCTTTGATGAAAAGATCCTTCGTCTGATTTCCGACAGTGATCTTCAAGGTCTCTCCGAGAGGGGATTTGCCTGGGAAATGAAGGTCTGCAAAAGACTCGCTGACCACTACTGCATTCCTGTCCGTAAACGCATCCTCACGTGAACCTTCTACAAAAGGAAAGGTGAAGAAACTGAAGAAGTTCGGATCGGCGATGATGGCATTCTGCGGTACGGTCTCACCACCTACTGTTGTTTCCAACGCCAAGCCTCTCAGGACGAATGTCGATAGGAAACGACATACATCTTCCACTTCCGGGAACTCCTGGGCGATCACATCACCCACCGTATAACTCATTATACAGAATTCTTCTTCGTGACCTACATATATGTTCTCCGTATTCTTGAGCTCTTTGTCATAGCCCAGTTCTCCGGCCACGAATGTCGCAATGAACACAACGAATGCAAGCGCCACGCTCAGTCCCACGACCTCGATCGCGGTGTACAGCTTGTTTCTTGACAGGAATCTCAGGTAACTTTTCATGGTCTATTCTGTTTTAAGTGCGTTGGCCGGATCAGCGGTTGCAGCCTTCCAGCTTCTGATGACCACCACGCCGATGGTTACTGCAAGCACAGCCACGAGCGCTAGGGCGAAGACCCACCAGTACATAGGGCACCTATGCGCGAAGGTGGCGAGGTAGCGGTCTACGATGACCCATCCGATCGGAGCGGCAACTGCGAAGCATATGAGTACGATCTTCACGAATCTGCTGCAGAACATTGCCAGGATCTCACCTACGGTTGCACCATTGACTCTGCGCAGAGCGATCTCCCTGCGACGGTACTGTGTCTCGAACATCACCAGACCGAACACTCCCATAAGCGAGATGATGATGGCTATCAGGGTGAAGAGACTGATGAGCTGCGAAAGCGACTCTTCCTTTCTGTATGTCCAGTTGATGTTCTCGTCGAAGAAATATATCTCCCATTCATCCGGTGAGAAGTCATACCTCCATTCACTCAGGACTTTTCCGATATGCTTCTTCACCTCATTGTAGTCAGCACCTGCAGCCACTCTGATG
>JAFSBV010000022.1 GCA_017437125.1 Bacteroidales bacterium | reverse complement strand
GTAGCATTTCTTTCTCTAATACCCACCATATACGGCTCCTTCTGCCGAAATTAACAATATGGTGAGATAACACAAAAATGGTATATGTACCAACCACTTATCAAATTTCACCCTCATCCTGCCATTTTTACGCAAGTTCTTCGTATCTTTGCATAGAATAGCGAAATCAATTTTCGATTGTATTTATAATCGGCCCCTATCGTCACCATCCGAAACAGCAACTTCTTGATAGACTGATAGGGCGATAGGTGGTTCTGCACCATTTTTATGTATATATTCAGGGAAAGCTGATGATTAAAATTTAATGTTCAAGCTGCTTGAATGGCAGCATTTTTATCGGCTTTCCCTTTTATTGTATCATGTCTTTTATAGCACGAAACGGATGTAGGAGAGCCTACATCCGTTTCGTGGATGTACTACCATAAGAAATTATCGAAAGGATAGCGGCCGGCATGGATCTCGGCTACCATCTTGTAGAGGTCGCCACGGAGCTTGTCTATACCGATCTTGTCCTTTGCAGATATGAAGATGCATGGGGTGTTTTCTTTGGCGATCCAGCTGTTCTTGAACTCCTCGAGAGTATAGTTTATCTGCTGCTTAGGAGTGAGCGAGAATTCATCATATTCCTCATATCTGTATGCGTCTATCTTGTTGAATACCACGAATATAGGTTTATCGATCGCCTTGATGTCCTTTAATGTTTCTTCAACGACCTTAATATGCTCTTCGAAGTTCGGATGTGATATATCCACTACATGCATGAGGATGTCTGCTTCACGCACTTCATCCAATGTGCTCTTGAATGCTTCGACGAGCTGATGAGGCAGTTTTCTGATGAATCCTACTGTATCGCTGAGAAGGAAAGGCACATTCTCGATCACTACCTTTCTTACCGTAGTGTCAAGGGTGGCAAAGAGCTTGTTTTCTGCAAAAACATCGCTTTTTGCAAGCAGATTCATCAATGTACTCTTACCTACATTCGTATATCCGACGAGGGAAATACGGACTAAAGAACCACGGTTTCCGCGCTGAGAAGCCATCTGTTTATCAACCTTCTTGAGCTGCTCTTTCAACTTTGAAATCTTATCCTGAATGATTCGGCGGTCGGTCTCGATCTGGGTCTCTCCCGGTCCTCTCATACCGATACCTCCCTTCTGTCTCTCAAGGTGGGTCCACATTCTTGTAAGTCGTGGAAGAAGGTATTGATACTGAGCAAGTTCCACCTGCATCTTTGCATATGCTGTCTTGGCTCTCTGTGCGAAGATATCAAGAATCAGATTGGTTCTGTCAAGTATTCGTATATTAAGTTCACGTTCTATATTACGTAACTGAGTAGGGGAGAGCTCATCATCGAAGATCACTACCTCGATCTCATTCTCCTCTATATATTCCTTTATTTCCTGAAGTTTTCCGCTTCGGATATATGTCCTTGAATCTGGTCTGTCAACCTTCTGGATGAATTTCTTCACACCTATCGCTCCTGCTGTCTCAGCAAGAAACTCAAGTTCATCAAGGTATTCCATTACCTGGCGTTCTTCGTCTCCTTGCTTGATGACACCGACGAATACGGCCTTTTCATTGTGCTGTTCTTCTGTTATTTTTGCCATAAATATTATAGTATAGATCCTTCACTTTGTTCAGGATGACATTTCCAAATAATTAAGGCCGATCAAATCGTTTGGTCGGCCTTTAGAATATATTTGACAATCAAATAATTATCTCAACTGGAAGATAACAGGGAAGGTGTAGGTTACAGGAACCGCGCGGTCTCTCTGCTTTCCTGGCTTCCACTTAGGTGACTGTGATACAACGCGTACAGCCTCCTTGTCAAGTGATGGGTCAACACCACGGAGAACCTTTACCTTTGTTACTGAACCGTCCTTCTCAACAGTAAACTGGAGAGTAACACGACCCTGAACACCATTCTCCTTTGCGATCTCAGGATAAACGAGTCTCTGGTTCACCCACTTTGAGAACTGGTTAGCGTCACCGCCCTGGAATGAAGGCTTCTCCTCAACCAACTGGAATGGAATAGCTTCCTCTTCTACCACTTCCTCTTCAACTTCTACATAGTCCATGATCTCTACTCCGAGGCTTGCGTCATCCTCAAGGTTCATGAACATGTCATCCTCAAGCTCGATCTCGTCGTCAACGATGTCGATCTGGTCTGAAAGGATAGGAATCTTTGGTGCTGATGGTGGAGGTGGAGGAGTTTCCTGTGTAATAGGAATGATTTCCTCTTCAAGAACTACTTCTGCAGTATCTTCAAGAACAGATACCTTTGTCTCCTTGGATGTCCACTCAAAAGCCAAGTAAGTGATGAGCAGCGAAACCACAAGTCCGATTTCAAGGAACAGGAGCTTCTTATTCTCCATGCTCGCCTTTTCTGATTTTTTGATTTCCATATTGATTGTTAGTTTTTATATTCCATTTTGCCCGGTAAAGTTAGAAATTATATTTTTTATTTCAAACTTTTTATACATTTTGTAGCTTTGCAGAAAATTTTAAGGCATGATTTCTTACTTTTTCGAGGACACAGACTTTATTTTCAAGGGTAAGACAGTGAATAACCGCTGGCTTCGTCTTGTAGCTGAAAGCGAGATCCGTCGCATCGGTGATATCAATATAATCTTCTGTTCTGACAATTATATCTTGGATGTCAATCAGAAATATCTTCAGCATGATTACTTCACTGACATCATCACTTTCGATTATTGCGAGGGTGACAGACTGTCCGGTGATCTTTTCATAAGTGTTGACAGTGTCAGGGAGAATTCCATCGAGTACGGTACCGACTTCAAGGAAGAGCTGAACAGAGTCATCGTTCATGGAGTACTCCATCTTATAGGTTATGATGATCATTGTGATGAAGACATCGCCGAGATGAGAAAGAAGGAGAATTATTATCTTTCATTGAGAGAGCTTGTGTAGTATGCAGAAATCTTATGATGTAATAGTTGTCGGTGGCGGTCATGCCGGTTGTGAAGCCGCAATGGCTGCTTCGAGAATGGGATCTTCTGTCCTTCTCATATCCATGGATATGAACAAATATGCTCAGATGTCCTGTAATCCGGCTATTGGAGGAATAGCTAAAGGTCAGATAGTCAGAGAGATAGATGCTTTAGGGGGTTATTCTGGAATCATAACCGACGCTTCCACTCTCCAGTTCAGAATGCTCAACAGGTCGAAAGGTCCGGCCATGTGGAGTCCTCGTGCTCAGTGCGACAAACTCCAGTTTTCCATGTACTGGCGAAAAATCCTCGAAAGTGCCTGTAAATTAGATCTTTACCAAGATTCTGTGGTCGGTTTTCTTTTCGATGGATCGAAAATTTCGGGCGTACGTACGACTACCGGCGCAATTTTCAATTCTCAGACGGTTATCCTGACCGCAGGAACCTTCCTTGACGGCCGTCTTTTCATCGGTCGCAATATGTTCGAAGGTGGCAGGATCGGAGAGCTCCCTTCACATGGTCTGACCGGACAGCTTGTTGACATGGGGGTAAAGACAGCGAGGATGAAGACCGGAACTCCGCCTCGTATTGATATTTCTTCAGTTGACACTTCAAAGCTCCTTCATCAGTTCGGTGATGAAGATCCTGATAAATTCTCTTATCTCCCATTTCTGTCAACAGCTCAGAACGGAACTCCTCAGATGCCTTGCTTCGTTGTCCACACAAATCAGGATGTACATGACATCTTGAGAAGCGGCTTTGCGGATTCTCCTTTGTTCTCCGGAATGATTACAGGAATAGGTCCTCGTTATTGTCCAAGCATTGAAGATAAGTTGAGAACATTTGCAGACAAGACCGAACATCAGCTTTTCCTCGAGCCGGAGGGCAGGGGAACGAATGAATATTATCTGCAGGGATTCTCTTCTTCTCTTCCTCTCGATATTCAGATGGAAGCCCTTCATCATATCAAAGGTCTCGAGGATGCCAAGATTTTCAGACCTGCTTATGCGGTCGAATATGACTATTTCGATCCGACCCAGCTGAAGCCTACTCTTGAACTCAAGAATATTGAAAATCTTTATTTCGCTGGTCAGATCAATGGAACAACCGGTTATGAAGAAGCGGCAGCTCAGGGTATCATAGCCGGCATGAATGCTCATCTCAAGGTAGCTGGAAAGGATCCTTTCATATTGAAGAGGGACCAGGCATATATCGGAGTACTTATCGATGATCTGATTACCAAGGGGGTCGATGAGCCTTATAGAATGTTTACATCGAGGGCTGAGTATCGTACTCTCCTGAGGCAGGATAATGCCGATTTCAGGCTTACGCCGCTTTCTTATGAAGCAGGTCTTGCCGATAGATTCAGGTATGATTATACGATGAGAAAGTATGAAACATCTTCTGAACTTATATCTTTCTTTGATTCAGTTTCCTTGAAGCCGGAGATCGTCAATTCATATCTGGAGTCTGTTGATACCGCTACAGTTGATTGCAGAAAGCGTATTTCAGATCTTGTTTCCCGTCCTCAGGTAAAATTACATGATTTATTTAATTTGGTTCCACGTGGAACATTTTTAAAGAACAACATAGATTTGGAGGATGCTTTTCGATCTCCGATGAATGGTCTTTTGGCTGATGGAAAATCATATTCTGATCTTCTCAGATACGATTCATATGAATCTGTAATTTCCGATTTGAAGGATGAATATAAGGGTTCATCATTTGCAGATGCTTCCTATGCCCTTAAATTCAATACAGAATATCCGGTTTCTATGCTCGATTCCGATTTCCTGAACAAGAAAGTAGGGGAGAATTATAGAAAAGAAATACTTGATTCCTGCGAAATCGCTATTAAGTATAAGGGATATATACAGCGCGAGCAACAGATGGCCGATAAGATAATGCGTCTGGAGAATCTGATCATTCCTGAGGGATTTGATTTTGATAAGGTCGAAAGTCTTTCTATCGAATGCCGTCAGAAATTGAAGAAATATGCTCCACGTACCATTGCGCAGGCATCCAGAATATCCGGAATATCTCCTGCAGACATATCTGTACTCTTAGTATATTTCGGTAGATAAATGAGTTGTAAAAAGAAAAGTGTTCCACGTGGAACACTTTTCTTTTTACTCGTCAATATTTTTATAATCTTTTCAAAGCAAGCTTTATTATCTCCTCTAAGCTTGCGGATGGTTTTTCCTTCAGTACTGCTGATACGGCCTTATTGACATTTGCTTTTGTGAAGCCAAGCATGACGAGGGCTGTTGTAGCTTCTTCCGCGGCAGGATTTGATGAAACAGGGAAGAGTGCGGAACTGTCCGTACCTGCACCTTTGACAACCTTGTCCTTTAGTTCCAGAATGAGTCTCTGAGCGCTCTTTGTGCCGATTCCCTTGATGCTTTTTATCTTGTTGAGATCCTCTGCAAGTATTGCATTCCTGATTTCGTCTGATGTGAGGGATGAAAGCATCATTCTGGCAGTCGATGCTCCGATTCCGGAAACGCTTATGAGAAGTCGGAAAAGTTCCCTTTCGTCCTTAGTCGAGAATCCGTAGTACAGTTCCTCATCTTCGCGGATATAATGATGAATATAGACTTTCACATCGCTGTTTCCATGCAAGCCTTCATATGTCTGTAGCGAAATAAGGATCCTGTATCCTATTCCGCTGCATTCAAGTATCACTTCTGTAGGATTGATTTCCGTTATGCTTCCTTTGATGTAATCTATCATTTGACTATGATTTTTGTATGTCTTGCAAAATTATGATAATAATCTGTAAAAGAAAACATTGTTTTTACTAAATTTGCAGGTTCTAATGTTTGTGCAGATGAGGCCTAACGATCATATCAGAGAACTGTTTCCGACGCTTTCACGTAAAGTGTATGGAAAGGATCTCGTTTATTTTGACAATGCTGCTACAAGCCAGAGGCCGCAGACTGTGATTGACGAGTGGAACAGGATCTCTTCGGAATCAAATGCAAATATCCATAGGGCCGTTCACAGACTTGCCGACGAGGCTACGCAGGCCTATGAACAGGCAAGAGATGCCGTAAAGGATTTTCTGAATGCTGAAGCAAGGGAGGAAATAATTTTTACCAGCGGAACGACAGCTGCAGTTAATCTGGTCGCATTCTGTTTCGGAGAGGCTTTTGTCAAGGAGGGTGATGAAGTTGTCGTTACCGAGGCTGAACATCATTCGAATATTGTTCCATGGCAGATGATGTGCCGTCGTAAGGGTGCAATCCTGAAAGTGCTTCCGATAGATGACAGCGGTCATCTGAGGGTGGAGATGCTTGACGATATCCTTACGGAAAGGACAAAGATCATGGCTGTGACGCATATTTCCAATGTGCTCGGCATAATCAATCCCGTGAAGGACATCATCGAAAAATGTCATTCGAAGGGGATTCCTGTGCTTGTTGACGGTGCTCAGGGTGCTGTTCACTGCAAGGTGGATGTGCGTGATCTTGGTTGTGATTTTTATGTATTCTCAGGTCACAAGCTCTATGCTGCTACAGGAACGGGAGTGCTTTATGGAAAGAGGGAATGGCTTGACCGGATGCCTCCTTATATGGGCGGGGGAGAGATGGTAGGTACTGTTTCTTTTGAAGAAACTACATATGCTCCGCTTCCTATGAAGTACGAGGCCGGAACTCAGAATTTCGCTTCCGCAGCGACGCTGAAACCCGCTCTTGAATTAGTTAATTTATTGAGTGATAATAAGTTAGAGGATTACAACAACAAGATAAGGGATTACCTTCTTGAATACTTCCTGAGTGATGAAAGAATAAGGCTCTTCGGTGTTCCTCGTGGAACATCTGAGGAAAAGATTCCTTTGTTTTCTTTCGTTGTCGAGGGTGTGCATCATGAGGATCTGGCACTCATTCTTGATAAGATGGGAATAGCCGTGAGGTCGGGACAGATGTGTGCCGAACCGCTTATGGACAGGTTCGGAGTGACAGGAATGCTAAGGGCCTCGCTTGCTCCCTACAATACGATGGAAGAGGCGGAGTATTTTGTAAAATGCTTGAATAGAGCAATTGATATGTTAATATAAAGATCTCTCGACTTCGCTCGAGATGACAACTGCCATTCGGACCAGGAAGGTCACAGTTGTCATTTCGACCGACCGTAGGGAGTGGAGAAATCTCATAATATGAATTTAAAAGAAGCAGAAAATGCCATTGTCGAGGAGTTCTCGATGTATGAGGAATGGCTGGATAAATATGAATATCTTATCGAATTGGGAAAGTCCCTCAAGGATTATCCTGAGTCTGCCAAGACTGATGACAAGCTGATCAAGGGTTGTCAGTCAAGGGTGTGGCTGGATCATAAGATAGAAGACGGAAAGGTCGTGTTCAATGCGGACAGTGATGCAATAATAACCAAGGGCATCATTTCGCTGCTGATCGGTCTTTATTCGGAAAGGACTCCTCAGGAGATACTTTCTTCGGATTTTTCTGTCGTGGAGAAGATCGGATTGAAGGAGAACCTTTCTCCTACAAGGGCTAACGGACTGGTTTCGATGATTGCTAAGATCAGGGAAGTGGCGAAGAGTAATATGTAAAGATTCCTCGACAAGCTCGGAATGACAGTTTAAGCTCGGAATGACAGTTTAAGTTCGGAATGACAGTTTAAGCTTGGAATGACGTTTTTATGGGACTGAAGGATTGGTTTAACAGAAGATCTGCAGAGGTTGCAGAGGAAGAGAAAGAAAGGAAAATGAGACTGGAAAGAGATATAATCATGGCTCTCAGGCAGGTTTATGACCCTGAGATTCCGGTGAATGTTTATGACCTCGGATTGATTTATGAGGTCAGGGTCGATGATGACCATAATGTTTATATCCAGATGACGTTGACGGCTCCGAACTGTCCTATGGCTGATTATGTGGTGGATCAGGTGAAGACTGCGGTTGAGGATGTTCCGGGAGTTGTAAGTGCAAGGATAGATCTTGTCTTCGAGCCTGTATGGGACAAGAGCAGGATGTCAGAAGAGGCGCTTGTAGAGCTTGGTCTGGATGACTGAACTTCCGAAGAGGAGAGGGTTTTGTGGGACGGAAGAAGAGAAACCAGGCATAGTGACAGGAAGAAGGTGCAGCTTTATCTCGGCCTTGGCTCAAATAAAGGCGATAGAGAGCTTAATATAGAACATGCGGTATCCTTGCTCAATGTGGAGTTGAAAACGCCTTATAAGGCCATTTCTTCGCTTATGGAGACAGATCCTTGGGGTTTCGAGTCTAATGCGAAGTTCCTGAATGCAGTTGTCCTATATGAACTTGACCTGCCGGATGGATATAACGCTGAAGCGGAGGGACTGATGATCCTTGAAATATGCAAGGATATAGAAAGAAGGATGGGAAGGACCGGAGGGCCGCAGTACGATGAAAAAGGGGAGAGGATATATTCCGATCGTCCGATTGATATAGATATATTGCTCTTCGGAGACAATAAGATAGACTGTCCGGAACTGACGGTTCCGCACAGGCATATGTATGAAAGGGATTTTGTTATGATCCCGTTGAATGAGATTCTTACGGCTTCTGAGAAGCCTCGGAATGACAAATGTTAAAACTATAGATAATATTATGACACAGGAAGAACTTTTTAAGATTCTCGTAGCTCATTGCAAGGAGTATGGATTCATATTCCCTTCAAGCGAGATCTACGACGGTCTCGGTGCCGTTTATGATTATGGACAGCTCGGATCAGAGCTCAAGAGCAACATCAAGAGATATTGGTGGGAGGCTATGACAAGACTCCATGAGAATATCGTGGGTATTGATTCGGCTATCTTCATGCATCCTAAGATCTGGGAGGCATCAGGCCATGTGGGTGCATTCAATGATCCGCTCATCGATAACAAGGATTCAAAGAAGAGATACCGTGCTGACGTTCTCATCGAGGATTATATCGGAAAGCTCGAGGAGAAGATCGAGAAGGATGTAGAGAAAGGCAAGAAGAAGTTTGCAGATGCCTTCAATGAGGAGCAGTTCAGGGCTACAAACCCTAACGTACTCAGAAACCAGAAGAAGATCGATGAGGTAAAGAAGAGAATGGCAGATGCTCTCAATGCAAATGACCTTGTAGAGCTCCGTCAGATCATTCTCGATTGTGAGATCGCATGTCCTATCTCAGGTACAAAGAACTGGACAGAAGTACGTCAGTTCAACCTCATGTTCAGCACTCAGATGGGTAGCGTTACAGAAGGCGCCAATGTAATTTATCTCCGTCCCGAGACTGCACAGGGTATCTTCGTGAACTATCTCAATGTTCAGAAGACAGGCCGTATGAAGATACCTTTCGGTATCGCACAGATCGGAAAGGCGTTCAGAAACGAGATCGTGGCACGTCAGTTCATCTTCCGTATGAGGGAGTTCGAGCAGATGGAGATGCAGTTCTTCATCAAGCCGGGCACAGAGCTCGACTGGTTCGCAAAATGGAAGGAGAACCGTATGGCATGGCACACTGCGCTTGGAATGGGTGACGAGAACTATCGTTTCCATGACCATGACAAGCTCGCGCACTATGCAAATGCTGCTACAGACATCGAATTCCGCTTCCCGTTCGGCTTCAAGGAGCTTGAGGGAATCCACTCACGTACGGATTTCGACCTCGGAAACCACCAGAAGTTCTCAGGAAAGAAGATCCAGTATTTCGATCCTGAACTTGGTGAGAACTATGTTCCGTATGTTGTCGAGACATCTATCGGAGTTGACCGTATGGTGCTTGCTGTACTTTCTCATTCGTACAAGGAAGAGCAGCTTGAGAACGGTGAGAGCCGCGTAGTGCTCAGCATCCCTGCACCGCTCGCTCCTGTAAAGGTTGCAGTGCTTCCTCTTGTGAAGAAGGACGGCCTTCCAGAGCTTGCAAGAGAGATCATGGACGAACTCAAGTACGATTTTAACTGCCAGTACGACGAGAAGGACTCTATCGGTAAGAGATATCGCCGTCAGGATGCTATCGGAACTCCGTTCTGCGTGACCATCGACCACGATTCGCTCAACGACCGCTGCGTGACCATCCGTCATCGCGACTCAATGCAGCAGGAGCGCGTAAAGATCGAGGATCTTCATGCAATCATCTCCAAGGAGGTCAACCTCAGCAACATCCTCAAGAAGCTGAAGTAAGAGCTTTCTATATAAAAACACCGCTGCCACGACTCGAGAAGCAGAAACAAAGAAAAATGCTTCTCTCGTCCGTGGCAGTGGTGTTTTTATTTGCTATTACGAAAGCTCTGATAATAGATCTGTTGACTTGAATTGCTCTTTCGCTTTTAAGGACACTGGATAACATGGCTACTCCCTGCTCTGTAAAAGCAAAGGGCATATGTCTGCGTCCACCTCTCTCATTTGAGGTCGCAATTTGCGACCTCAAACTGATTATCAAAGAGTTATACTCTTCAGAAGTCAATTCAAACATGAAATCATCTCCTTCAAAACGCTCGATATTTCTTCGGACAGATTCTTTCAGTCTTTTCGTTTCTACCTGATACAATTCTGCCAGATCAAAATCCAGCATCACCTTCTGTCCTCTGATTTCATGAATCAACGACTCGATTCTTGTCTGTTTTAATATGCTGCTGTTCATAATGTTATTTGCTGTTTTGTGTCTTGAATCCAATTTTCAGCCTCTGCGATTGCTTCTGTGTAGGTTCCTTGACCGACAATGCCGCAATCGCCTGATAGATGGTGTCTATTTCGCGTCTCATATCTTCCGACAGGTCATTTATCGCCTCGAGATTATCTTCTTCATTGCGCTCAAGAAGCTCCAGCTTCGCTTTTATCGCTTCCAGCTCGGATGTGAATCTTTGGGTAGTGTAAAGATGATTGCGGATGGCTACAAATGTCCGCATTATGGCAATATTCACTTTTATAGCTACATCACTATTCAATAGACCGGACAACATTGCCAGCCCTTGTTCTGTAAACACATATGGCAGTTTTCTGGTTCCACCCCAACTTGATGTCACAAATTGTGACTTCAAGATATCGTATTCCTCTGGAGTCAATTGAAACATGAAATCCTCCGGGAACCTCTTCATGTTTCTTTTGACAGCCTGATTCAGGACCTTCGTTTCTACCCCATACATCTTCGCCAGATCCCTGTCCAGCATCACTTTCTGCCCTCTGATCTCATAAATCAACGATTCTATTGCCGTCTGTTTTAATGTGCTGTTTTCCATAATGTTATTTACTGTTTTGTGTCTTGAATCCGATTTTCTGCCTCTGCGATTGCTTCTGTGTAGGTTCCTTGACGGACAGAGCCGCAATCGCCTGATATATGGTGTCTATTTCCTGCCTCATATCTTCAGACAGATCATTTATCGCTTCGAGATTGTCCTCGTCGTTTCTCTCCAAAAGCTCCAGCTTTGCCTTTATCGCTTCCAGCTCAGCGGTGACTCTTTGGGTTGTGTAAAGATGATTGCGGATGGCTACAAACGTCCGCATGATTCTGATGTTGATTTCTATTGCAGTATCAGATTTCAAGATACTGCTCAACATAGCAACTCCTTGTTCAGTAAATGCGTGAGGCATATATTTCAAATGCTGTCCCTGTTTTGTGTTTAAGGTCACAATCTGTGACCTTAAACATTCCTCCTGAGTCAATTGAAACATGAAATCCTCCGGGAACCTCTTCATGTTTCTTTTGACAGCCTGATTCAGGACCTTCGTTTCAACCCCATACATCTTCGCCAGATCCCTGTCCAGCATCACTTTCTGCCCTCTGATTTCATAGATCAACGACTCTATTGCCGTCCGATTCAATGCCCTTTCATTTTCCATAATCCAATGTTTCAGTGCCGTATAAAAACAAAAAAAACGCAATACGGGCTATACGACTATACCCATATCGCGTTGTGGAACTCTACCGAACCACGGTGTTCAGACTTGAAGGCAAAGATAGATGTTTTCAGCTATTCAGCAAATAATTTGATGAAATCGGATCAGGTAGGTGTTTGATAATATAGGGATAGTCATTTAATTCCTTCAATTTAAGTCAACCGGCAGACTTTCCCATATTTTTCCGATCAAACTCATCGCTTTTTATATCATCGGCTCAGGTTTAGGGGCCGATTTTTTCATTTTCGGTCACGTCTGGATCCACCACTCCTGTAAAGTCGCGTTCCACACGTAGAAAGCTACTTGGACTGACTCTCGTCTTGCAAGGTTGACCACATTTGCTGTATGGATACCGAAGAAGATCAGCATGATCTCTGTCGATTTTGCAGGCTGTTGCTTGCAGATGTCTTTTACGTCACAAATATATGCAAAAAGATAACCCGCTAGGATTGTCTTTTCTTGTCTTTATTTTCCGGAGTTCTGGAGGAGTTTCTGCTTCTTCTCGAAATCTTCTATGAAATGAAGTTCTACAGGAGAAAGTTCATACATTGTCCGTTGGTGGAATTTTTCATATTCCGTATCTGCCTTCATTCTGGCCACTTCTGCTGAAATCTGTCCATTATGCGTAAGAAGTTCTTTTCCAGACAATTTCAGGAAGTCATCCAGTTTGGCAAGCCAATCCTTCATATACATGGGAGTATGACTCTTGGCTTGAAGTTCTGCAAAATCAAGATACAGACTGACTATTCTGTTCAATGTGTCGATTTCGTCTTCTGACAGATAATTCTTTGCATATTCCGCATCATTTCTGGTCGGCAAAACACCAGTCCATGTTGTCAGTCCCATGAAATCTTTCTGAGCATCAGCTCTTTCGTAAATGATTTCCGCTGCTGTTCGTCCATGGACGGAATAATGCATCTTGTTCTGAACAGTAGCAAAGAACTTCTTCGTTGACTCGGAGCGAGGATCATAATCAATGCTTAATGCATATATTTCCAGAATCTTACGATAGAAAATCTTCTCAGAGGAACGTATGTCGCGGATTCTTGCGAGCAATTCATCAAAATAATTACCTCCTCCAGCATTCTTCAGAAGGCTGTCGTTCATTGCAAATCCTTTGATCAGATATTCCCTTAAAACGGATGTAGCCCACATTCTGAACTGAACTCCTCTGAGAGAATTTACACGATAACCGATGCTGATGATCATATCCAGATTAAAATACTGGACATTATAAACTTTATTATCAGTAGCAGTTGTTGCAAAAAATGCAACAACTGAATCCGCACTAAGCTCTCCGCTTTCAAGAATATTCTTTATATGTCTTGAAATGGTCGATTTGTTTCGCTGAAACAGCTCCGCCATCTTATCAATAGTCAGCCATACAGTATCATCGGACAGCACTACCTCTATCACGGTGTTGCCGTCAACGGTCTGATACATCAGAATATCTCCTTTATTCTCTCCCATAACCGATAGTCGGAAAATATGTTTCCGCACAGTTGCAAATATAATTAATTTCCATATTTCTCATATGGCCTGTACGGCTCTTCCTTGCCGATCAGCTCCATATAGAAATTGAATTCTTCGGCTGGAAGGGATGCTTCTGTTATGGACGGGATGGCCTCGATCTGCCGGAGACACTTTTTCGTGCCTCCAGTTTCAAAAGGGCAGGGAACTGCATCTTGACAGTTTCTGTAAAGCCGGTTCCGAGGAAAGGTACAGATATGTAGTCGGAATCGATACCGGACTGACTGGCCTCGAAATCATTGAGTAAAATACGGGTTATTTCTGCATCTCCAGACCGATCTTCATGCCGTCGTACTGGCCGGCGAGGGTGCTGATGGTCTTGAGGGTGGTGTTGCTGCTGGCAGCTGTGAGCTTGCCTATGAGGTCGAGGAGCTTGTCGGCCTTAAAGAGGAGCTCGAGGGTGGTTCCGTTGAGCTGGGCTGTGGCAGTGATGCCGGTCGAACCAAGGTTCTTGCCATATTTGAGGTTGATGCTGTCCTCTTCCTCTGAGAATGTATATGTTCCCTTGAATTCCTTGCCTTTGACTGTTGTGGTGAAGGTGTTGTCTTCATTGAATGTGAAGCTGAATGCACCTCCCTGAAGTCCTGCCTTTGCAAGATATTCGTCAATCTTCTTTTCCACCTGGGTTGCTGCTACGCCTGCAGCGGCGCTCTTCATGAGGTCTTCGCTCTCGAGCTTCACTGCCGAACCGGTGTAGTTCCATGTACCCTTGATGTCTCCCTTGGAAATGTCTATTCCTGTGACTTTTTCAACGATGTCTGATACAGTGGAGTTGTTCTTTACTGCACCGAGAATGTCCTTCAGGCTCTGTGCCGATGCTGTCTGTCCGGCAAAAAAGATAACTGCTCCGATGAGCAATGTCTTGAAAATCAGTTTCATATGAATTCAGTTTAAGTGTTATTCATTTATCCATCCCTGAGCCTTCATAGGCAGTTCCACTCCATCAGGGGTCACTACAACGGCACCGACTTCAGGCTTTGCAAGGTGGCCGATCACGTCGAATGTCTGGAAATCATGACGGAACTTCTCGTGCTTTCCGATAGGAATGGTGAACAGGAGCCTGTAGTCCTCGCCTCCGTTTAGGGCTGCCGACATAGGATCGATGTTCATTTCCTTTCCAAGCTCGAAGGTCTTTCCGGCAAAAGGCAGCTTGTCAACATATATCTTTGCTCCAAGTCCGCTGTCGCGTACAAGACGCCTTACCGCATCCGCAAGACCGCGGGTGACGAGATATCCGTATGAAGGCATGATTTCGGAATCTTCAAGAGTTTTTACCGTCTGAGGATTAATCTGAGGCTTGAGATATGCTCCGACGAGGTTCCTGTAGTCGTCAAGCTTCGGCTGAGCCTTTGCGTCTCCGCTCTTCTCGAAAGCCCTTTTCTCTCTTTCAAGAACCTGGAATCCCATGAATGCCGCTCCGAGGTTGTCGGAAACGCAGATGAGGTCCATGCTCTTTGCTGCAGGACGGCGCTTCGCCATGAGAAACGAGGTTTCTCCGGTACATGAAACGCTGATTGTCAGTCCGTTAGGAGATGGGACAAGGTCGAGTGTGACCTGCATGTATCCATGTTCCTTTGCTGCAGTGACCATGCCTTCCCATATCTCTCTGATATGCTTGAAATCCAGTTTTGCGGAAATTCCGAGACGGATGTCCATTGTACGCGGATGCGACATTTCAGCATATAATTCACCTGTCACGGCCACGACGCATTTATATCCGAGGTGCTTCAAAGGGAAATATGTGAGGTCGAAGTCCATGCCTTCGATGAAGGTGCGTGAATGCGAGCCGACATAGCATTTGCCGGATGTCTCGAACCAGCTGCTCTGGAACGGCTTGTAAGGTGTGCCTTCGTATAATTTTGCGATTGCCTCGACTCTTCCGAGGTCTGAGAATGTTTCTTCTGCCATATTTGAATCGTATTTATGCAAACCTTAGATTTGCAGCGTAGTTCTCTGCACCAAGGTTTGTATGACAAAAGTAGTAAATTTATGCCGATAAATAAAGTTTAACAAAGGACAATGGATCCGGGCGGTTCTCAAGTTTTGCAAATGGGTAAGACCCGT
>JAFSBV010000021.1 GCA_017437125.1 Bacteroidales bacterium | reverse complement strand
TGCCACAGCACGACAATCTCTTCAAAAGTTTTGTTATCCATAATGTTGTAAGATTTAATACAACACTATATTACGGAATCCTCAATGCACACGAACGTGAGATTACTCCTATAATGTTCCGAATTTGAGATTTCCGGAGTTCTCTGGGGAGTGGAAGGCGGTCCCTCTTTCAACTATTGCAGACATAATTGGAGGTGGTACTCCAGATACATCTGTCGATGAATATTGGGGTGGTAACATTCAGTGGTTCACACCATCTGAAATAGGTAAGGGGAAATATGCATATTTGAGCGATAGAACTATCACAGAAGCTGGGCTCAAAAATTCCAGTGCCAAATTATTACCACAAGGAACTGTGCTATTAAGCACAAGAGCAACAATTGGAGAATGCTCAATCGCTACTACTGAATGTACAACGAACCAGGGATTCCAGTCATTGGTGGCTAAAGAAAACAATGTGAGTTCTGAGTTCTTGTACTATATTGTTGCAAAGATTAAGAGAGAGATGCTGAGAAGATCGTGCGGCTCCACTTTCCTAGAGATATCTGCAAATGAACTAAAGAAAATCCACACGAATATACCCTCGAAAGCTGAACAAGAGAAATTAGTCTCCTTGTTATCTTTAATAGATCAACGCATCGAAACTCAAAAGAAAATCATTGAGGACTTGAAAAAGTTAAAGGATGCGATTAATTATAATAATCTATTTGACCAATCATGGAAAGAATATAAAATATCAGAGATTTCTGTTTTAGGTAGAGGACGAGTAATCAGTACCATAGAAATAAGCAAACAAGAAAGGCCTCAATACCCTGTGTATTCCTCACAAACTTCTAATAATGGTATCATGGGATATTTGGACGATTATGACTTTGATGGGGAATATATCACATGGACGACAGATGGAGCAAATGCAGGTACAGTATTCTATCGAAACGGCAGATTTAATTGTACAAATGTTTGTGGTACTATTAAAGTCGATAAAAATATAGATGCATATTTCCTGTCTGTCGTATTACAATCTGCCACTGCGAAATATGTATCAATAAACCTTGCCAACCCAAAATTGATGAATAACACAATGGCCTCAATCAAAGTTAAGTTACCGGACATCGACACACAAAAATATTGGAGCCGTATTCTTAGGCACATAGACAAGAAGATTGAAACTGAATTCCAATATGAGAATTTACTAATACAGCAAAAGGCATATCTGCTCTCACAAATGTTTATATAAACATCTGAGAGATGATATATTGCTTTTGCTTTAATAATAAATCACTCAGCCTATTAGCACTTTGCACTTGCATATCTAACGCCTTAAGCGTTTGAACTATTCTGTTCTGTTCTTGTAGTGTCGGACGGAATAAAGTCATCGGTTCAATTTCTGATATGTAGTGCCGTTTATGCTCCTCTGAAACGAGACCGAGATGCAAGAGATACTCATACATGAAGTATAAATCCACACCTTGCTTTGCTGTAAGTATTTTTATGGCCGATGATTTGACCTTAAATGGGAATGTAACGTACTTTACATCCATAGTGAAATCATCAAGAATAATGCAATCACTCTTGTCGTATATCCCATGTACCTCATCAGTATAGCCCAATATGAAAGCCTTATTTGCGGTTAGTACAGGAGTCTGATAACTATCAGAGTATTCTGTTGAGTTTACCAAATATTCAGTAGGTTGCTCATAATCAAGCATATTACGAGTTTCGTCATAGGCAGAGCATGTGCTTTCCATATGTCTGAATAGTTTTGTCCTAATCGCATCCGAAAAGGAATATATTTCCTTAATCAGAGGGCTATATCACTCCGTTTTCAATCGGCAAGCATCTACCATGCGACTAAAGGATGTGGTATCCGTAGTTAAAGGAAAGCAGGTCAATGTAGAGGAATTACTTGAACACGGCAAGTACTATGTAATGAATGGTGGCACTGAGCCTTCTGGGTATCTGGATGCGTGTAACACCCCAGCCAATACAATCTCTATATCCGAGGGCGGAAACTCATGTGGGTATGTACAATATAATGCCGAGCCGTTTTGGAGTGGTGGACATTGCTACTCACTGATTCAGAAAGGGCAAAGTGTAAACTATCAATATCTTTATCATTTCTTGAAATATAAGGAACGGGACATCATGGCTCTCCGCATAGGATCTGGGCTTCCCAATGTGCAAAAGAAAGACTTGGAAATATTTGAAATAAGAGTATTACCTACAAAGCAGCAGAATAGAGTTGCAGATATTCTTGAAGACGTGTCTGCAAAATGCGATCTCGAAAAAAGAATACTGCAAAGATGGCAATGTCAGAAGTCGTATCTACTCCGCAATCTCTTTATATAAACAGATTGGAGAGCAGATACTTTTTCTGCTCTCCATATTTTACAAGAGCAAGTCTTTCGTTAGAAAGTTTTTCCTTTAGAGAGCTCAAGGTTTTGACTATTTTCTGCTGAGTTATAATGTTTGGTACTCTAATTTTCATTTTGGAAAGAGTACCCAATACGATATATGGAGTATTGCCAATATTCTTTTCTTGCTCTATTCTATTTTTGAGGAAAGTCTCAAGATATAGTCTAATATAGTTTATGTCAATTGTAAATTTATCCAATACATAGGTTCTCTGGTATGCATTAAACTTGCCATTGAAGTAATGGATATATCCCAAGTTTGCACCATTGCCCGAAATCAATAGAGCTTCTGTGTCAAATGCATAATTATCAATGTTGAACACTTCCTCTGCACAAGTAAAGAAGGGATACTTACCATCCATAACCATTGCGTTTGCATCCAATTTACCAGTCGTGATAGAGCAGATGTTTCCTAAATAATAGGTCGAGTACTCATCAAAACAGAATAACTTTTGACATAGCCCTCTGATTAGAGATTCGTATTTCTCAATGATTTTCTTTTGGGTCTCAATGCGTTGGTCTATCAGTGCAAGCAATGAGGATATCTTCTTCTGCTCTGCAGCAGAAGGATAGTTTACTTTTACTCCCTTAAGATGCTCACCATAAAGATGTACAACGGAAACACCTTGAGCCACTTTTGCTATATCGTATTTCCGTCTCCCATTTAGTTGATATGCAAAGAAACTTCCGTCATGTTCTCCTTTAAGTCTAATGATATTAAGGTCTCCACCCAAAAGGATATTTGATTGTTTTACACACCTTGCTGTTGCAATATCAACTGCCGATTCACCGGAGCATGGAATAATCACATCATTAGACTGGCTTGTAACCAATTTTTTAGGATCAATGTCAGTCTTACTGATAATTATATCTATTATTTCTGACCTGTACTTTGTATATAATTCACCATACAATATGCAGGGTTGCCCCTCTTCAGAAAGTTGATCTTTTGAGATACCTGTACCTTTTGAGAGAGTAGCTACAGACTGTAGTGTTCCATTATCCCACTCTCCACTAAACTCCGGAAATCTCAAATTCGGAACATTAAGGTTCTTATTGTTCTTTTCCATAGCAGCCATTATTCAACGATTCCCAACTCCTTAAGGTACACCTCTATCTGAGCATCAAGCTCTGCTCTCTTTGCCTCAAGTTCCTTAATCTCTGCCATTACAGCCTTGATATCGATTTCCTCTTCCTCCTCGAATGTATCAACATAACGCGGTATATTGAGATTATAGTCATTATCCTTGATTTCCTGAAGGGATGCCAAGTGGCTATATTTCTCAATCTCTGTGCGATTGCGATAAGTATCAACGATCTTCCGGATATGCTCAGGACGAAGTTTGTTCTGGGTCTTTACCTTCTCGAATTCCTTGCTGGCATCAATGAAGAGAATGTTATCATCTGGCTGGCGGCACTTCTTCATCACGAGGATACATGTCGGAATACTTGTACCGTAGAAGATGTTTGCAGGAAGACCGATGATTGCGTCAATGTAGTTCTTCTTTTCAATCAAGAACTGACGGATTGCACCTTCAGCAGCACCACGGAAAAGCACTCCATGAGGAGCTACACAAGCCATTGTACCACCATCATTCAAGTGATAGATCATGTGAAGAATGAAAGCATAGTCAGCCTTAGACTTTGGAGCCAACTTGCCCGCCTTGCTGAAGCGATCATCGTTATTGAACTTTTCAGCTGCCGACCACTCTGCTGAGAAAGGAGGGTTTGCGACTACAGCATCAAACTGCTTATCACCCAGCTCGTCCCTCTCAAGAGTATCATCATTATGGATCTCAAAGTTGTTGTACTTGATACCATGCAGCAGCATGTTCATTCGGCAGAGGTTGAATGTCGTAGGGTTCTTCTCCTGACCGTAGATAGTATCTGCGTTACCCTCGCGAGCTGCTCTCAAAAGAAGAGATCCGGATCCACATGTCGGGTCATAAACGCTCTTCAAGCGGGTCTTTCCTGTGATGACAATCTCCGCAAGAATCTGGCTCACCTCCTGTGGAGTATAAAATTCACCAGCTTTCTTTCCAGCCCCAGCCGCAAACTGACCAATCATGTACTCGTATGCGTCGCCAAGAATATCTATTTCAGCTGCTTCGCTAAGGCCGAAATCAATCTCGTTCAGATTAAGAAGCACATCGCTCACGAGACGATTCTTCTCCTCCGCAGTCTTGCCGATTTTCTGCGAAGTCAAATCTATATCAGAGAACAGGCCGCCAAAATCATCTTCAGAATCCTGTCCAAGGGTACTGTCCTCAATCTTCTTCAAAGAGCGACCAAGAGCAGGGAGAATGTTCTCCTTCTTGTCAATCATTGATATGATTGTTGAGTATAGGAACTCTGGCTCGACAAAGTAGCCGAGATTCTGAATACACTCCTCTTTCAGAGCCTCCTTCAGTTCCTCATCATTGCTGGCCCATGCCTCCTTGAAAGTCATACCATCATCCTGCAGAACTTCATCCGCAGTCTTCTCAATCTTCTCAGACAGATATTTATAGAAGATGAATCCGAGGGTGTAATACATAAAGTCACCAGCGGACATATTTCCTCTCAAGGTATTCGCAACCGTCCAAAGCTGGTTGCGAAGTTTCTGCTGCAATTCTTCGCTCATATTATTATAATGTTTTAATCCCAGTTAAATGTATCGATTATGGTACGGATGCGCGCCATCACTCTCTTGAAGATATTTCTGCGTTCTACAAGACCGACCTTAGTTTTTCTATTCTTTATGGCGTCTTGAATGATTTCTGACTTCTCTCTCTGAAGATAGTCATATTCTCTAAAGAACTCTGCAAGAGCCTCAACGCTCAGTTCTTCATCTTCAGCCAGTTCCACTATAGCCTTTTTCTTTTGTTCTGAAACATATGATTTCAGCTTTTCCTCAAGATCTGCTGTTCCGTCAACTTTAGCCTTGACAAATCCAGCCTTATCATTATCGACATTCTTCTTGATGAATCCGTCTATCAGCTTTGTCTTATTACGCATTCCGGCATCCTTGATCATTGTGTCGAGAATGCTTTGACGCTTCTGCTCATAGTCTTCGCTTTCTGGGTTAAGGTCAGCAATCAATGCAAGAATATATGCGACATTGATAACATCACTATGAAGCAGTTCAAGACAGAAATCTATATCAAACAGTTCTGCATCCTTGTCGCCATATGGAGCCTGTGGCTCATTGAGTTTCCCAGAATCCGGCTTATCTATAACCCCTATGGTTATATCAAGGTACTTCGACTTGAAGTCCTGAAACTCCTGATCAGACATAAGGAAGTATGCATCATCCGGACTATAGTCTTCGTATATCTGTATTTCAATTCTTTTCTTGATGATATCTCTGAAAGCCAACACGAAATCACGCTTATCGTATTCGCTTTGGAGGGAATCAATATATGCTGGGGAAGGATATTTCTCAAGGAATGCTATCATCTTCTCATTCAACTCCTTTCGCACTTCTTTGAAAGGAGGTCTGATAATCGGCTCAAATTCTTCCTTATTATCATCTTTACTGAACAACTTGACAGCAGCATCTACATTTTCCTTCAGATCTCTGAAACACATTATTTTACCAAAGCGCTTCTTCTCATTGAGGACGCGATTGGTACGGCTGAAAGCCTGTAAGAGCCCGTGATATTCCAGATTCTTATCCACGTACAAGGTGTTAAGCTTCTTCGCATCAAAACCTGTCAAGAACATTCCGACTACCAGAAGAAGATCCAACGGCTCCATATCCTTCTTACGCTTCTTCATTCGTTCGTTGACGTCATCATAATATGCGCTGAAATTATCAGTACTGAAGGCCGTGCCGAACATATTATTGTAGTCATCAATGATCAATTGAAGTTCATCAGCAGTTACCTTGTCGTCATCAAATCCCTGCCCCATTCCTGTCTTATCATCATCCTGACTTTCATTTGCTGCATAAGTAAAGACGGCACCGATCTTTATGTCAGGATTCAAGGACTTGAATATCTTATAATAATCTATCAGCATCGGAACTGACTGCACTGCAAAAAGAGCATTGAATTCTCCGTCAAAAGTAGATTTATCATAATTATTCAGGATAAACTGGGCAATCTCCTTCATCCTTTTCGGAGACATCGTATCAACATCCTGCTGACCCTGATAATACTCCACAAGGAAGCCTAATACATTCTCATCCGCTATGGCATCTTTGATGAGATATTTATGCAGACACTCACCGAAGATCTCCTTAGTCGTCTTATCCTGTTTGGCGTTCTCAACAAAGATCGGAGTTCCTGTAAAGCCGAAAATCTGGTAATTCTTAAAGAAATTGACAATATTCTTATGACTTTCTCCAAACTGGCTACGATGACATTCATCAAAAATCATCACTATCTTCTTGTCCCTGAGAGCCTGAAGATGCTGATTATAATAATCTTTCTTTACGGCACAGTTCAATTTCTGGATAGTCGTTATAATGATCTTTGACTTACCACTCAGACGTTTGATAAGTTGATAAGTATTGTCCGTGCTATCAACAGC
The DNA here is from genome assembly GCA_017437125.1 of Bacteroidales bacterium. GTDB lineage: Bacteria > Bacteroidota > Bacteroidia > Bacteroidales > UBA932 > Cryptobacteroides. The sequence continues at coordinate 77,062 of JAFSBV010000021.1, read as the reverse complement.
GCCGGGCTCAAAAGCCTCATATTCACTCTGCGTCTGGGTATCAAGATCGTGACGGTCAACCACAAACATAACCTTATCCACGCCATCAATCTCAGATACAAGCTGTGCAGCCTTGAATGATGTCAGAGTCTTACCAGCTCCTGTAGTATGCCATACATATCCATTCTTATTGGTGTTCTCTACGCGGTTGATTATCTCCTCCACAGCATAATACTGGTATGGACGGAGCACCATAAGGCACTTGTCACCCTCGTGTAGAACTATGTATTTGCTTATGACCTTGCCGAGTGTACATTTATCCAGAAAATCCGTCGCAAACAGACTAAGGTCATTCATCGGATGATTATTCTTATCAGTCCAATTAAACGTAAACTTATAGCCGCCATTCGGATTATTCGCAAAGTATCTAGTATTTACACCATTCGAGATTACGAACAACTGAATATAATCGAAGAGCCCGTGAAAAGAAGTCTTATGATATCTCTGAACCTGATTATATGCCTCTTTAAGTTCGACCCCTCTTTTCTTGAGTTCAATCTGTACTAGAGGAAGACCATTGATCAGAATCGTAACATCGTAACGACATTTCTTCCTACCTTCAACAGTTATCTGATTGGCAACCTGGAACTCATTCTGGCACCACTTCTTTGTATTCAGGAAAGAAACCCATATTATCTGGCCATCCTCAAGCTCGAAATCTTTAAGGTCACGAAGTTTCTTGGATTTTTCAAAGCGAGTTCCTCCTTCAAGATGGAGCATGATCTTGTCGAACTCAGCCTCTGTGAATCCGGTACGCCCCACATCTTCAAGAGCCTTACGGTTATGTTTCTCCAACTGAAGCTTGAAATTGCTGCGGAGATTCTCTTCTTCTTTTATCTCCACATACTCATAGCTATTCTCCTGCAGAGTCCTGATCAATCCCTGCTCCAGTGAGTTCTCGCTTTGTACTGTCATAATAAGTGATTTTGAATCCTCAATTTCTTGCAACCCTACAAAGATAGAAAAAATATCACCATAGTAAAACGAGACTAAAACCATTTGCATATGCCCTATGAAAGTTACACGCTTTAGACTCTTTTCTGCCATTTTGGCATTATTACACAACGGAATAAATCTTGATACTATTCGCCTTAAATACTACAAACTATGAAACTAAGACCCTCATTTCCAGAAATTCCCGCAGACAATCCTTTTGCAAACTGCAAACTTGAAAGGGAACCGTTTGCTAAGATTCTTACTTCTGTAATAGATTGTGCAGAAGGTGGATTCACTATGGCGTTGAATGGATCGTGGGGAACGGGAAAGACCACATTTGTCAGAATGTGGCAGAAGTATCTCGAAAAATCAGGATATAAAACCGCATATATCAATGCCTGGGAGATGGACTTTACGACAAATCCTTTAGTATCCATTTTAGGAGAAGTCGGTTCCCTGACAGGAAAGGACAATAAAGCATTCAAGAGAATCATTAAAGCTTTACCAAAATCTGTACGCCTTGGAACAGAAGGCTTTATAAGTATATATACAGGACAAGGAGCAATCAAAAACCTCTTTAATAGGCATAAATCTTTTGATGATGACATTACGTCTTATTGTGATCAGAAGGAAGCCTTACAGCAATTCCGCTCTGAACTTCAAAATTTCATTGAAGTCAATTGCGGAGGAAAACCGTTGGTATTTTTCATTGATGAACTGGACAGATGCAGGCCAGACTATGCCGTTGAGTTCCAATTAGTAGCCCACATACGGAAATGAGTGGCTTTTGCCGAGTTCACACGATAGCCGACAGAAATGATTGCATCAAGATTATAGAATTGAACCTCTTGGGTCTGGGTTTTTCCTTCAATTGCACCACTTCTTTATCTAATTCAGACTCATCAAAAACATTATTTAAATGTTTAGAAATCACACTCCTATCAACCCCAAACAACTGAGCCATAGCCTTTTGAGTCAGCCACAACATCTCATCCCTTACAACAGCCTCCACATTCACATCTCCCTGGGGTGTACTGTACATCAAAAACTATATCTCTTTGTTCATATCAAGTATAATTTAGCCTTGTAAATTATTTTATATCTTTCAATTTACATTACTCCAACAAGCTCTCCATATCTCTCATAATCCCAATTAGTGACAAACTGTCACCGGTTCATCGTTTCATAGAACAGCACCTGCACACAAAAATCCATACCACCATCCCTTCACATCATCCGTAAAATCCCGTGTTTTCTCGGATGACTCACATCATTTTGAACACCTCGTCCGTAAAACACCACGTTTCCACGGACGAGCATGGCTTTCGTGCCTTCCGTCCAGACTTCATCGTCTCCGCTGTGCCCGAACAGGCCGACTGAGATGACGATATTGCCTTCAAGAGTCAATCGTTTCTGAGCTTCGATGTCACGAAGTACGCAGACGACACAAGTTGTGTATCTCGTGGCCAGTTTTCTTTCAAACCGCACGAATTCCCGCCACGAAGTACACAAATATGCCAGATCATGTACTACGTGACACCGCTTTTCTGTATATTTGTAACGCAAAGGATATCACAGCCTGCCACACATCCATCGGAAAACCTCCCAACGGTAAAATTGTCGGACAAAAACCATACACATGAAAAACCACCTTATATGAACAGAATCATCACACTTGCTGCAGCAGCATTTTGCTGTCTGGCTGCGACCGCACAGGATTACGGAAAAATAACGGGAGAATATGAGATACCTCCTGTACCGGAATGGGCGGAGAACGCCGTATTCTATCAGATATATCCGCAGACATTCTGCGACTCAGACGGAGACGGAATCGGAGACCTCCAGGGCATCATCAGCAAGCTCGATTATGTCAAGAGCCTGGGCGTGGATGCCATCTGGTTCAATCCTTTCTTCGATTCTCCGTTCAATGATGCCGGATATGACATTCGTGACTATTACAAGGTGGCTCCGCGCTACGGTACGAACGAGGATGCCCGCCAGCTTTTTGAAGAAGCGCACAAGAGGGGTCTGAAGGTGATCTTCGACTATGTCATCAGCTACACTGCTATCGACCATCCTTGGTTCGTGGAATCTGCAAAACAGGAAAAGAACAAATATTCGAATTATTATATCTGGACCAAGACCAACTGGGTGGATCCACCGAAAGAGTTTGCCGGATCTTTCATCAAGGGATACGGCAAGCGCAACGGACAGTTCATGCGAAACTTCTACTGGTGCCAGCCTGCCTTGAACTTCGGTTTCTCGAACCCTGATCCGAACGAGCCTTGGCAGCTTGCCACAGACCATCCGGATGTCATAGCGATGAAGAACGACCTCAAGGACGTGCTCCGTTTCTGGATGGAGATGGGGGCTGACGGTTTCCGTGCAGATATGGCAGGTGCACTCACAAAGACTTCGCAGACAAGCGGTAACGAGCAGTTCCACAACACGCGTGAAAACGCTACTAAACTGTTCTGGAGAGAGATCCGCCAGCTTCTGGAAGAGGAGTTCCCTCACGGATTCATGGTGGCGGAATGGTCATATCCTGCCGATGCGCTTGACAACTGTTTCCATGTGGATTTCTTCCACTGGTTCAACGGCTACAACGACCTGTTCCAGAAGGAGAGCTGGCGCATCCTCAACGGAGTCAGCGAAGGACACAGCTATTTCGACGCTGAAGGAAAGGGCAACATCACCGACTTCCTCGCAAGCTATATGGATCAGTACGAGCAGACAAAGGGAAAAGGATACATCAGTCTGCCTCTTGGAAATCACGACAATGCCCGCTTAGGCAACAGACGCACAGACAAGGAACTGGAGATCATATATGCCTTCGGCTTCACCATGCCGGGAGTCTCATTCCTTTATTACGGAAATGAAATCGGAATGAAGCAGCTTCCATGCGACTGGCCTCAGGTGGAGGGAGCATACCAGCCGAGAAACGGAGCACGTACTCCTATGCAATGGAACAGCGGTGCCAATCTGGGATTTTCGACAGCAGATCCTTCAAAACTCTATCTTCCTGTCGATCCGGCAGAGGACGCTCCGAATGTCGCAGATCAGGAAAACGATCCGAATTCCCTTCTGAACCGCACAAGGCAGCTCATAGCCCTCAGGCACAGCGAGCCTGCATTAGCCAATTATGCGGAATTCGTTCCTCTCTATGCGGAGAAGGACACATATCCTTTCGTTTATGCAAGAGCGGCAGGAGAAGACGTGGTCTTAGTACTTCTCAATCCTCGTGCAGAGGCATCGGAAGCCTCTTTCAACGTGAATGTTCCTTTCAGAAAGACAAAGCTTCTGATGGGCGACGAGATAGAACTTGACCACGACCGCAAGACCGGAAATGTCTCTGTAAAGATGCCGGGACAGTCATATTCGATAATCAAACTTCTTTAAACTATGAAACTCAGACTTATAGCAGCATTGTTGATTGCTGCGGCATCATTCAATTCTGCCCGTGCGCAAGATTTCGTCCTTACGGAGAGCGGATATTTCCGCAATCACGGAGTCGATGCAATGGCTTTCAACGATTATTATCCGGAAGGCCATCAGGGAGGCATATCGCTGATAATGCATGGCAAGAGGATGGTCACCAACGGAGACATCCGTTTCGAGCCCACCCCGGGTCAGTGGCAGCCGGTTCCAAGACAGATAAGCCGTGAAGTCACTGACGGAAAGATCGTCACCAGACTGGCATATCCGGATTCCACAAGGCATGAGACCGGATTCAATCCGATGTTCTATCCCGACCTTCAGCTCACATATTCCGTGACATTGGAAGCGCAGGGGGAATCCCTCGTGGTGACTGTCGATCTGGACAATCCTGTCCCTGAGGAATTCATCGGAAAGGCAGGTTTCAACCTCGAGTTCTTCCCTGGCGATCTTTTCGGAAAACCTTGGCTGATGGACGGAGACGGAGGCATATATCCTCAGCAGGCCAATGCCCCTCTGGAATACTCAAAGACATACCTCGAGCATAAGGGAGACTTCCATATGGAAGGCCGTCCGCACGCCGACATCGACAGGCTCAACGGTGAGGGTTACAGTCCTCTTAACGCAGATATGATCGTCGCTTCTCCATATGCGGAGGGAAGCTGCTTCGTTTCCTGCCCGGACGATCCGTACTCAAGACTCAAGATTACGTCAGAAACAGCTCCTCTGAAATTGTATGACGGCCGTCTGAACCATAACAACGGATGGTTCGTCCTTCGAAGCGAGATACCGGCCGGGGCGACAAAGGGAGCCATCGTATGGCATATTGAACCGAACGTGGTGGAAGACTGGATGTACAGTCCGGTCGTACAGACCTCGCAGGTCGGTTATCTTCCGGAGCAGCAGAAGTTCGCCGTAATAGAACTTGACGGAAGGGACAGCGACTTCGCCCAGGCAAGCCTCATAAAACTCACCCCTGAAGGTGAGAAGAAGGTCAGAGAGCTTACTACAGTTCCTTGGGAGGGCGATTTTCTGCGCTACAACTACCTCAAGGCCGATTTTTCAGAAACATCGGAGGCCGGACTCTACAAGATCCGGTACAAGGACAGCGTTTCCCCGACTTTCAGAATAGGTGCTGATGTGCTTGACCGCGGCGTATGGCAGCCAGTCCTCGAATACTTCCTGCCGGTACAGATGTGCCATATGAGGGTGAGCGAGAAATACCGTATATGGCACGATGCCTGCCACCTTGACGACGCACAGATGGCGGAACACGGCAACCATATCGACGGTTATGACCAGAGGGAAGGCATACCTTGCAATCTCGACACGCATCAGACCGGACATGGTCTGAATGTCGGAGGATGGCATGATGCAGGAGACTTCGACCTCAGAGTGGAATCACAGTCCGGCGAATGCTATATCCTCTCTCTTGCATGGGAGGAATTCGCACCTGAAATCGATGTGACTTCCATCGACCAGCAGGCAAGAAAGGTGGAGATACATGAGGCGGACGGACGCAACGACCTTCTCCAGCAGATCGAGCATGGAGCTCTGAGTGTGGTCAACGGTTACCTCGCTTTAGGAAGGCTCTACAGAGGTATGATCTGTCCTACCCTCAGGCAATATGTACTTCTCGGCGATGCTGCGGCAATGACCGACAATATTCCGGGAAATGAAGATGACAGATGGGTGTTCACCGAGGACAATCCAGGAAGGGAGATAAGCACAGCTGCCAATCTTGCGGCGACATCACGTGCCCTTGAAGGCTTCAACGACACGCTTTCTGCCCATTGTCTGAACATCGCGAAGGAAATATTCGAGGCCACAAAGGAATCGAGGGCCGGCATGAAGCTCCATGCTGCAACCGAACTATACCTCACCACCGGTGATCAGACATATCTGGATTATATTGCCGGAAACTGGCAGGCAGTAACCTCAAACATAGAGCGCAACGGATGGTTCATGGCCCGCGTGGCAAAGAAGATGGAGGGAGAAAAGAAATACAGGAAGCTGGTTTCGCAGTGGAACGAAGCCCTCATCGCCTACAATGAGAGACTTAAGGAACAGACCGGCGCGACCCCATACGGAGTGCCATATACACCTGATATCTGGGGTGCGGGATGGAGCATCCAGAACTTCGGATTCAACCATTATTTCCTTGTTTCAGCCTATCCTGAAATATTTTCCGCAGATCCTGTGACCAATTCGATGAACTTTGTCCTCGGATGTCATCCAGGCTCCAATCAGGCTTCGTTCGCCTCAGGTATCGGAGCTGAGTCCGCAACCGTAGGCTATGGACTGAACAGGGCTGACTGGTCATATATCCCGGGAGGTGTCATTTCAGGCACTGCTCTGATCAGACCGGACTTCCCTGAACTGCTGGTATGGCCTTATCTGTGGCAGCAGACCGAATATGTGCTTGGAGGAGGTTCATCACACTACATGTTCCTCGTCCTCGCTGTCAGGAATCTTTTGTAAGCCGGTGATATGAAGACATTATTCAGAAGCATAGGAGCGGCAGCAGCCCTTCTGGCGGCCGGGGGATGCGGAAACCCGGCCGCCATCGACCTGGTGATCGGAACATACGGGGAGAATATCCATCTGTATTCCTTTGATTGTGAATCACTTGAGTTTACATCTAAGGGGAAGGTCGAGGCCAGGAATGCGTCATATGCCATTGAATGTGAGGGCAGTATCTTTGCTGTGAGCGAGTGCGGCGGGGATTCCGGAGTATATTCATTCAAGGATGGTGAAACGACTGATCTGCGTCAGACAGGGGCCGACCCATGCTTCATTCTACTGCATGAAGGATATATGATGACTGCTGATTACAGCGGCGGATCTGTCAGCGTGTTCCCTATCAGGGACGGGGTGCTTGAGGAAAGATGCGCGCAGCTTTCATTCACAGGAAGCGGTCCGGTCGCAGACAGGCAGGAGTCGTCGCATATCCACCAGCTGAAGGTCGTTCCGGGCATGAATAACCATATCCTTGCGACCGACCTCGGAGCCGATGTCATACATATCCTGGAATTCAAACCGAACGGCACCAAATGCGGTCTGAGTCATATCGGCGACATACAGTGCCCTCCGGGAAGTGGCCCGAGACATATGGAGTTCGGCATGGGGAAGAACGGACTTATATTGTACTGCATTGCAGAACTTTCGGGAGAAGTGCTTGTGTATCAGGCGTCTGACGGATTCAAGCTCGTCCAGCGGATCCAGGCTGATGAGGTAAATGCAGGAGGAAGTGCAGACATCCACATCCACCCTTCCGGCAGATGGCTCTACACCTCCCACCGTCTCGAAAACGACGGAATATCCATATTCAGCATCAATGAGGACGGAACCCTGACAAAGGAAGGTTACATGAATACAGGACGCCATCCGAGGAATTTCATGATCACGGAAGATGGAAACTTCCTTCTGGTGGCATGCCGCGACGACAGGATGATACAGGTATTTCGCATCGGGAAGGATGGCGGCCTTATCCCGACCGAAGCAGTACTCCACATCGAAAGCGATATGCCTTCCAGCATCACCGCCACCACACCGACCCTCTGACCTGGCCCGGATACATACCCATGTCCATCAGCGAAGCCCTTCCCAGCATGCTCTGAAAGGCCTCGCTGACCAGAAAGTGGCATTTTCGACCATTTTCCCCCAGCGAGGCGCCTCACAGACCTCCCACAAGCGCTTCGCTGAAACGACAGTCCACTGGAGCATCACCGAAAAAACAAAAACGAGCAGTCCCCCCCCCGCAAAAAAAAGAAGCTGGCAGACTTCGAGGCAAAGACTTAACCAACTTCTTCACTAAACTTGTATGATTGACGTGTCTATTTGAGTTCGACGAAGATCACTCCGTTTGAAGTGTCGCCATATTCCTTGAACTGATCCATTGACTTAGGGGCTTTATAGACGTTTATGGTCTTGATCTGGTCCGGGTTTATGGAATCGAGACTTTCTGTCTTATATACTTTACCGGACGCTTCCTTTACGATAAAGAGAGGATCGCCTGCAGCCGGAGCCTTTTCATCAGCATCAACAGACTTTTCCAGACGGATGGTCTTGACTGCCTGCACCCATTCTTCGTCTGCATCCATGATGATCGAAGCATTATCGGCCCTGTCGGCTGCAATGGTCCTTGAAGGAACATCTACGTATGAGAACACAAGATGTGTCTTTCCTGCCGGAAGGGTGATCCTGTAGTTTCCGTCCATGTCGGACACTGTTCCCACTTTGCTTTCAAAGACCTGTACCACAACTCCCGGAACAGGATTTCCTTCCTTGTCTATGGTACGTCCGGCAATTATTCTTCCTGACTTAGTAGTTATTATCACCGCCTTATCTATGTTCTTGACCACTTCCATGCTCTTTACATCGGAGTCGGACAATTCAGCTGCAGCCGCACTTGAAGACACGACACCGTCTATGATATAGAGGGTTGTGCTTTTTTCAGGATTTTCCTGTGCATAAGCCGAAACGGCCATGAGCACTGACATTACTGCAAATATGATCTTCTTCATAATCGTATTCTTTTTAAAGTGAAACAATGACGAAACCGGTTTTCCGACGGCAAATATATGGACATAAACCGAAACTTAGAGTTAACCGATTGTTAAGAAATGTTAATTAATGTTAACTCCTGCCGGGACATGGTTTTATTTGCTACTTTTGTGTCAGAATACATTGAACATGTCACACCGCCGTTATTTCCGGAACATATCGATCATCGTCGTGTCTTCTCTTGTCGCCCTGGCCGCAGTGCAGCTGGTGTGGGTCTGGAGAATGTATGATGATTCCGTGGCAGACTTCAGGCGCCGTGTTGAATCCGCGATGTATAAAAGCATATACAAGTCGTTCCGCATGGATGCGATACCTGGGCTGACAGATGCGACATATATCAAGATGGATCTTGACGATTTCGCCCTTTATTTCGAGCCGAACCTTCTCGAGCTTGATGCATTCCAGCCGTACCATGCGGAAATCATCTTCAATGACGTAAAGCCTCGCGCGATGATGAGCCGAGGGGACAAAACAGCATTGAAACGTCCCATGACCACAGAGACCGTCATTGACGACGAGGGAGACTACACACTCAGGCTTTCCATAGAAATGCCTTCTGAAGTGCTTCTGGGCAGGATGTGGGGACTGATATTCTCGTCTGTAGCCATTGTCCTTCTCATCGCGGCAGTGCTGTTCTATCTCGTCAGGACAATGTACCGCCAAAGGACTCTTGAAGAGATGAGACGGGATTTCACTCACAACATCACGCATGAGCTCAAGACTCCTATATCGGTTGCCGTCACTGCTACAGACGCCTTGAGGAACTTCTCGGCCGACGCCGATATTGAGCGCAGAAGCAGGTATCTGGAAATAGTGGAAAACCAGCTTACACAGCTTTCCACAATGGTCGAGCACATACTTTCCGTATCAGTCGAAGGACGGGAATACAGATACAATCCGACTCTGATAGAAATAGACAGGATCATAAACCAACTGGCAGATAGTGCGGAAATGAACAACGGAAAGAAGGCTGAGTTCAGGATTTCATGTCCGAAAGGCACGGCCATAATGGCTGATGAATTCCATATCAGGAACCTGCTGGCGACCCTTATAGACAATGCCGTGAAATATTCCGATGCTCCCGTGGTAAGGATAAATGTCCTCGAAGAACCGGACAGACTTTCCATAATCATCAAGGACAACGGACGCGGAATCGCAAAGGAGCACCTGCCTCATGTGTTCGAGAAGTTTTACCGCGTCCCTACCGGAGACATACACGCAGTGAGAGGCTACGGACTCGGACTTTACTATGCGAAACAGGTCACAGAGCTGCATAGGGGCACGATTTCCATGGAAAGCCAGCCGGGAAAAGGAACAACTGTAAAAGTCATATTGCCGAAAGATGAAAGATAAGACAAAGATACTTCTTGTGGAAGATGAGCAGATGCTTGCCGAAATTCTGTCCGACACACTGTCCGACAGAGATTTCGAGGTGCATCTTGCGTACGATGGTCTTCAGGCATTGGAAAAGACGGAAAAGGAACAGTTTGACGTCATCGTCAGCGACGTGATGATGCCGGGCCTTGACGGATTTTCACTCGCGAGACGCCTCCGAAGCGAAGGTTGTCGGACTCCCATCCTCTTCCTTACCGCCCGTTCCGCCACAGAAGATGTCGTAAAGGGCTTTGAAGCGGGAGGAAACGATTTTCTCAAGAAACCTTTCGCAATAGACGAACTGATCGTAAGGGTAAAGGCTCTGGCCGGCAGGGCGGAAGCGAAGGAAATGCAGGAAACGAAATACAGAATCGGAGAATACGAATTCGACCCATCGTCCAAGACATTGACCATCAACGGGCATCCGACCGTCCTGGCCGCAAGGGAGGCCGCAGTACTTCTCCGCTTGTGCAGAAAGAAAGGACAGGTCGTCGAAGCATCGGAGCTGCTGAAGGAACTCTGGGGAGACGACAACTACTTCAATCTGCGGAGCCTGAATGTCTATATCACCCGTCTCCGCAACCACTTCAAGGCTGACAGTTCTGTCGAAATAATAAGTGTCAGAAGCGTCGGCTACCGCCTACACCCCGAACCTTTTCTTATAGTATGATCCGGCCGTATAGAGCGCTGCCACCGGGTTGTTTCCTGTGACGCGGTCCTTGGTCACGAGTGTGGTGACATATGCATCGGAGTAGCGGTAGAAAAGGCTGTCATGACCTACGCACAAGCCGATGACCACATTCAGGTCGGTTCCGGCCTGGTTCAGAAGACGTGCCTGAAGGATGGGATTGCACATTGCAGGGCCGATGTTCTCACATTCTGACGGTATGCCCACCGAGCTCTTCGCGCGACCTTCGACCTTGCATATCACTGCATATGGTTCGAAGCCGTTGGCACGGAGGATGCGGGCGAATATGCGGGCTTCATTGATGAGTCCGATGCAGTTTGCTATTCCTATCTTGCGCGCACCTATCTTCCTTGCGAATTCCATGATTTCCTGCACACGGGTCCACTGGCAGTATCCCTCATATTCGACTTCCGCGCTTGCGATCATGATCTCGCGGTTCCTGTCTTCATCATATCGCTCCAATGCCCATGCCGAGTCCTCCTCGGAAAGATTTGTCGTCAGACAGAAATCAGGATATGTTCTGGTCTTGAATTTGCAGTTCTGAGTGCCGCAATCGACGCAACTTAATGTCTTTTCTTCCATAAACTGTTTTTAATTCGTCAAAGATAGGACAAATTATTATCTTTGCACCTCATTTTTCAGACCTTAAACATGAATTGCTTAGGAATAATCGTAGGTCTTGCGACCTTCATCATAATAGGAATCTTCCATCCTCTGGTGATCAAGGCAGAGTATCATCTTGGCAAGCGATGCTGGTGGATGTTCGCCCTTGCCGGCGTAGGCTTCGCCGCCCTTTCCCTTTTCATCAAAAGCCTCGTATGGGCCACTATAACGGGCGTGACGGCCTTCTCATGCTTCTGGTCGATACATGAGCTGTTCGAACAGGAGAACCGCGTGAAGAAAGGCTGGTTCCCTGCCAATCCTAAGAAGAAAAGATAGATTATTTCAGTCCGGCAATGAAAGCAGTCAGCTGCTCATTGATCTGAGACATTCCCAGAATACTCGGATGGCCCCATTTCTTTTCGATATCCTTGAGAAGGAGGGAATGCACGCCGTAGTGGGCGCAGGCCTCTGTTATGCCTTCCGTGATTTCATCCTTGAGTTCCGAGTTGATGACAAAAACGATTTCGGATTCAGGTGCGCGGGTTGTAAGATGGTCAAGCATGAAGCAGCATGCAGGAAGACAGCTGTACATCTCAACCGGCTCCCAGTCTCCATATTTCAGTTCTCCGACAGGAGAGTTCGCCCATGAGTCGTTTGTTCCACCGAAAATGATTATAAGATCGGCCGTCCTGTCGCCTGAGACAAGCAGGTTCATCCTGTATATGAATGACCTGTCTGAATAATCCGCTCCGTCATATCCTGTATCGCATATGGTCGATCCGCTGTAGCTCTCGTTCATGATAAGCTCATACCCTCCGTCCTCGCAGAACTGATGCCACCATGTCTGTTCCACGGAAACGACATCGTTCTCTCCCTGAGGAGTCGTGAAATACCAGCAGGCATTGCCTTCCGGGATATATCCGTCGAATGTGGAATATGAATCGCCGAGGATGGCGACTGTCCTGATTTCCTGCTGCCGGGCGCATGATTCCGCAAGCGGAAGGGTCAGCATCAAAGCAATGAGAAGAAAGAAGCGTTTCATGTTCATAATATTTTATTCCATGCAAATATACGAAAGTTCACCTCAATATGGCAAGGCATGAACCGGACACGACATCTTATGATTCAAAAAAGCAACGACATCTGACACGATTTTCATATCTTTGGAAAAACATCAGAAAATCCGTCATGAAAAAATTACTTTACATCATCACAGTCCTGGCAGGAATGCTCTGCATGGCCTCTGCATCCGCACAGACACATGAAATCCCGTTTGAAGAAGGCCGGCTCGTACTGACTCCTCTTCAGGACAATGCAGTGCGCATAAAGTATATCGAGGGAGAGGTCAATGAACTTCCTGAAATGATATATGTCAGCAACGGAGAAGGCATTTCCTGCAGGAAGTCATCAAAGGGAGATGTGACAGTCCTCACTCTCAAGGGCATGACCGTAACGGCTGACAGAAGCAGCGGAAGGATCGAAATAATGAACAGCAACGGCAAGAAGGTGTTCTCCGCTCTGGCTCATGAGCTGAAGGACGGAACCGTTCAGGGCGAGCCGACAAGAGAGGCAAAGCTGGTGATCGATTCGCCGGAAGACGAGTACATATACGGTCTGGGACAGTTTCAGGACGGTTACCTCAACGTGAAGGACCTTACAAGAAGGCTCACACAGGTGAACACCCAGATATCGATACCTTTCATCCTTTCCAGCAAGGGTTACGGCCTTCTCTGGAACAATTACGGTCTGACTGATTTCAATCCTGCAGACAAGAGTGTGAAGATGGAAAGGGCTGAGGCGAAAGGTGAAGAAGTGACCCTGAACGTGACCTCGACAGAGGGTAACAGGAGGGAGACAAGACGTACCCATGACTTCAAGGCTACAGTTGACATCGCCGAGGACGGAAGATATGCCATCCTTCTTGATGTAGGCCAGAAGATGGCCCGCAGGCACGATCTGAGCATCGACGGAAAGAATGTGATCAATCTCGTCAATGCATGGCTTCCGCCTACAACATCAATCATCGTTGACCTCAAGGCCGGAAGACATGAATTCACAGCCGAGCTTGAAAGAGGCGACAATCCGACCATATATTACAGAAAGACCGACGACAGGACCGTATTCAGATCACCTGTTGCGGAATGCGTTGACTATACCGTTTTCGTAGGAGACGGTGACGAGGTCATATCTTCATACAGAGCCGTTTCCGGCGAAGTTCCGATGCTCCCTTCATGGGCTTTCGGATATATCCACTGCAGGGAAAGATTCCATTCGCAGGATGAACTTCTCACTACTGCACGCCGTTTCCGCGAGGAGCAGATTCCTATCGACCTGATAGTCCAGGACTGGCAGTATTGGGGAAAATACGGCTGGAACGCAATGCGTTTCGATGAGGAACATTATCCTGATCCTGCACAGATGGTAAAGGATCTTCATGATATGGATATGAAGCTCATGATCTCGGTCTGGTCAAAGATCGACCCTTCTTCCGAGGTGGGAAAGGCCGCACAGGCAAAAGGACTCTTCATCCCTGAGACAACATGGATCGACTTCTTCGACACGGATGCATCGACATTCTACTGGAACAATTTCCGCGACAGGCTTCTCAAGCCATACAGGATCGACGCATGGTGGCAGGATGCTACCGAACCTGAGAACGACGACCTCGAGGGACGCAGGATAATGAAGGGAACACAGCCTGGAGAACGTTACAGGAACGTTTATCCTCTAAAGGTTACAGAGACCATATATAACGGTCTGAAAAAGGATGATTCCGAAAGAAGGCCTATGATATTCACCCGAAGCGGCTTCTCGGGAGCTCAGCGCCATGGCGCGGTATTATGGTCAGGCGACGTTGGAAATGACTGGCAGACACTCCGTTATCAGATCTCTGCAGGCCTGAATTTCGTATCGACAGGTCTTCCTTGGTGGACATATGACGCAGGAGGATTCTTCCGTCCCTATGACCAGTACAGGAACGAGGACTACATCGAGCGTATGATAAGATGGATCCAGGTAGGAACATTCCTTCCGCTGATGCGTGTCCACGGATATATGAGCAACACCGAGCCATGGCAATACGGTCCTGAGGCGACAAGGATAATCAGGAAGCAGATCGAGCTTCGTTACAAACTTCTTCCGTACATATATTCGGAAGCCGCTAAGGTATCATATGCCGGTTCTTCCCTCATGAGGCCTTTCGTCTTCGACTTCCCTGGAGATGAGGAAGCACTGAAGCAGGACATAAGCTACATGTTCGGACAGTCGCTTCTCATATATCCTGTAACTGACAAGGGTGTCACCGAATGCAGGGTATATCTTCCTGAAAATGAGGGAGGATGGTATGATTTCCGTACAGGTGAAAGACATGTGGGAGGACGCTACATATATGCTCCTGTCACCATCGAGGACATTCCTGTATTCGTAAAGGCCGGCAGCATCGTTCCTATGGGACCTGTCAAGCAGCATGTTGAGGAAAAATCCGATGAACCGGTAGTTCTGAACGTATATCCTGGAGCTGACGCGACATTCTGTCTCTATGAGGATGACGGAAACAATGATGCCCACAGCACGATCGACATCACATGGGATGATGCGAAGCGCAAGCTCACCATCGGCAAGAGGGAAGGAAGCTTCGACGGAATGAAGACCGAGAGGGTATTCAAGGCAACCGTCGCAGGAATGGAAAAATCCATCCGCTACGACGGTCGTAAAGTCACTGTGAAATTCTAAAATCAGCCAAGCTGATCATCTGCAGCCGCCTGGTCGAAGTCCCCGAACCATTCGCGGGTCTTCGCGGCGGCTTTGCTTTTTATTTCTGGCGTGATGTTCTTCCATACGGTATGTACGGCCCATATTACGGCTGTAAGGTCATCCGTATATCCTGCCAGAGGGATGAAGTCCGGAAGAATGTCCAGAGGCAGGAGGAAATAGCCGAGCGCACCGTATATCTTGGTCTTGTCGGCATTCGACACAGTCTTGCTGCGCAGCACATAGTACAGCAGCAGGGCAGCATAGACAAGCTTGGATCCGGCCTTTCTCGCAACCTTAGGAAGCTTTGTGCCGAACTTCTTCTCGTCGTAATGCTCCTGATATTTCTCTATGTCTTTCGGTGGTTTCATAATAGCTATTTCTTTGAAGAACGTTTAACAGCAGCCTTCTTCGACTTGCGTTTCGACTCCTGGATGGCCTTGCGGACCTTCTCTTTGCGGGCGGCCTTGTTTATGCCGACCGTCACATTGTCAAACGATCCGTCCTCTCCCTTGATGAAGGATGTACCCCTTCCCTGTTCATAGTCGATACGGTCATATACCCTTTCCTCAAGACCTGTCTCGATCAGCTCATAGTCAAGAAGCTTCTGTTCCAGATTGGTCTTCTTCACGCGGATGCGCACAGGATCTCCAAGATTATAGACGATGCCCGAACGCTTGCCGACCAGCCTGTAATGATCCTGATCGAATTCGAAGAAATCGCTCTTTATGTCTCTGAGAGCCACCATTCCCTCGATCATCGTCGGCTCGATCTCGACATACATTCCCCATTCCGTAAGACCTGAGATATGTCCTCCGAATGTATATCCGACCTTGTCCTGCATGAACTCGATGAGCTTGTACTTGATGCTTGCGCGCTCAGCCTCAGCTGCCACGATCTCCCTTTCCGATGCATGCTTGCAGAGCTTGTCGTATGTCTCCCTCCTTGCCGACTCGCCTCCTTCAAGATACTGAGCCAGAAGCCTGTGCACGAGCATGTCCGGATAGCGGCGGATAGGAGATGTGAAATGTGTATAATACTTGAACGCCAGTCCGTAATGGCCGAGATTCTCGGTGTCGTAACGTGCCTTTGCCATGGTCCTGAGCGAAAGAAGTTCGATGGCATTGTATTCAGGAGTATCCTTGGCTGCCTCGAAGAGGCTGTTCAGCTCTCTGGATATGTCCTTTCCGTTGTTTGTCGGTCCCATCCGGTAGCCGAAGTTGCCTATGAAGTTGCGGAGATTCTCTACCTTTTCCTGATTCGGCTCGTCATGGACACGGTAAACGAAGGTCTTGGCCTGCTTCCTGGCTCCCTTTGCCGGAGCATCACCGGTTCCCTTGCATCCTGTGGCAACGAATTCTGCGACAGTTCTGTTTGCAAGGAGCATGAACTCCTCTATAAGCCAGTTGGCTTCCTTGGTGACCTTCTGATATACATTGACCGGACGGCCCTTCTCATCGACCTCGACCTTCATTTCCGGACGGTCGAAGCTGATCGCGCCAGCGGCAAACCTCTTCTTGCGGAGCTTGGCGGCAAGGCCGTTCAATATGAGTATCGCCTCCTTTATGTCTTCCGGAACACCCTCATGCGATGCCTTCGGACCTGCCTCTATGATGGCCTGAGCCTCTTCATATGCAAATCTGTAGTCCGAATATATTATGGTCTTGCCGAACCACTGGCCTGCAAAACGGCCCAGAGGAGTCATTTCAAATACAGCCGAGAATGTGAGCTTCTCTTCGTGCGGACGGAGAGAGCAGAGCTTGTTGCAAAGCTTCTCCGGCAGCATCGGCACGGTCCTGTCAACCAGATATACCGATGTTCCACGCGCCTCGGCCTCCTTGTCAACCACAGATCCCGGACGGACGTAATGGGTAACATCCGCGATATGGACTCCTATCTCATAATTGCCGCTTTCCAGCTTCCTGAACGATATCGCGTCGTCAAAGTCCTTGGCATCGGCAGGGTCTATGGTGAATGTAAGAGTCTGACGGAAGTCCCTTCGTGTCCTGATATCCTCTTCCGTGATTTCTTCGGATATCTGATCGGCGGCATTGGCCACTTCCGACTCGAAACGGTAAGGCAGAGCATATTCCGCAAGTATTGCATGCATCTCGGTGTCATTGTCTCCCGGCTCACCGAGCACATCGACGATATGTCCTCTTGGAGACATCTCGCTGCGAGGCCAGTCATCCACCACCGCAGCCACCTTCATGCCCGAACGGGCCGTAAGCTCCTGACGGCCGTAACCGTCCTCTCCCAGCTCATATACCCTGTGGATGGCATAGAGTTCGTCACCAAGAGGCTTGAGCCATCCTGTTTCATCCTTAGGCTCTGCCATCGACTGTCCTCTGACATTATGCCTGCGGTAGCGCTGCTTGTCCGTGATAGTGAACGGTATGGTTATGTCATATGGCATGAAACGGCTCTGCATAAGCACCCAGGCCTGATTTCCCACCACATGAAGTATTCCGATGAACGGTTTAGGAGACCTTTCCAGAATCTCGATGACCTCACCTTCCCTGCGCTGCCTGTCGTTCTTTTCACGTGTCACCGACACACGGACCGTATCGCCATGAAGAGCTCCACGGGTCTTTGAAGCCTTCACGAACACATCGTCTTCCTCTCCTTCGATTATGATGAATGCATATCCTTCACGGGTCATCTGGACTTTTCCGACGACCTGAGGAAACACTTTTCTTTCCTTTTTTCCTCTGCCACGGCTCTTGCCGCTTGAATGTCTGTTTCTTCCCATCTGTGTTTCTTCATTATGCAAGGATCGGACTCCCTGCTGTTTTCATCCTACAAAATTAGAAAAAGTGGTGTATAAATTGTATATTTGCGTCGCAAAAAGAATGTCATTCTGAGGAAATGATATTGTCATTCTGAGCGAAAGCGAAGAATCTTTAAATGGAAAATATTTAAATACATATCGAAATGGACAAGAAAGTTCTACTTATGATCCTCGACGGTTGGGGCGAGGGCAGACAGGATGAGTCTAATGTCATCTACACACAGGGAGCTCCGTATATCGAGAACCTCCGCAAGCAGTACCCTATGAGCACTCTCAAGGCATGTGGAGAGGCTGTAGGTCTTCCGGAAGGCCAGATGGGTAACTCAGAGGTAGGTCACCTCAATCTCGGTGCCGGACGTGTGGTATATCAGGATCTCGTGAAGATCAACATCGCATGCCGCGATCACAAGCTTCTCCAGAACGCAGAGATCAAGGCTGCATATGACTATGTGAAGAGTACAGGAAAGCAGCTTCACCTAATGGGCCTTGCTTCAATGGGTGGTGTGCACAGCTCACTCGAGCATGTATATGAGTTCCTCAACGTAGCCAAGGAATATGGTCTTGAGGATGTATATGTACATTGCTTCATGGACGGTCGTGACACTGACCCAAAGAGCGGAAAGGGCTTTGTAGAGGGTCTTGAGGCAGCTATGGCGGCTTCTACAGGCAAGGTCGCAACAGTCTGCGGACGTTTCTACGCTATGGACCGTGACAAGAGATGGGAGCGCGTGAAGGAGGCATATGACATGCTCGTTGACGCAAAGGGCAATTACGCGACTTCAGCTACAGAGGCTATCCAGGCATCATATGACGAGGGAGTTACCGATGAGTTCATCAAGCCTATCGTTGTTACCGACGCTTCTGGCGCACCGCTGACAAAGATTCAGGAAGGCGATGCAGTGATCTTCTTCAACTTCCGTAACGACCGCGCACGCGAGCTCACAGCAGTCCTCACACAGCAGGATATGCCGGATTTCGGAATGAAGACCCTTCCGCTCTACTTCTGCTGTCTTACTCCATATGATGCATCTTTTACAGGCGTGCACATCCTCTTCGACAAGGAAAACGTTCAGGAGACCCTTGGAGAGGTTGTTTCAAAGGCCGGCAAGAACCAGCTCCGTATCGCCGAGACAGAGAAGTATGCTCACGTGACATTCTTCTTCAACGGTGGTGCCGAGGCTCTCTTCGAAAATGAAGACCGCATCCTCGTGAACTCTCCAAAGGTTGCTACTTACGATCTCCAGCCTGAGATGAGTGCTCCGGAAGTTACTAAGAAGCTCGTTGAGGCCATCAACACAGGTCGCAACGACCTCATCATCCTCAACTTCGCAAACGGTGACATGATCGGCCATACAGGTATCTATGAGGCCATCCGCAAGGCTGTCATCGCAGTTGACCAGTGTGTGGAGAAGGTTGTGGAGGCAGCCAAGGCACAGGGTTATGCAATCCTCATCACAGCTGACCACGGTAACGCCGACTACGCTGTTAACGATGACGGTACTCCTAACACCGCTCACTCATTGAACGATGTTCCTTTCATCGTTGTGAATGCCGGTGACGAGGTCAAGGAAGTAAAGGACGGAAAGCTTGCTGACGTTGCTCCTACCATCCTCAAGCTCATGGGCATCGAGCAGCCTGCAGCCATGACCGGCCAGCCGCTGATCTAAATCCCCGGACCAAGCCTGCAGGAATGCGATAGTTCGGTATGATTTATAAAGAGACCTGCAGCATCAAACCAGTAAAAGTGCGCGAGGTACCCCGATTTTGAAGGGTATCTCGCGCGTTTTCATAGCAAAAATGCTACAGGTGCAAGGCTCTCTCTGCAGAATCATAGGAATATGCTTCGCTCGCTCACAGCTGGGCTTTGCTGCTTCAGCAGGAATGCTTGGACGGGATTTAGGAAAGTATTGCTATCTTTGTAAGATACGGATAATCGGTATAGTTATGAAAGAGTTATCAAATATCATTGCACGGTTTTCATTGATATTTACGGCAACATTCCTTATCGGATGTTCGGAAGAGGTGATTTTCACCCAATATGTGGATCCGAAAATCGGTTCCGGCGGACATGGACATGTGTTTGTCGGTGCAAATGTACCTTTCGGAATGGTCCAGCTGGGCCCGACAAGCATCCCTCAGGAGTGGGACTGGTGTTCGGGATATCACGACAGTGATTCGACCGTCATAGGTTTTTCGCATACCCATCTGAGCGGTACGGGCATAGGCGACCTTTTCGATATCACGGTGATGCCTGTGAACGGGGACAGTCTGACATTCGCCCGCGGCAGGGAAAGCGATCCGGAATCAGGTCTGTGGTCATATGCTGACCGTACAAAGGAAAGTGCGCGTCCCGGATATTACAGCGTCTATCTGACCAGATACAATGTTGCAGCGGAACTTACCGCGACAAACCGTGTGGGAATGCACAGATACAGCTTTGACAAGGATGCAGGCAACGGTATCGTAATCGATCTCAAGAACGGAGGATGCTGGGACAGGACGATGGATGCATTCATGGAAGCGGCCGATCCTATGACCGGAAAGGCACTGACATCAGATGATCAGGCAGAGAAGGATTCACAGGTTCTTGAAAACGTCAGGGCCATCAGGGGTTACAGATATTCACGCGGATGGGCTGACGACCAGAAGATATATTTCTATGCAGAGTTTTCCGAGCCATGCAACAGGCTGACAATCAGGAATATGAACATACAGATATGGGATGATGAATATATAGATGTACCTTTATACGCCCATGCGGAATTCGAGGAAAAGCAGGTGCTCATGAAGGTCACCCTCTCCCCTGTCAGCATGGAAGGGGCATATGCCAATATGAAGGAAGAGCTGCCGGGCTGGGACTTCGATGCAACAGCTGATGCGGCCGGCAAGGCTTGGAATGACGAGCTCAGCCGCATACATATCGAAACCGGAGACGAGGAAGCAAAAAAGATATTCTATACGGCGCTTTATCATACCATGATCGCCCCTTCGACATTCTGCGATATTGACGGAAGCTATCGCGGGGCAGACGGCAGAACGTATGAAAATCCGGGATATGATACATATACAACATTCTCATTATGGGATACTTACAGAGCAGCAATGCCGCTTTACACGATATTCCAGCCTGAAAGATATACCGGCTTCATCAACACAATGCTGGCAATATATAAGGAACAGGGAAAGCTTCCGGTATGGCATCTGCATGGCTGCGAGACCAACTGCATGGTCGGCAATCCGGGCATTCCTCCGGTGGCAGATGCGATAGTGAAGGGATTCGAGGGCTTTGACTATTGGCTTGCATATGAGGCGATGAAGGCTTCGGCCCTCAGGCCAGACAGAGGTCAGGAACACAGGATGGAATATGGATATATCCCATGTGAAACTATGAATGAGTCTGTTGCATATGATCTTGAATATGCCCTCGCGGACGGAGCGCTGGCAAATGCTGCGGAACTGATGGCCGGACGCGCGTCATGCGACTCTGTCAAGGCATCATACGAAGCTGATCTTGAATATTTCACTGCCCGCAGCAGGTCATACAGGCATCTTTTCGACCCGGAACTCCGCTTCATAAGGGGTAAGGACAGCAAGGGACAGTTCCGTGACAATTACAGTCCTTTCTCATCAAATCACAGGGGAGATGACTACTGCGAGGGCAACGGATGGCAATATACATGGCTGGTTCCGCATGATCTCGACGGACTGATCGGGTGTTTCGGAAGCAAAGAGGCATTCATTGAAAAGCTGGATTCGCTTTTCACGGTTTCATCGGTTCTGGAAGGCGAGGATATTTCACCTGACATTTCAGGACTCATCGGTCAGTATGCACATGGAAACGAACCGAGCCACCATATCCTTTATTTCTATACTATGGCCGGACAGCCATGGAAGACGGCAGACAAGGTACGTGAAGTTCTGGAGACACTATATAGTGCTGAGCCTGACGGACTTTCGGGAAATGAAGACGTAGGTCAGATGTCCGCATGGTATATTCTTTCGTCTTTGGGATTCTATGAGGTAGAGCCGGCATCCGGACGTTACTGGTTCGGAAGTCCTTTGTTTGATGAAGCGGAAATCAAGGTCGGCAGGGACTCTGCAGGCGGTGATATAACCTTCAGAATAACCGCAGAAAACAACAGCGACACCAACCGCTACATCCAGAGCATCACCCTCAACGGAAAGCCGTACGACAAATGGTACATCACTCACAGCGACATAGCTGCAGGTGGAGAGCTGGTATTCGTGATGGGAAACGAGAGCAACACAACTCTCTAACATTCAACGCTTTACACTAAAAGCCTGCCGTCAAAGGACGGCAGGCTTTTGTTTTATATTCTTGATACTCAGCAAGTTGCGTTGCACCGATTAAAGTCCGCGACCACGGAGGAGGGCACCTGCATCAGGATCTGCGCCACGGAAGCGGCGGTAGAGATCCATCGGCTCATCGCTGCCACCCTTCTCGAGGACATTGCGGCGGAATGACATTGCTGTCTCCTTGTCGAAGATTCCCTTCTCGAGGAAGAGCTCGAATGCATCCTTGTCAAGTACCTCTGCCCAAAGGTAGCTGTAATATCCTGCACTGTATCCGCCGCTGAAGATGTGGGCGAAATATGTGCTGCGGTAACGAGGGATGATCTCGTCGATGAGACCCATTTCCTTACATGCCTCCGCCTCGAATGCCATAGGATCGAGACCCTCTACAGAATCAAGCATATGCCACTTGAGGTCAAGGATTGAAGCAGCTGCGAGCTCTGTAGTCATGAAGCCCTGATTGAAGTTGCCGGCAGCTTCGATCTTCTCCACGAGTGCGTCAGGAATGATCTCACCGGTCTCATAATGACGTGCATAATCAGCAAGAACCTCCTTCTGGAATGCCCAGTTCTCCATGATCTGTGAAGGAAGCTCCACAAAGTCACGTGCTACGGATGTTCCGCTCACGCTCTTGTATGTACACTGACTGAGAAGACCGTGAAGTGCATGTCCGAACTCATGGAAAAGAGTCTCTACATTGTCGAGGGTAAGGAGTGAAGGCTTGCCGTCAGCCGGCTTGGCAAAGTTTCCTACGTTCACGATTACAGGACGTATATCCTCTCCGTCAAGAACCTCCTGATTCACGAAGTTGGTCATCCATGCACCGCCTCTCTTTGTGCTGCGTGGGAAATAGTCTGTGAGGATCACACCGATGAGCGAGCCGTCTGCATCTGTCACCTTGAATCC
Source organism: Bacteroidales bacterium (assembly GCA_017437125.1). Lineage (GTDB taxonomy): Bacteria > Bacteroidota > Bacteroidia > Bacteroidales > UBA932 > Cryptobacteroides. Next base: position 53,660 of record JAFSBV010000021.1, on the reverse strand, counting down.
CTCAACCTCAGGATGATATACAGGAATATCCTCGAGCTTCTCGTACTGAAGTCCCCAAAGCTTTGTGGTGAGGTCGAATACGCCCTGACGCACGTTCTCCATCTGGAAATATGGCTTTGTCTGCTCCTCGTCGAGTGCATATTTAGCCTTACGCACCTTTTCAGTGTAATATGCCCAGTCCCATGGCTCGATCACGCTGCCCTCAGGAAGAAGGCCTGCCTTGATATCCTCGTCCATAACAGCCTGCATGTCAGCGATCTCTTCCTTTGCCTTAGCGATGGCAGGGGCCATGAGGCTTGAAAGGAATTCATCCACTGTCTCAGCACTGCCGGCCATCTTGTCATGAAGGATCATATCTGCCGGTGTATCGTATCCGAGGAGCTTCGCCTTCTCGATACGGAGTGCCATAGTCTTGACAATCAGGTCCTTGTTGTCATATTCGTTGCCGTTGTTGCCACGTGAGGCATATGCCTTGAACATCTTCTCACGGAGGGCACGGTCTTCTGTTGCAGCCATCGCTCCGCCATATTCTGAAACTGAAATGCCGAATTCCTCAGCAAATGCATTGTTCTCTGCAAGAAGGTTGTTTCCGAATGTATTTGAAAGCGAAGAAAGCTCGAGGTTGATCTCTCGCATGCGTGCCTGATCGGCCTCGCTGAGGGCGATACCATTGTTCACGAATGAGTTGTAGAGCTTCTTGAGAGCCATCTTCTGCTCCTGGTTGAGACCGAGATTCTCGATATCGTTATAAAGAGCCTCCACCTTCTTGAAGAAGTACGGATTCATGAAGATATTGTCGCTATGAACGGAAATGAGAGGAAGAGCCTGCTCTACGATCTTCTGGAGAGACTCTGTCGCATCTGACTCGGAAACATTGAAGAGAACCATCGAAACACGGTCAAGAACCGCACCTGAACGCTCATATGCCTCAACTACGTTTTCGAATGTAGGAGCGTCCGGATTTGCGATGATCGCGTCGATTTCACCCTGCTGCTGGCGGATGCCGTATTCAATTGCAGGGATATAGTGTTTCTCCTGAATCTGGTTGAAATCAGGAATACCGTAAGGTGTTTCCCATTCTCCGAGGAACGGGTTCACTCTGTTGCAGGAAACTGCTGCCATGATGATTGAAAGTGCAAATAATACTTTTTTCATATTTCGGATTGTTTGATTCTTATATAGATCCTTCGCTGCGCTCAGGATGACAGGAGGAGCTCAGGATGACAGAAGGAGCTCAGGAGGGATCGGGAGAGATCGGGAGGATCAATACCAGTTTGTGCCGTCGGTCTTTCTGACACCGTCAAGATCGATGAGGGTGAACTGGGCTGCGCCCTTGTACTCTGTAAGGATACCGGTAAATGATACGGTGGCCTTTCCGTCAAGCACCTCCTGAGGGATCTCGGTGTCTGCAAAACGGGCATATCCGCTGGTACGCACCTGTACATCGGTCTTTCCCATCTTGAAGTACTGGCTCACCGAATATGCCATGGAACCGATTCCCTTGCCCTTTCTGAGGGCTCCGACTGTGGTTCCGGCAGCCTCTACGCTGTCAAAATTGCCGGCATTGAGATATTCCTTCCATTTGCTTTCGGAACATGCCCATGTGGTCACGCCGTAGTTGTCCGGGCCTTCCTCGTCGATGAATATTCCGTTGTTGGTGTAATCCTTCCTGTTTCCGTTAGGATCGACATATGCGAGGATGAAGATATGGTCATCATACTTCAGATTCTCTATGGTCACGAGACGGCCGAGATTAACGTCCTTATGCAGGTCGGCCTCCTTCACCACCACCGGCTTTACCGGATCACCGTATTCACCTTTGAATACATGCTCGTTGATGATGTAGGCATGCTCGAGATAGCCCGTCTCGTATTCTCCTGTCGGGTCGGAATAGCCGATGTTGATCATTCCGTTGTAGTCACCTACTGTCAGGCCTGAACAGTCAATATATATCCACTGGCCGAGCTTGTACTCGTTGTAAAGGCCGTTCTTGCCGATCTTGACTTCGATGCCGGCTGTCTCGTCCTGGATATAAAGGCTCTTGTAAAGGTTTCCTACCTGATCCGAGGTAGTCACCTGACCTTTGATGACACAATTCTTCTCGACAGTATAAGGCTTGTTGCCGTTCTCGGCATACATTGCCTTGAGATCGGCTATGGATGTAAATTTTCCGAAATCAGCATCCGTATATATGTACTGCTCCTGAGGGTCAGGATATTTGCCTGTGAAGACAGGCTGGAACTCCTCACATCCGGCGAAGAGGACCATTGCAGCCAGTAATATGTATATTTTCTTCATAACTTTAATTGTCATAGATTTCTCCACTCACTTCGTTCGGTCGAAATGACACCAATCATACTTCATTCTTCTTGAGTCATACTGTCATTCCGAGCAAGGCTGGAAGCCGAGACGAGGAATCTTTAGAATCTGAAATAGAGGTTCAACATATAATTAAAGCCCTGCATATAGAAATACTTCGAATCAAACCGGTAGTATCTCTCCATGCTCTTGCTGTCGATCAGACGGGTCTGCTCGTAACCTCCGGTCTTTACCATCCTGTTATTCAGCATGTTCTGAAGGTTGAGGGAGAATCCGAAGTTGTACTTGCGGTCGATATACCACGACTTTCCGATGCTCGCGTTGAGAAGGAATACAGGGTCGAACCTCTCCTGAGCCGTCATGTATTCGATCTCCACAGGTGTAACGATTCCGTCAGGACCGGCTGTAGCCATATCCGTCCTGTAGAGAGGGTTCATGTCGAGGTACGAGTTCGCGAAATACTGACCGTGAAGTTCGAAGAACCAATATGAATTCGTCCTGTAGTTGAGTCCGAGATCGGCTGCAAGCTGTGGAGTTGAAGGAACGTAATGCTTCTGCCAGCTCTCGACCACAGGATCGCCGTTGAGATCTGTCTCATATACAGTTTCGCCGTCCATTACGGTCTTTCTGAATACCGGACTGCTTGCCCAGTAAGGAACAGCCTGGTTGTCGAATATCACCTCGGCACTGTTGTCAACTGTCTGAGTCATGCGCGGAGTCGATGTATATATATATTCACCCCAGCTGAAGGCTCCCTCTACTGAAAGACCCTGGACAAATACAGGGATCTTGAATCCGAACTCCACGCCCATATGACGCTGATCGATGCCGCTCATGGCGAAGTTCGTGAACGAATTCTGCGAGTCATCATAGAAGCTCATCATGTCCGTCTGGTCCTTGATGGTGGTCCAGAAACCGGTGATGCGGAAATTGTATCCGTTGTTGCTGAACTGATAGTTGATGTCTGCAGAAGTGGTCTTCATCGTCTCGAGATTCGGCACAAGAGAGTTTCGTGTACGAGGCGAGATGAATGACTGGGCAAATGTAGGGGCATCATTGTAATAAGCTGCATTTGCATATATTCTGTGGCCTCCGTCGATATGATATTGAAGACCGAGCTTTGCCGAATATGTAAGGAAGTCAGAGACTGCAGAATTGCCCTTCGAGGTGATCGGAGTCTTAACTCCGTTCACCATTTCATATGAAGTGAGATTCTTTCCGTCGATGATGAACTCGTTTCCATTGTCATCAAGTCCTGCGAAAAGACCCTTCCTGACAAGTCCTTCCCTCCAGAACTTCTCATATCCTATCTGTGCCGCAAGATCTGCCTTGAAAGCACCGAGGTCGAGAGATCCGTTAGCCCATGCATTAGCCTTGCGGACATGTGCATAATAGTCATAGCCGTATTTGTCTCCCTGCTGGAGCGACTGTGCTTCACCATGTGCCAGGTAATAGTCGAGGTCGTTCTGAACCATAGCAGGCGAGGATGCGAAATCACGTTCCGCGAACTGGTCGATATTGATATAGTAGTCACCTCCGAGAAGATCGTCCATCTTCTTGTAGTACTCTGTACGGTTCCACTTGTAATTGATGCCTCCTGTAAGTGTGAATATCTTGCCTGCAGTCCATTTCAGGCTTGCATTGAGATTGATATCGTTCTGATCCACGCGACGTTCCTCGACCGCATACTTAGAGCGGCGGAGTCCGTCTGCATCGTAGTTGTTCCAGTTCACGTTATAGAGACGGTCCCAATCAAGATGGGTGTATTGAGGATAGTCGTTTACCCATGCATCCTTCGCCCATGCGTATTTCTCGAAATTCTGCCTGTCGTAATCCTCGTCCTCCATCCAGTAATAGCTTGGAAGGTTGCGGTAATAGTCCGGACGCGGATCAGCCGCATCATACCAGTCCATCGCGGTATATCCGTTCTTTCCTGTACGCCAGAGCACTGTAGCAGAAGCCTCAAGGTCGTCTGAAGGAGTCGCGGTATATTTGAGGATGGTTATCGGCTCGAATGTCTTGCGGACACGCGCATTGCGCACTCTGCCGTTCTGATATCCCCAATTGCTGTTGTACATGTTGTCACCGATCAGGTCATATACCTCCTGGGTCGATGCATTCTGTGCACCGCGCTGGCCCGGAGCGGCGAAAGTCACGAGACCGATCCTGTGGATGTCTCCGAATTTCTTCTCAACTCCGAAGTAATATGCGAAATTACGGTAGTAAACTCCTTTCACCCAATCGTTTCCACCGAGACGGGCAGATACGTTGAATGCGTATGACCATCCGTTGTCAAGCTCGCCTGATGCATATGTGGCCATGAGGCGGAGGCGGTAGAGGGCACTGTTGGTGAGGGCGCTGAACCTCCATCCCGTACGTACGCTTGAAGGCATCGCATGGATGTTCGTAACTCCGTTGTAACCGCCATAGCCATAGTCGGAGACCTCGTTTCCTATAGTGCTTTCCTTGCTTCTCATAGCCTCGTTGAGACCGCTCCAGAGTGAAAACGGAGAATATCCCGTGATGGCGTCGTTCATTCTGATGCCGCTGAGATATACGTCCTGAGATTCATTCGTATAACCTCTGTTCTTGAAGCGGATGTTGCTGAAGCCGAAGCTGGCGATGTCCGTGAACGGGTCATTGCTGTCGAAAAGAATGGAAGGGGCATCCTCGAATCCCGAATCATCCATATCGAATTCAGCGAAATTGGAATCATCGACATCCATGACTACCTGTTCGATGACCATTCCCACAAAGATCAGATCCTTTACATAACCCTCGACCGTCACATTGACATTGGCATCCAGAAAACCCGGAGCCTTAATCGTCATATCATACATTCCGTTCGGAAGGTTCTCGATGAGGAACTTACCTTCAGCATCAGATGTTGCGGAAGCTACGGTCTCGCCATTCTGGGAGATGGTCAATGCCGCTTCAGCAATAGGTGCTCTGCCGGCACGGTTCACGACCGTACCCTTCACTCCTCCCCAGTCGTTGCTCTGGGCGAAAAGAGCGGATGAGCAAAGCAGTGCCGTGATGAATAGTAATGCTTTCTTTATCATTTTGTTGTCATTATGCAGATTTCTCGACTCGGCCTGCGGCCTCGCTCGAAATGACACTTAAACATGTCATCCTGTCATTTCGACCGGCTTATCAACACTGTCATTTCAACCGGCTTAACAACACTGTCATTTCGACCGAGCGAAGCGAGTGGAGAAATCTCCTTTCCTATTTGGTTATTACGATATAAGTCGGATAATGGTCGCTGTAGCCTCCGATGAAAGCTCCGTTGGAGAAGGTTCTGAACGGTGTACCCTTGTACTGTCCTTTCTGGTTGGTCAGGAACTTAGGGTTATAAATGCGTCCGTAAAATCCCTTCTTATGGAGCTGACGGAGTCCGAATGTGCCTTCCTGAGGGTTTGCAAGGGCATTGTTGACCAGAAGAAGGTCATATATGCTCCATACTCCCTGATATGCGAGGGAGCCGAATCCTGCCTTGAGCATCGACAGGAAAGGCGAGAAGAAATCAGTGTCGGTCACGTCAGCCTTGTTCTCGAGTCCGTGAAGGTATTCAGCCATGCTCGTGTCTGTCGGGTTGTCGTTCATATCACCCATGCAGACTATCTTTATGCCCGGATATTTCTTCTGCATCTCCATCGCATGATTATACATTATCTCGCCTCCTCTGTCGCGAAGCTGGTTGCCCCCCTTCTTGCCGCCGGAGCGTGATGGAAGATGGGCCACATATATCGCAAAATGTTCACCGTCAATAGTTCCGTGAACCATGAGGATATCACGTGTCCTGAAATAGTCCCTTTCCTCCTGAGACTGGATCCAGTCGATCGAGCTGCCCTCGAATGTGAAAGGAATAGATTCGCTGTCGAGGAAGGTGAATACCTTAGGATTATAGAGGAGAGCCACATCCACGCCTCGTCTGTCCGGACCGTCATAATGGACGATCTGATAATTCGCTTCCGCTATCTGAGGCTCCATGACGAGATCCTCGAGCACAAGCCTGTTCTCTATTTCAGACACTCCGAGAAGGGCATGCCATGCTCCGTTCTCCTCCTTCATGGACTTTATGACCTTGGCCATGTTCTGAAGCTTCTTCTGATATTTCGCCTCAGTCCATTTGTTTTTTCCTTCCGGGAGGAATTCCTCGTCGTTCTTCGCAGGATCGTCGTATGTGTCAAAGAGATTCTCGAGATTGTAGAATCCTATGACATGGTTCTTTTCACCATTCTTCTGAGCAGATGCACCTGTGCTGAATAGCGTCAGTGCGATCAGTATGTAGAGTATCTTTTTCATATTGGTGTCTTATCTTTTTACAGTCCCCATACGGAATTGGTCACAGGGTCTTCCGCCTCAAGTTCCGATGCGCGTTTCTCACCGAGTTTTTCAGGAAGATTGACAAAGAAGTCAAGGCCGGTGACATCCTCAAGTTCATCGACAGACATGGCGATGGTCTTGAAAGGCGTATTGTCAGGATAATCCTTGTGCTCCGTATAGAACGCCATTGCAGCCCATGTGCTCAAGGTCGATGACTTGGTGTAACGGAGGACTGCCTTGAAATATGCCGTAGGCACGGTCATCTTCTTGCCGTCTGAGTCTTGTGTGAAATTCTGACTGTCCTTCACCATGCATCCGGAAACCACGTATGTCGTATCTGACTTGTTGGCAATATTGCGGACATAGCTTTCGATATCCTGCCATATGCCCCCGTTATGTCCGTTGTTCTGCGGAGTCATGTTCGTTCCATAGAAGGTCTGCACATTGGCTTCACGGCAGCACAGACGGTCTGCCGAAGGTACCTGATGGCCTCTTGCGTATGATCCCCCGTAGCCGCCGAAAGGAGCGGACGAGAATTCCGGTCCGAGAAGCGGGTCATATGCCCATTCATCGGTACGGTTAACCCTTTTATTCGTATATATTGAACAAAGAGGATATGCGACCCAGTGAGCCACAAGGTCGGTCTGGCTCCATCCGAAAGAGTAGTTGCGGTACTTCTGACCGTTCATCTCGAAGCTGTGGCTGTAGTAGCCGAGGTCTGGATCGTCCATTGCCGGAAGTTCCAGCCACCCTGTCTTCGTCAGATCGAGTTCCGGCTGAGGAAGCGGTTCCTCTCCTCCCTGCTGGCCGAGTCCAGGCTGGGTAAAGATGCATTTCGCCCAGTTTCTGCCGTTATCGACCACTATCGAGATAGAACGCGAGTCCTCGCCATCATTCGCCTCGTATGTCAATATGACGTTGCTTTTGTTTCCGGTTCCGGAAGTTACGTTCAGACTGGCCCAGTCTGTTCCATCCTCTCCGTCCTCGGCTGTCATATATAATGTCCAAGATGTACTGCTGGTGACACTGACAAACATCTGTCCGGCCTCAGCCGTAACATTGCCTGACTTCAGCGTAACGCTCAGTCCGTCATCAGTCTGCTCGTCACATGAAGAAACAAATAAGGTGCAGATGGCCGTCAAGACCACTGCAACCTTATTTATTACCTTGCTTATCGTCATGGATTACTCTGTGAGAGCCTTGAGGCCGATGAAGATGACACGTCCGTTTGCAGGATCAAGTGTCTCGACCTTGACATCTGCAGCGTCTGCCGAAGGCATTTCCACCTCGAAATAGTCACTGTCTGAAACTGTGATAGTGTATGGAGGATTGCCTGAAGCTCCTGCATTTGCAGCCGGCTCGATGGTTGCGATCTCTGTTCCGTTCACTGAGAACCTTACCTGCGCCTTCTTGCCCTTCCATGCCACACAGTAGAAGCCGAGCTTCTTTGTTCCGGCAGGAACATGGAGAGTAGCATCTCCAGTAAGTTTACTTGTTCCGAGCTTGAGCATGTTGCTTACCTCGACTCCGTTGACAGTACCAGTCTGTGCAGTCGTTCCTGAAGTGGCATCATAAGCCTTTTCACCGAGATCCCATGAAATGGTCGGATCAAACTCTCCGGCATCTCCTGACGGAGGAGTAGGATCGTCGCCGCCCTGATCTCCGCCTTCGCCCTTGACATGGCTGATATAATATGCAGGCATCTTGCTTCCGCCACCCTGAGGCTGTCCGTTATATGAACCTCTGAGCGATCCGAGGGTAACCGTGTCGCCGACCTTGAGGCCGATGCTGTCGAATGACTTGTCATTGTAGCCTACCCAGCCGTTTGTAAGGCCATAAATGTAAACTTCACCGGTACCGTCGTTGATGTAGATGTTTCCGTATGCGTTTCCTTCTGCGATGGATGTGATCTCACCTGTAAGCTCGTACCAAGTGTCGCTGCTTTCAGGAGCATCGAGGAATTCTGCCACTGTAACCTTCGTGAGACTTGAAGGCTTGCCCTCATTCTCGTTTCCACCGCCGGTATTTCCACCGTCTGCCTTGAAGCTTACGATATATGCGTCAACTACCTCATGCTGGTCCTTCGGCTCATAGTACTCATACTTAGCATAGATGGTGATTGTGCCACCGTTTGAGATCTTGCTTGTCCACTCTGCCTTGCTCTCATCGAGAACTGAATATACATAAATCTTTCCTGAATCGTCTGTAAGATCGAAGCTGCAATATGTTGCATTGAAGCCTGATACCTTACCGGTAAGTTCATAATAGTTTGACTTGTCGGCTGCCGCGATGAACTCGGCCACGGTCTTCTTGCCCTTTGATTCAGGAGCAGCAGGGGTTGAACCGCCACCTGTGCTGCCGCCGGCTGTGAAATCCATCTCCACTCCCTTCGAGAAGTCAACAGCAGTACCTGCAGTCTCTGAAATCTCGAGCTTGAGGTCATCCATACGATAAACGCTGGCTACGTCAACCTTTACGCATACCGAGAGGTTCTCCGTACCTGCAGGAACCGAGAAGTTCGCTGTCGCAAGGTTCCATCTTCCGCCTTCTGTTCCGGCAAACGTGTAGTCAAGCTCAACCCACTTACTGCCGTCGTTGCTGAGATATACATGGAATTCAGAATTCTTGAAGATGCTGTCTCCGTCCTGTGAATACTTCTCTGAACCGAATGTGAGTACGAGGTCTGTCGCACCGCCGAGGGCGATGTTGCCTGTAGCAAGATATGCACTCTTTCCGAAGAACATGTTGTTGTTTCCGGAACCCTCATAATCGGAATAGTTGCTGTTGGATGTAGAGTTTGCACGTGCAGACATACCGCTGTATGCATATGTCACGTTTGCAGCACCTGTTCCTGTCTGGTTCTGCCAGCCGTCGAACTGATCGAGGTATGGCCAGCTTGAACCTGAGCCGTATGTCTTTTCTGCAACCACCTTGTCATAGTCGTTGTAATAAATGATGAGGTTCTCTGCCGAGCCCTTAGGACCTGCCTGATTTACAGTCAGATACTTGCTCTTCATACCGATTGTGAACTTCACATCTACAGAACGGTCAAGACCTGTGTTTTCAAGAACCGTAACAGTAACTGTCTGGGCATCAGCCGATGCAAGACCTGACTCTGGTGATACCACCACCCAGTCCGCATCTGTCTCTACCATCCAGTCGCGGCTTGCAGTAACAGTGAGTGCCTGTTCTCCGCCAGCTGACTCAAAACAGATCTCGGTTTCGCTTAGCACGATGTTCGGAGTACCGAGATTCACTTCCTCTTCCTGGCAGGCTGCAAATACCGCCAAGGAAGCGATGATTCCTAAAAAAAGATTTCTGATTTTCATGTTACTTTTTTATAAATATTAGCTTTTTCCTTAATTGACATTTTTCTTGAATTTACAAAAATAAAGGAAAAAATACAGATATCCAATACGTTGCAGAGGCAAAAAAAGGCCGTCACCTTGCGGTGACAGCCTTAGAGAATGTATATAGAGTATGATTACTCTGCCTTCTTGATGAAGTAAGCAGGACCGCCTACCTGAGCTGTACCCTTGTACTCTGCTCTTGTTCCTACGATGACGATCTTGTCGCCTTCAACGAGTCCGAGAGAAGCGAATGACTTGTCATTCTTTGCTACCGGAGCTGCTGTAAGACCATAAACATATACAGAACCAGTCTCGTCAACGAGGTCGAAGTTACCGTAAACGTCGCTTGCGATGTTTGTTACAGTACCTGTAAGCTTGTACCAGTCACTGCCTGTAGGCTGTGCAAGGAAGTCAGCTACAGTTGACTCAGTAGTGCCGACGTGGCTTACATAGTAAGCAGGACCACCTACCTGTGCTGTACCCTTGTACTCTGCTCTTGTACCGATGATTGTAACAACATCACCTTCCTTGATTCCGAGTGAACCGAATGACTTGTCGTTGCTTGCCACCTGAGTTGCAGTAAGACCGTAAACATATACTGAACCTGTTGCGTCAACGAGGTCGAAGTTACCGTAAACGTCGCTCTTTACATTCTTCACAACACCTGTAAGCTTGAAGAGTGCTGTACCGACCTCAGCTGCGAGGAAGTCTGCCACTGAAACCTCAGCGATAGCTCCGAGCTGCTCGATGTCAGCCATTGCAACATACTCCTTGCCCTTGCTTGTAGTCTTGAATGTAACTGTAGTTGTACGTGCACCACCCTCGTTTGCAGTAGCTGTAAGCTCTACTGTTGTCATGTTTCCGAGAGCCTCTGGCTCACCAGCTGTAAGCCATGCCTGTGCATCCTCAGGGATCTCGATTGTGAGGTCGTCACCCTTTACTGTGAGGGCTACTGTAACTGTGCCACCGTCAAGTGAAAGCGGAGCTGCAGGGATAACCTTCTCAACCTTGATGAGAGACTTCTCGAGAGAGAGGATAGTCACGTCGTCGAAGTTGCCGTATGAAGTCCAAGGACCCTCGAATGTGATGATGTCACCAACCTCAGGGCTGAACTGTGCTGGGTTCATTGAACCATATACATATACTGTTGCAGTACCGTCGTTGATGTAGAAGCAACCGTACTTGTCATAGTTTGTAAGGTCTGTGATTGTACCCTTGCACTTGTAAACCTTGCCTACGTTGTTCTCTGCGAGAACTGTAGCGCAGTCTGTAAGAGGTGCCTCTACCTTAGCGGCCATCTGGACTACTGTGAGCATCTGAGAAACCTCACCGCAATTGAGATAAAGGACAGCCTCGTTTGTTGACTTTGTAGCCTCAGCAGAGAAAGTAACCTTAGCCTCTCCTCTTGAGCCTGAAGCTGGAGATACTGTAAGCCACTCAGGAGCGCCTTCAATAGCCCAGTCGGTTTCAGCATTTACAGTGATCTGAGTCTGACCGCCTTCAACAGGAATAGCGATCATAGACTGAGAAACCTGTACTTCATCAAGGAATCTCTCCTTCTCCTGGCAACCCGCGAAAGCGAGTACCGCTACGGCTGCAAGAGCTGTGAAAATATTTCTAAGTTTCATGATATTCCTGATAATAAATTAGTTAAACATATATTTGATACCAACTGAAGCATACCAGCACTGGCCGATTCCGATTGAAGGATTCCAAACCTCTGTTGAAGGATTCACAGCTGCTGGAGTAGAGAATGTTGCATAACCGTCCTTGTCATATCCCTCATACTTAAGGATACGTCCCTCACCGAGAGCAGGGTTCATATACTTAGACACGCCCCAGTTAGAGTTGAAGAGGTTAAGAATATTCTTGATATCGAGGCTGAGCTGGAGAGTGTTAGTTGACTTGCCGGCCTTAACCTTGAAATCATGCTTGTAGCTGAAATCGAGTCTGTGAGTCCAAGGAGAGTAAACGCTGTAAGACTCAGCATACTTGCCCTGGTTCTTGCTGAGATACTTGTCAGCGTGAACATAGTCCATGAAACGCTGTGCATCGTCAGCTGACACGAATCTGAACTCGTTGTTAGCAACCTGCTCATCTGTAGGGATATAGATGAGGTCATAGTTATAACCGTCACCGTTCATATCGTTTGCAGTCATGTAAGTGTAGTTATAACCGCCTCTCCATGCCTCGTAGATGAAGCTGAAGTGGTTGCCGCTTCTGTCGCTGTGAGTAGCTGAAGCAACTACACGGTCAGGAGTAACATACTGTGAGTTGTGGAGACCTGGATCGTTAGGACCATAGATTGTACCCATGTAGTTCAATACTGAAGAAGCATTTGAACCTGGCATACCTGTAAGCTCCTTAGATACTGTATGAGTATATGCAGCCATGAGTGAAAGACCCTCGACAGGACGCATGTTCACAGTGAATGTACCTGAGTAACCGTAACCCTGGTTAGTGTTCTCGAGAACATATGCAGCAGGGAGGTTAGATCCGTCAGGAGCAGTCTGATGGTAGTCCTGATAGAGAGGACGGTTGTCAACACCGTTGAGTCTTGTGAAGCCATCTGTGCTCTTCACGCTCCAGTCACGGATGATGACGCCGTTAACTGTCTTGTTGTAGATACCCTCAGCGCTGATAGAGAATGGGAATGCAGTAGGGAAGTTGTAGTCGATAGCGAATGAAGTCTTCCATACCTGTGGCATCTTGAACTTAGGATCAACTGCTGAAATTTCTGCAGGAACCGTACCGTCCTCTGGAGAAATAGTATTAGGATATCCCATTGAGATAAGCTTGTTGAGGAGTTCCTCGCGCATGAGGAGACCGCCTGCGAACTGGCTCATGTCAGTCTTCACACCACCGTTGTTACCTGTACCGTTAAGCTTTGCCTGGTACTGAACCATACCTGAGTTTGTAGGCATGTTGGTGAAGAATACGAGAGGGAGACGGCCTGAGAAGAGACCTGTACCACCACGGAACTTGAGTGAGTTGTCACCAAGTACGTCCCAAGAGAAACCTACTCGTGGAGAAACTGTGATTGCAGATGTAGGCCACTTGCCAGTGTCGATATGACGCTTCTGACCATCAACGATGTACTCGAGCTCATAGATAGCCTTGTTAGTCATAAGGTCCTGATTGTCAAAGAAGAGACCATCAAGACGGAGACCTGCTGTAAGCTTGAAGTCCTCAGTTGCGTTCCACTCGTCCTGAGCATATACACCGGCCTTGTGGAATCTTACACGTGCTGCAGGGTTTGCCTCACCGTCATAACCGTAAGTGAGACATACTACCTCAGGAGCAGCTCCTGTAAGGAAGTCATCAAGGCTCTTGTAACGATAATAACCTGTACCGTTTCTCATGTATGAGTTGTCAGCCATCTGATACTCGTAGTTCAGACCTGCAGTGAACTTGTGATCACCTGCATAATATGTAAGGTCATCCTTGATGCTGATATGGGTGTTGTGAACACCGTTGTTCCAAGTGAAGAGCTCGTATCCGAGTGCGATGTATGGAAGAACAGAGCTTCCGTCATCCTTACGGATGTCAACGAACGGCATGTCAGTTGAGTTTGTGCCACGCATATCGTCGAGCTTTGAGAATGTTGCAAGGAACTGGTTTGAAAGGTTGTCGCTAAGACGGCTGTTGAGATCGAGTGAAACTGTGCTCACGAGGTTGTCCATCGAATAGAGCGAGTTTGCATATGACATACCGTACTGTGAGAAACGTCCGAACGCTGCACGTGGACCACCGTCCATTGAAGAAGCGTTTGTAGAGTTCCAAGCCTGGTTGAGAGTGTAGTTGTATCTTACAGCAAGCTTGTGGTTGTCATTGATGTTCCAGTCGATACGTGCGAGGAGCTTCATGTTGCTCTCTGTTGCAGGGAAGTCAGTCCATGAACCTGTATCATATCCGTACTTCTCCTTCACGAAGTTCGAAACCTTCTCGAGGTCTGCGAGGGTTGTACGTGAGATATTTGCGTCAGCGTTCTCGACTCCGTCAACAGAACCACGCCATCTGTTTACTACTGTAGGGATTGTAGAGTACTCTGCGTTCACGAAGAAGAAGAGCTTGTTCTTGATGATAGGACCACCGAGAGTGAAACCGTAAGTAGTGTTGCGATCCTTGTCACGTGCACCTGAAACTTCCTTTCCAGCAGCCATGTTACCACGCATGTTCTCGTTGCGGTGATATACATATGCAGATCCCTTCAATGTGTTTGTACCTGACTTTGTGATGGCGTTCACACCACCACCGATGAAGTTTGTCTGACGTACGTCATATGGAGAGATAACCACCTGCATTTCCTCGATAGCATCGATTGAAATAGGGCTTCCGCCACCAGGAAGATTGTCTGAAAGACCGAAGTTGTTGTTGAAGTTTGCTCCATCGACAGTGAAGTTGGCAGTACGTCCGTCAGCTCCTGCGAAGCTCATGCCGTTACCTCCGTATGGTGAAAGTCTTGTAACGTCTGTGATGCTTCTGCTTACTGTAGGAAGAGAAGTGATTTCTTTGCTTGAGATGTTGGTTGCAGAACCCATCTTCTGAGCAGAGAACTTTGAAGCTGCTGCTCCGATCACCATTGCCTCGCTAAGCATTTCAGCATCCTCATTGAGAGTCGCATCCAACGAGAAAGTCTCAGCAAGCTGAAGGGTAAGATCTGTGAAAGTTACAGTCTGGAAACCCAAGCATGAGATTTCTACTGTGTAAGGGCCACCGGCACGCATACCGTTCATGGTATAACGACCTGACTCGTTTGTGATGACAGGATAAACAGTTCCTGAAGGTGTGTGAGTAGCAATCACTGCAGCACCAACAACAGGTTCACCGTTTACGTCAACAACGCGTCCACCCAGAGCTGATGTAGTCACCTGCGCGAAGGCAGCTACGCTCATAAGCATTGCTGCAAAAACAGCAATAAGACACTTAATTGATTGTTTCATAACACTTTAGATAATAATAATAAGGTTTTAATGGCGCGAAGATACTACTTTTTAACGACGTTAGAAAATTTTGATGCTGTTTTTGAACCTATTAATATCATTATTTATCATTTTATTCATCAACCAGTTTGCATATCAATTATTTTGACTATCTTTGCCGCCCGAAAAGAAAGACGCTTCCTGAAGCGTCCTGAATGTGGAGAGATTTGGCTGCTTGCAACCACGTTAAAAAATGCTAAAATATTGACAATTGGTCACATGCCATGGTGACCGCTTTCATATCAATGTTTTGTGTTTTTGTGACGGCTCCGCATTCTTGTGGGGCTTATTTTATGCCTGGGCGTCAGCACGCCTTTCGGAGAAGATATGACAATAACAATATTGAAATAAAAGATAATATTAAAGATATGAACTATTTATTTACATCTGAATCGGTGTCAGAAGGACACCCAGACAAGGTTTCGGACCAGATTTCCGATGCAATTCTTGACGAATTTCTCCGTCAGGATCCTGAGGCGAAGGTTGCTTGCGAGACATTCTGCAGCACCGGTCTCGTGGTAGTGGGCGGCGAAGTCCGCTCAGAGGATGCATATGTGGATATACCGAAGACAGTGCGCCGCGTCATCAACAAGATCGGCTATAACAAGGCCGAGTACATGTTCGACGGCAATTCATGCGGAATCCTTTCTGCCCTTCATGAGCAGAGCGTTGATATCAACCGTGGTGTGGTAGGCGAAGATGCGGATGCACAGGGTGCAGGCGACCAGGGTATGATGTTCGGATATGCATGCCGCGACACTGAGGAATATATGCCTCTCCCTCTTGCTCTCTCGCATCAGGCCCTTCTCATGCTCGCGAAGATCCGCAAGCAGAAGCCTGAGCTCATGCCATATCTCCGTCCGGATTCGAAGTCACAGTTCACCATCGAGTATGACGGTGAGACAAATGAGCCTGTACGCGTTCATACAATTGTGATTTCGACACAGCATGACGAGTTTACACCGGCTTCTCTCGGAAACATGAGCTATGCTGACGGATGTGCACAGTTCGGTCAGAAGAGGGTTGACGAGGCAATGCAGGCAAAGATACGCGAAGATGTCCGTAACATTCTTCTCCCTATGCTCATCGACACACTCGCGCCTGAAACAGCAGCGCTCTTCAAGGATGACTACATCCTTCATGTAAACCCTACAGGCAAGTTCGTGATCGGTGGTCCTCACGGCGACACAGGCCTTACCGGACGCAAGATCATCGTGGACACATATGGCGGAAAGGGAGCACACGGCGGCGGAGCATTCTCAGGAAAGGATCCTTCTAAGGTTGACAGGTCAGCAGCTTATGCATCACGTTACATCGCAAAGAACATGGTAGCGGCAGGCGTAGCGCGAGAGATGCTCGTCCAGGTTTCATATGCGATCGGAGTAGCACGTCCGTTGAGCATATTCGTGAATACATACGGAACTGCAGCGAACGGACTCACTGATGCAGAGATCGCCCTCAAGATAGAGGAGCTCTTCGACCTCCGTCCTGCAAAGATCATCGAAAAGTTCGGCCTCAAGAAGCCTATCTATGAGCCTACAGCTTCATACGGACATGTAGGCCGCGACCCTTACAAGGCGACTGTGACCGTCAGACGTGACGGCAAGGATGTTCAGGAACTTGTCCAGTTCTTCGGCTGGGAACTCCTTGACTCGGTTGACATGATCAAGGAAGCATTCAACCTCTAGCACATCCGGAAAACAACATACCCCGTCGGGCCGCTTCGCAGAGATTCAGGAAAATGCTCCGCTTGCCCGACGGGGTATGTTGTTTTCTGCTGAAGCGCTATATCCTTTCCATCTCCCTGCGGAGGTCCTTCTCCTTGATGGAAGCACGTTTGTCATATTCCTTCTTACCACGGGCCAATGCAATCAATATCTTTGCATAGCCGTTCTCAGCAATATAAAGCTTGACTCCAACAATAGTCAATCCCTTTTCCTTGACCGCTCTCTGGAGTCTGTTGAGTTCCTTGCGGTTAAGAAGGAGTTTCCTGTCGCGGCGCGGGTCATGCTTTCCCCAGCTGCCCCACCAGTATTCGGCAACATGCATATTCTTGACATACAGCTCGTTACCATTGAAATAACAGAATGTATCCACCAGTGAAGCCTTTCCGGCCCTGATGGATTTTATCTCTGTGCCGGTAAGCACAATTCCCGCCTGGAAGGTCTCTATGAACTCATAATCAAACGAAGCCCTCCTGTTCTTTATCTCTACACTGCTTTTTGCTTTCGGCATAATCTTAATTCTGAAAATATTTTAATAATATAATTTCTATTTCTTTCACAGGCAATGATTCCGGACAGTCCCTGACCATTGCCTCAATCTTCTTTTTTTCATGATCCGGAAGTAATGCTATATCCATCATCATCCCTTTGTTAAGATCATTCGGTTCAAATTTCTGCAATCCATTTCCATATTCTCTGCAGTTATCTGCAAATATTTCCTTCGCTATATCGGTCTGAAGATAGGCGAACAACAGATCATCAGAAACATCATTATAAAGACTTCTTTGAGGATATACGCAATGAAATGTAGTAAGATTGCTGACACCTGCCTGATTTCTGACAAACCTCAATCCTTTTCTGTTGAAGACTGTCACCCAAATCGGTGAAGGTAATCGGTTTTCAAGAGCATACCATGGATTACGACTTGAAGTCAGATACTTTTTATCAACCCCATCGGCAATTCCACTTTTCAGATATCTTTTTACATTTTCATCTTCCACTCCAACCGCATCCAACAGATATACATTCTTGTCAGCTTCCTTCAGTTTCTGATAGTCTTCTTCGGTGAAAACCGATCCCTTTACATCTGCGCACCTGCAAACACATGGACGCAGAAATTCTTCACCCACATGCTGTTCTTCTGCTTTGGACTTATTGAATATGAAAAAATCATTCGCACCCGTTGCTATTCCCCTCATAACTTTAGCATATACAGAGAACGGCACCAGATTTCCATATTTACTTACATTGCATTCCTGATAATAATTCTTCCATTTCACATCAGGATCAAGATCAGAAAAGGCATATTCCCTGCTGAATACATTATCAGGGAAATCATTGTCCAGACATTTCTTTATCAGTCCCGTACCATTCAGTGTAGGAAGAGACGTAAAACGCACTGTTTCGCAGTCCTCGCTGTTTTCACATAGTACAAGACAAGACGTAGTCAATGCATCTTCAAAAAGGTTATCTTCAAAACTAAAGACAATAATATGACGTAGCGATCTTGTCTTAAGCAAATGTCTTTTCACCAGTCTTCCATAGTCAGAATTCAGGAACTCCGAAGGTACTATATATGCACATCTTCCTCCTGGATTAAGCTGATGAATGGACTTCAACAAAAACAATGTATATAGATTGGTAAAACCATTCAGTTTACATGAAAGACGAGCTTCGATCTCATCAATTATCTTTTTATTGTCATAATTGTGAAACTTGAAATAAGGTGGATTACAGATAATGGCATCATATTTATTATTCCAGTCATTATGCATATAATCCTGATTCAAGAGATTTACCTGCGATCCATATATTCTCCTGCTCTCATTAAAAATCTTTTCGTCTACATCAAAGCCTTTTATATCAAGATTATCCTTCTTTTCCAAAAGACATCTGGTAAATACTCCCAGTCCGAAAGCAGGTTCCAGCACTGACACTATATCCCCTTTCTTCACCAACCAATCAGTCATGACATCCGCCAATGAGACCGGGGTAAAGAATTGAGCATAATGCTTGCGATGCTCTATCGGAGTTCTAAGAACATAATCCGACTCTATGGAACCCATGCTCTGCACTAAAATTCTCCTTCTAAATCCAGAACCGACTTCAATTTATCTATGTCAATGTATGCCGTACCACCTTCAAACGTCACATAAAAAAGCAAACGGCCCCTTTCCATCTCTTTTCTTACGCTTCTATGATCAGGTTCGTCAACTTTATATGCAACTTCGATTCCTGACTTTGAACGTACCTTGATTGTATCCTTATTCTGGTTTTTTGAATCGCTCTCAACAGAGAAAACAATTCCCTCATTATCAGAATCCGATATTATCTCCAATATCCTTTTGAAGGATATTCCATATACCTTGTCAAAAAAGACCTGAAAATAATAATGAGGCACATTGTATGTCTCTATCCACTTATATACAACCTTCAGATCCTCTACCTTTGGTGTTATGGACAGATAGTCTCTTTTCTGGATTTCCTTGATAGCAGCCTTAAGTTCCTTGAGTTTATCATTCAAAGACAACAATCTTTCAGAAGACCTCCATCCGGGAACCTTGAAATCTGTAATGATCAGAGATTCTTCCGTCATACCTTCGAGAAGATGGCAATATTTCACACGTGAAGGATGCTGGAGATCCTCGTGATATTCTTCCAAAATCTCATTTCTGAGCTCCATTGCTTTAGAAGTAAAACATGCAACACGATTCTGCATTGCTTCCTCGTAATGGTCAATCAGAAATGCACTGGACCTCACTTCTATGCCTGCTACAGCCTTTCTGACATACTCATCAATCCTTGTATGATCTACATGACTGATATCCATACCTAAGTCTTTATCAAAATCCTCTTTTCTGAATATCAGCAGATCCGGCCGTTTGCCGATCTCGTCCAATTCTTCCTGAAATTCCTTGAAGAAAACATCAAAACCTGGTTCACCTGCTACAACAGCGTCCGACTTTCCATATTTGACCGCAACATAATAATTCGAAGTCGTATTTATCGCACGTGCCAGCAGATTCTCCGCCCAATCCCCCTGCTCTTTATTTGTAATAAAATTGGAGCTTGCCTGAGTTGGAATACGAGCAACATCTCTTGGCTGTGTGAAATCAGCCAAAGTATGTGGGACCTTATTCACAAGTTCCTTGATTTCTTCAAAATAAGTCATATCAAACCTATAAAAAGTTAATATACTGCAAATTTAAAAGATTATTCCGATTCTTTAAATATCTTTGCACCACTATGGCAAAGAAACCGTTCACACCGATACCTCCGATGGCCGAGCTGCCTCAGGCGGAAGAAATCAACGTCAGGGAGATTCTCGAAAAATATCTCTCCGGAGAGATCGATCTCATATGCGTTCTTGGTCCGACCGCTTCGGGCAAGACCCGTTATGCAGTCCGGCTCGCCCGCCAGATCAACTCTCTATTGGAGCAGATATCTATTGGGGAGGCTTCTGCTATCAGCAAGGCCGGCGCCGAAATAATTTCCGCCGACTCACGCCAGGTCTATCGTGGAATGGACATCGGGACCGGAAAGGATCTTTCTGAATATGAGGAGATTCCATACCATCTTATGGATATCGTGGATACCGGAACCAAATACAATATATTCGAATATCAGCGCGACTTCGAGAAGGCATACAAGGATATAGTCGGCCGAGGAGGTATTCCGATTCTTTGCGGTGGATCAGGTCTATATATCGAAGCTGCGACATGCGGATATTCCCTCCCGGAAGTTCCGCCGGATCCGGAGCTACGTGCTGAGCTTGAAAAGAAATCCGACGAAGAGCTCATAGCACAGCTGGCAGCATTGAAGCCTCTGCATAACAGCACCGACTACGACACACGCAAACGCCTTATCCGCGCATTGGAAATAGCGATATACGAAGCCGCACATCCGGTTCAGCGCACGAGTTTCCTTCCGAAGAACACATATTATATAGGTACGCTCGTGACACGCGAAGAAAGGAATGCACGTATTGACCGCAGGCTGGATGCCCGTCTGGAAGAAGGCATGGTGGAAGAGATCAAAGGACTTATCGACGGGACACATCCTGCCTTGGCCCCTGATCACAAGCCAATTTCTGCAGAAGACCTGATATATTACGGTCTGGAATATAAATTCGTGACCCTATACCTCGTCGGCCAGCTCACATTCGAAGAAATGCGCACCCAGCTTGCCACTGCCATCCATCAGTTCGCCAAGCGCCAGATGACATGGTTCCGCGGCATGGAACGCAAAGGCATCCGCATCCACTGGGCCAACGTATGACCATAGGGCACAACCTCCTGAAAACCAGGCAGATAGTAACACCTGCGGACGATTCATTTACTTCTCGCCGGGATAGAATTTTGAAGCGACCGGAAGGCCGGAAGGAATAACAAAATGATGGCCTTCATCCTTCCAACGATCTTCGTCCCATTCAGGGCTTATGTAGTCGCCCTCATGATCGGCAAGGAATGAAAGATATGTGATCGGGAATCCCTGTGCCAGGTACTGCGATTCATAAAAGGTCTGTACCTCGAAAAGGGCATTGACGGCATCACGGCCGCATAATGAAGAAAGGCCGCTTTCATAAAGACGTTCACGATCCTCACCATATATGTCCGTTGCTGCTGCCAGGATATCCAGGCCGTTCTGCTGTGCCATGGCAAGGGAATATTCATGGAGATACCTGCTGTCGGTCTTGAGATGTATGATTCCGCCCGGCTTCAGGAAATTACGATAGCGGTTCATGAACAGCGGTGCTGTAAGGCGCTTCTTTTCCCGTCCGATCTGAGGATCCGCAAATGTTATCCATATCTCTGAAACCTCACCGTACGCAAAAAGTGATTCGATGAATTCAATGCGCGTGCGAAGGAAGCCGACATTGTTCAGGCCATGCTCTGTCGCATATTTCGCACCCTTCCAGAGGCGTGCTCCCTTGATGTCGATGCCTATATAGTTGAACGATGGATTACGCTCGGCCAGGTCAACGGTATAATCGCCTTTGCCGCATCCGAGTTCAATGATTATCGGATTGTCATTGCCGAAGAAATCGCGACCCCAGTTGCCCTTCAAAGGATGGTCACAGCCGAGAACCTCAGAGGTTGCCGGCTGTACCAGACATCTGAATGTCTCGTTTTCCTTGAATTTTCTTAATTTGTCTTTTCCCATATATGATATATGTATAAAGATCCTTCGCTCCGCTCAGGATGGCAATGTTATTCTGAAGGTGCATCCTTCTTTGGACGGTCGTTACGACGGTTGCCTCCATTCCTGTTTCCGCCTTTCGGGCCCTTGTGTCCGCCTTTGTGTTCTCTTTTCTGCTCCGGCTTCTGACCATCCTTGCCGGATTCGGCAGAAGATTTCTGCTCTGAAGTCTTAGGTTCAGCCGGCTTTGCTTCTGCTGACTGTGCGGCATTCTTCTGTCCGCCGCTGCGGGACTTCTTCTTCCTCTTACGCTTACGCGCCTCGTCAAAACGGTTGATGGCATCATCACCGACAGCTGTAACGAATTCAGGAGCAACCGATTCCGAGTCATTCTTGAGAGACTCAGGCTTCTCGCCATTGCGGTTCATCCTTATTATATCCCATACATCTTCCGCGTAGAGAGGATAAAGATTGGCCAGAGACTGTGGATCATATGAGAAATACATGATCTCACGGAGGATATCCGTCTTCATGAGATATGCAAGTCCGTCCTCGAACTCTAAAGGATTGTGAACCTTAGGAATACGTGACTGGGCATCCATATATGCAGCCGTCTCATAATTGAGACAGCATTTGAGCTTTCCGCACTGTCCCGCAAGCTTCTGAGGGTTGAGGGAAAGATCCTGACAACGTGCAGCAGAAGTCGTGATGGACTGGAAGCTTGAAATATAGTTCGAGCAGCACAGTTCACGTCCGCAGACTCCAAGTCCTCCGATAAGTCCGGCCTCCTGACGTGCACCGATCTGCTTCATTTCTATCCTTATGCGGAACTCCTCGGCAAATACCTTGATCAGCTGGCGGAAATCCACACGTCCGTCAGCTATGTAATAGAATATCGCTTTTGTTCCGTCTCCCTGGAACTCCACATCACCGATCTTCATCTCAAGACCGAGCTCGGCAGCTATCTGACGTGAACGTATCATCGTCTCATGCTCACGGGCAATGGCCTCCTGCCATCTTTCGATATCAAAAAGCTTTGCCTTACGGTATATCCTCTTGAACTCGAATGTCTCAGGGTTTATCCTCTTGCATTTCATCTGACGGCCCACGATCGGACCTTCAAGAGTCACAATGCCGAGGTCATGACCGTTCGCTGCCTCAACGATAACCAGATCTCCTATCTTGATGCTCTGACCTGATCCGTTGCGGTATATCGCCTTCCTTGTATTCTTGAAACGGACTTCGAAATAGTCCTTGTACTGCTCCTGACTGACACCTGCAAGCCAGTCGTAAACCTCAAGCTTGCAACATCCCTGACGGTAGCTGCAGTCAATCTCTCCACTGTCAAGACGCTCTACAGTACAGCCTCTTGAACAATCGTATCTCTTTGATTCGTTCATACGCTTAAAAACATACGGTTGACAAGGTCACAGAACAGGATCTTGGAATTCACATTCCTGTCGATCATGGACACGACCTTATCTATATTTGAAACCGATCTCGCACAGAATCCCTTGCCACATCGTCCTGCAACGGAAGAATAGAACTCCTGTTCCTCTTCAGCCACACCTGCAATCTGATGCATGTTCTGCTGGATCATGAATATCTTTCTTATACATCCGCCCGCAAAGTTACAAAAAGCTTTCTGCTTTTCACGCGACTCCAGGGCCGCAATCATCTCTCCGCACTCGAGAGCCGCCATGAGGTCACGGGCAAGAACCGCATTCATGAGATCCGTAAATATTTCCATGAAACGGTCATATTCCTCACGGTCATCTGCAGGACGAAGCATCCTGACTTCTTCTGCCTCCTCCTTCGTCAAAGGCATCACCCTGATGCTCTGGCAACGGGAGAAAATTGTCTGAAGCACCTTTTCCGGTGCATGGGTGATAAAGATGAACAGGGTCTTTTCAGGCGGTTCCTCCACCATCTTGAGAAGTCTGTTCGCTGTCTCCTGATTCATCCTTTCAGGAAGATAGAACACCACAGCCTTGTAACCGTCTGAAACAGCAGTCAGAGACAGCTTGCTTATGATGGACTTCGCTTCAGCCACCGCAATCAGACCGTTCTTGCTCTCTATTCCGATCGCCTTCTGAAGGTCAGCTTCGGTGAAATACGGATTGGAGACAGCAAGCTCCCTCCAATAGTTGATATATGATTCCGATGTAGGCTTGTCATCCGAGGTCTTGGGACCTTTGTTTACAGGAAACACATAATGTACGTCAGGATGGATAAGCTTCGCCATCTGACGGCATGAAGGACACTCGCCGCAGGAATCCCCGTCATGAGGATTGCTGCAGTTCAGATACTGGACATATGCCAGTGCCAACGCAAGGGCGCCGCAGCCTTCATTCTCATACATGAGCATGGCATGAGCCACCCTGCCGCTGTCCGCCATTGAAACCAGCGCCTTTGCAACTTCTGCATTTCCTATGATATCGGCAAACCTCATCAGAACACCCTCCTTGCTGTAAAATATGCAAGTTCGACAAGCATTTCCTTCTCTGTCGAATCCGGAAGCACCGCCAAAGCCCCTACAGCCTCTGAAACATATCTGTCCAGCTGGCTTACGGCATATTCAAGTCCTCCGTTAGACTTCACGAAAGACACTATTTCATCTCTGTATTCCGGATGATCGACAATCTTCCTTATCAGGTCACGTACACGAGCCTCTTCATCTGAACCGGCATTGCGGAATGCTCCCAGCAGAGGAATGGTTATCTTCTGCTCAAGCACATCCACTCCAAGCGGCTTTCCCACAGAATCGGTTCCGGAATAATCCAGAATGTCATCCTTGATCTGGAAAGCCAGGCCGAGAGCAACAGCATATTCCCTGGCAGCCTGCTCATATTCCGCG
The DNA here is from genome assembly GCA_017437125.1 of Bacteroidales bacterium. Lineage (GTDB taxonomy): Bacteria > Bacteroidota > Bacteroidia > Bacteroidales > UBA932 > Cryptobacteroides. The sequence continues at coordinate 28,960 of JAFSBV010000021.1, read as the reverse complement.
GATGCAGACACAGACACTGCCGCTGACACGCACGCCGCCTCGAACAGTGAAGCCGTCTTGTTATATATTATCCTGAGGTAATCCTTCTCATCCGTATCGCCGCTTTGGGCCTTCTGGAGCTGAAGCATCTCACCTTCCGCGAGATCGCTGAGGGTCTTCGAGAAGACCTTTATGACCTTATGATCACTCTCAGCCTGGCCCAGGATGAGTTCCATGGCCTTGACAAGCCAATAATCTCCTACAAGAACCGAAACCGACGGTCCCATGAGGGACATCACCGTAGGCACTCCTCTGCGCTGGTCACTGTCATCCGCGACATCGTCATGAAGAAGAGTAGCATTGTGAAGCAGTTCCGCTGCCGCTGCATAACGGATCGACGCATCTGCCGCAGGCTCGCCCTTTCCGGAACATGCACGGGCCATGATAAGGGACAGAAGCGGCCTCATCTGCTTTCCTGAATTGGAAAGGATGGAGCTGTTAGTCGAATTAAGAAGCGCAATGTCACTATGCAGGGACGATGTTATACGCTCCTGCACCGCAGTCCAGTCATGACCGAGATATTCCCTGATTGACCTGATATCCATCTTCTCTATTTCTCCAAAGCATCAATAATGTCCTGAGGGGTATCGGCAAACACGACCTTTTCCATCGTGGCCTCGCTCATCATCTTCATATCAACATAATGCTGAAGCAGTCGCCTCAACGGTTCATAGAATCCATCGTGGTTCAGAAGGAATATCCTACCGAAATACTGCTTCAGATGCACAAGTGCAAGGACTTCTATCACCTCATCCAAAGTTCCGACGCCTCCAGGCAATGCCACCACGGCGCATGTATCCTTCCTCAGCAAAGTCTTTCTCTCAGACATTGTATCGGTCCATATGACCTCTGAAAGGTCAGGATACACATACTGCTCCATGAAGCGGGGGATGACACCAAGATGATATCCGCCACACGCATGAAGCTCATCAGAAACCTCACCCATGGTACCCTTTACAGTACCACCGGTAACTATGCCATATCCACGCAACGAAGCCGCCCGGACAAATTCACGGGCGACTTTGTTGAACTTTGGATCTATTTCAAAACTTGCAGAGCAGTAAACTGCTATCTTATTTTTCATCCGCAAAACTCCTTAGAACAGGAGGGCCAGGCTCAGTGTCAGACCCTGAAAATTCCTGTTGTCTGTCTTGAGGTCCGAGAAATGATTCTTTATGTCATTCCACCCCTCAACATTATAAAGTGAACCGAAGTTCCAGCAGTATCTTGCTATCACCTGAAGCTTCCATATGTTGATTCCGCCTCCGATGCCGAGTCCGTACTCAAATCTCTCCTTTCCTTCCCAGGACGAGAAATCCTTGATTCCGGCAAAGCTTACGTCTCCATATGCCTTGTTGGATATGGCATATCCGACATACGGGGTAAAATCAACGAAAGGTCTGAACAGAAGAAGATCAGGACCCCACTGCACCGAAACAGGAAGCTCTACAAATCCCATGTTCTGAGCTATGGACTCTGTCACATTGGTATTCTTCTGACTGTATATAAGAGCAGGCTGGAGCGAAAGGCCGAGAGGCAGATCCACAATGCATGTGAGACCCGCATTCCAGCCTGTCCTGGCCTGCACGTCAACTTCAGTGAACTTCGACGTACTGAAATTCATTCCGCCTGTGACTCCCCAACGTATCTGAGCATGTGACTGCACAGAGCACAAGGTCAGGAAGGCAGCGATGATCATTAAGATTCGTTTCATATGTGCGTAAGGGGATTAGATAAGTGAATCAAGCTTTGCTGCGAGGTCGGCCTTTGTGATGACACCTACATGTCTGTCAACAAGCTCACCGTTCTTGAAGAAAAGAAGAGTAGGGATGCTTCTGATGCCGTATGTCATAGGAGCATCGTCACACTCATCGACGTTGCATTTGCCTACAACAGCCTTGCCCTCATACTCTGCTGCAATCTCATCGATTACAGGAGCGATAGCCTTGCATGGACCGCACCATGTAGCCCAGAAATCTACCAATACAGGCTTATCTGTATTCAATGTTTCAGCGAAATTCGCGTCAGTAACAACATGTGCCATAACTTTATGCTTTAAATGGTTTGTATAATAATAATTCCAGTCGCAAATATAAAGAATTGCGACTGGAATTACAATAATGATACCTTAAAGGTTTAATAGTATTTCTCAATATTCCACACAAATGCACGGAGTCCGAGATCAGGGGTTTCCTCATCCTTTGCGCGCACCATTGCGAGAATGTCATCGACCTTTTCATCCGGAACAAATGTCAGGATCGCATTGTTCATGGTTGGCCATGCATGGTTTCCGAGATGCGGCTCTCCGTCAATGCCTCCGCGACCTGCTATATCCTGCCACATTGTGAATCCCCTGCAGCCGATTTCTTCAAGAGCTTCAACAATTTCCATGTTGTAAGCCTGGTCATATGCTATAAAAATTCCTTTCATAATTCTAAGCTTTTGCGAGTTTCTTTGCCAGTTTCTTAGAAGCGCGACGGTCCTGCCATGATGCCATTGAGGCATATACGGTAGGGATGATCACGAGGGTCACGAGAGTCGATATAGAAAGACCCCATGCCACTACCATACCGAGCGAGCGCCACATCTCTGAACCTTCTCCCTGTCCCACAGCCATAGGAATCATACCGAGGACAGTGGTGAGAGTGGTCATGAGGATAGGACGGAGACGGGATTTCGCCGCAATCACAGAAGACTCCGCAATGCTGTATCCCCTCTCGCGCATGAGAATCGTATAGTCGATGAGCACGATACCGTTCTTCACCACGATACCCATGAGGATCAGGATACCTACCAGACCCATCGCGCCAAGAGGCGTACCTGTAACCCACAGACCGAGAAGCACTCCTACGAAAGCGAAAGGAATGGAGAACATGATCACGAACGGACTCATGAAGGATTCGAACTGAGAAGCCATCACGATATACACGAGGATGATGATCATCACGAGAAGCATGATGAGGTCTCCGAACATTTCCTGCTGGTCCTCATATGAACCGCCTATCTCGATAGCAAGTTCCGAAGGGATTTCGGTATCGGCGATGATCCTGTCAGTCGATGCAACTGCATCTGAAAGAGCCACACCGTCAGCCACGATACCCGATACGGTGATGAGACGCTCACGGTTCTTTCTCTGGATCGAAGGAGGTGTAAGTGACTCCTCGACTGTACCGAGGTCCTTGATTCTTACTCCCTTGCCCATGTTGTTATAGATGATGATGTTTTCGATATCCTCGATGCTTGTACGGAACTCCGGAGCATAACGGACACGGATGTCGTACTCATCACCGTCCTCACGATAGAAAGACTGTGTCGAACCGTTCATCGCGGCACTGAGGTATGAAGCGGCAGTAGTACTGTTCAGACCGTTCACAGCAAGCTTTTCACGGTCGAAATCCACCTGATATTCAGGAGTATATTCATCGCGGCTGAGAAGTACCTGAGAGTATTCTCCCGTAGTGAGCATCTGAGCCTGGATCTCCTTGGCAACCATGTCTGTGGTCTCGAAATCATATCCGTAGATCTCTACATCGACTGTTGAGGCTCCACCCATTCCGCCGCCACCTTCGGTAACGCGGATCTTCTTGAACTCAGGGTAATCTGCAAGGATGCCACGGATGACATCAGCGATCTGAGCTGAAGAGCGCTCTCGTTCTTCCATACTTCCGACATTGATGTTGTATGAAACGACATGCGTTCCGTTAGTCTGCATGGAAGCGAAAGAGTTGTCGGTATCAGCCTGACCGAGCGAATACGAGCAGTTCACGATTTCCGGAATCGCATCAGCGAACTTGCCGTAAATCTCGTGTGCAAGCGAACGGGTAATGTTCTGTCCTGTTCCTGCAGGAAGCTCAAGCTGGATGGTTATACGTCCCTCGTCAGCCTTAGGCATGAACTCGGTCTTGATAGAAGGGCCGAGGATTCCTACAGTTGCGATAAATACAGCAAATGAAGCTATGACGACGATTGTCCTGTGGCCGATGCACCAGTTGATGAGACGGGCATAACCTTTTGATATCCAATTCAGGAACCTGTTGAAGTTACCGAATATCAGATCATGAATCTTTCCTGTCTTAGGCTTGAAGCGGAGGAAATTGGCACAAAGCATCGGGATGAGCGTGAGCGCACCGATGGTCGATACGATCATGATGATGCTGGTGATCCATCCGAGCTGCTTGAACATGAGGCCGGCCATACCCTTGATCATTGTAAGAGGGAGGAACACGGCAAGCATGGTCAATGTCGAAGCGATTACGGAAATACCTACTTCCTGTGTCGCATGTACTGCGGCTTCCTTAGGTTTGGCTCCTCTTTCGAGATGTGTCGAGATGTTCTCGAGAACCACGATGGCATCATCGACGACCATACCGATGGCGATCGAAAGGGCTGACATCGAGACGATGTTCAATGTGTTTCCGGTTGCCCAGAGGTACATCAGGGATGCAAGGAGGGAAATAGGAATCGCAAGTACGATGATGAATGTCGCACGCCATCTTCCGAGGAAGAGATATACGACGAGCATCACGATGAGGAAGGTCACTATGATGGTCTCCTTCAATGAGTTGAGAGTGTTGATGATATTGTCCGAGCTGTCAACGACCGTCCTGATCTCGATATCGGAAGGAAGATTCTTCTCGATCTTCTTCATCTCTTTCTTGATACCCTTGATCACATTGACAGGATTGGCGTCAGCCTGCTTCTGAATGATGATCTGGGCTCCCTGGGTTCCGTTCACATATGCTTCCTGATACCTTTCCTCTACTCCATCGACCACTCTTGCGACATCGCGGAGATATATGGTCTTTCCGTTGGAATGTCCTACAACGATGTCCAGCATCTCGTCCGCAGCATTGAATTCCTTCTCCACGCGGAGCGAATATGAATTGGATCCGATGTCGATGGAACCGGAAGGCACGTTTCTGTTCTCCTGAGCTATGAGGCTTGATATACCTGCAATGGTAAGTCCATATGCTTCAAGTTTGTTCGGGTCGCAATATACCTGGATCTCGCGCTGAGGGGCACCGGAAATAGACACTGTACCCACACCTGACACACGTGCAAGAGGAGTTGCGACCTTGTCATCCAGTATCTTCTCGAGGGCCTGGAGGCTCTCGTCTGCAGTTGCGGCCATGATCATGATAGGCATGTCGTCGGCGCTGAACTTGAAGATGACCGGAAGTGATGCTCCGTCAGGAAGCACCGAATTCACCATGTCGAGCTTGTCTCGGACATCGTTTGTAGCGACATCGATATCCACGCCCTCGACAAATTCAAGAGTGATGAGCGAAATGTTCTCCTTTGAAGTCGAGCTGAGGTTCTTGAGGTCGCTCACACCGTTCAGGGAGTTCTCGAGCACCTTCGTAAGGTTGGTCTCGATATCCTCCGCACTGGCTCCCGGATACGACGACATGACCATGACCACGTTCGCATCGAACTTAGGGAACCTGTCCAATGATATGTTAATCAGCGAAAATATACCGAAGATCGCCAACGCTATGAAGACAAGCGAAGTGGTGACCGGATTATTTACCGCTTTTCTGTAAATGCTCATATTCTGACTTATTCGTTAACTGTAACCTTAATGCCGTCCTTGAGGCGGATCTGACCACCTGTCACGACCTTGGCACCATCTGCGATACCCTCAAGCACTTCGTATTCCGTACCCATGCGACGGCCGAGAAGCACCTTCTGATATGTAACGGTACCGTCCTCATTGAGGATATATACAAATCTTTCACCCGAGCCCTGCTGTTTTACCACTGCTACGTCAGGAATCACGACACTGTTGTTCACACCGAACTTCACGGTAGCTCTTACGAACATTCCCGGACGGAGAGTGCTGTAGTTGTTGTCAACGACGACCTCGACAGTGAATGTACGGGTTGCAGGATCTACTGTAGGATATACCTTGTTTATCTTTCCGTAGAATGTCTTTCCAGGAAGAGCGTCCGCAGTGATTGTCACCGAGTCACCCTTCTTTACCTTCGAATAATCAGTCTCCGAAATGCCTACGAGAAGCTTTACTGGCACGATCTGCTCGACAGTATAGATAGGTGCGCTCATGGCGTACATGTCGCCTGCATCATAGTTGCGGGCTGTGATCACACCGTTGATAGGAGATACGAGGGTCGCATTCTCCTTGAGATTGTTAAACTGTGTCTTGCTTACGTTATATGCCATTTCAATAGCATCCAGATCGGACTTCGAGAGACCGCCTACTTCATAAAGTTCCTTGAGACGGTTGTACTCAACTTCATTGTTCTTCATCTGAAGCTCTGCCTGGGCAAGCTGGGTCTGATCCATCTCGGCCACCACCTGTCCCTTCTTCACGAAGTCACCTACATCAACGAGAATCCTGCTGATTCGGCCGGCTGTCTGAGGTGCGATATTATTCTTTACATAAGCCTGGACAGTCGATGTATATGTCTCTTCCTGAGGCACTTCGCGTACAGACACCTTTTCAACAGCCACGGTTGGGGTGATATCTTCAACAACAGTTGCCTGTTCTGCGGTCTTGCTGCCAGTGTTACCGCATCCGGCAGCTATGATTGCAGCTACCGCCAACGGCATAATTCTGAAAATAGTCTTCATATTTTTTAACGTTTATTATTCAATGAAATCCTGACCGAGGGTCTGCTCGAGCTGAGCCTTGGCCACAACGAAATTATAGATCGCCTGTGACTCTGCGAGCTGAGCCTGAGTAAGTGCAAGCTGAGCATCGTTAAGCTCGATGAGAGTACTGCGGCCTACCTGATATGCCTTTTCCGCAATGCTGTAACCCTTTGCTGCTGAAGCCACTGCATCCTGAGCGGCATAATAGCTCTTCATGTTCGTCTCCATCGTTGTAAGGCTCTGACGGATCGCGATCTTGAGCTGACGCTCTGTGTTCTCTGTCTGAAGCTGTACCTGCTGATACTGGTTCTTTGCCTGACGTATCTGCTGGTAGCGCTTTCCACCGGCAAAAATCGGAATATTGAGGCTGAGACCTACATATGAATATGGAGTCCAGCGGTATTCGCTGAAATTGAAGTCGTTGGTCATCGCATTCATGCTGAAATTGAATGCAAGGGCGAGCGACGGAATATTCGCATACTTCTGAAGCTTGATTGTCTCGGCAAGCATTTCCGACTGGATGGCGAGCTGCTTCATGGTAGTATTACGGTCGAGGCTCACGCTGTCATTCTGATTGATATCATACAGCATATGCTCTGCAAAGTCAGAGAGTTGTCCTGCAATATCGAGGTTCATGTCAAGATCGACACCAAGCACGGCCTTGAGCTGCCACAATGACAGAATCACCGAACTTTCCGCATTATATACATTCGGAATAGCATTAGCTACAGTAGTCTTTGCTCTGAGAAGCTCCATTTCGGAAACCTTCTCTGCATCGAACTTCTTCTTAGCCTCGTCATAGTTGCTTACGGCATTCTCATACACTTCCTTATAGACATTGAATGCTTCCTTTGCAAGAAGTGTCGCAAAATATGCGTTCTTGACCTGAGTGACTGTTTCAAGACGTGATGAACGGGCCTTTTCGACAGCCAGCTCCACATCAAGACCGGAAAGGGTGATGCTCTTCCAGAGCTGTGCATTCACAAGAGGCATCGCAGCCGTTACACCTGCACTCCATGTGTTCCAACGTCCCACTTCAAGACCGCCGCCGTTATTTGACGAATCCTTGTCTGTTTCAGGAATCTCGACACCGTCAGGAAGTTCGGTCTCACCGCCTTCTCCAGCTCCGCCGCCCATGGCTCCGCCAAGCGAACTCATGTCGAAGTCCATATACATCACCTGCTTCTTGATCGTTCTCTGGTATGCACCGGAAGCGTCAATCTGAGGGAAAAGGGCAGCATACGTTCCTTTCTTAGCAAATCCTGTCCTTTCAATCTCCATGTCGGCAACCTTTACCGACACATTTTCGCTCAAGGCAATCTCGAGCGCCTGTTCCAAAGTGATTATGACGGGAGTCTCAGCATCCGCAGCCTCATCCAGAATTGCCTGGACTTCAGCCTTAGGCGCATCCTCCGGCATATTGTCAGTCTTATACTGAGCTGAAGCGGAGAATGACGACAGGAAGGCTCCTGCAACAATCACTGTAGTTACCACTGTTTTTTTCATCTTTTTAAATACACTGATTTTCAAGGCGCGAAAATACTACAAATTTCACACCAATCATAACTTTATTTTGGGATTATCCGGTGTTGTTTTGGCCATATATTCCAAAACAACTTCCCTTATGACAAAAACGGATGTTTTCAGACCTCGACAGTCACGTCGAGCCATTCGTATTCTCCTCCCCAGATTTCAAGAAATCTCATGAAATCCGCATTGGAAAGCACTACGCTTCCTGTATTGTCACACGGATGGAAGCTGACTCTTTCTGCCGTCTTGAGATCCTGGTCAAGGAAAAGCTTAACCCTGTGTCCGTTCGGGAAATGCTCCTTGGTAAGGACATCCGTCTCCGGATCATGAATCAGGCCGAGAGGTGACACTGAGCCAGGAAGAAGGCCCAGGCAACGCTCCATGCGCTCAGCCGATGCAAATGAAAGCTTACCCTGCTTCAGCATATGTTCAAGGGAATGGATCTGCATCTCCTTATGGCATTCGAACACCACGAGATAATGACGGTTTCCCTTGTGATTGCGGAAAAACAGGTTCTTGCAATGGGTGGAATCTATCTCCTTCCAATATTCAAGGGCAAGCTCGATGGTAGGTAGAGGCGGATGCGTATGAAGCTTGTAATCGAGGCCATGATCTTCAAGGAAGGTCAGAACCTCGTCGATACGTGGGTTTCCTGTCATCTGCTTATGCTTTTTGCGTAATGGGTCGGAGCAGCCTTCTTCTTTTCAGGATGCACTATCCTTGCAGGCTGTTTCTTGACGTAGCTGTAAACCAGGAAGCCTATGCCGAGAAGGACGAACGGAATGCTGAGCCACTGACCCATATTAAGTACCATATCCTGCTCGAATCCCACCTGAGGTTCCTTGATGAACTCGATGAGGAAGCGCATGCCGAAGCATCCGATGAAGAACGTACCGATGAAGAATCCTCTGTGAAGCTTGTCAAGCCTGTATTTATACATCAGGATCTGGAAAATTCCCAGCAGGAAGTAGCTGAGAGCCTCATAGAGCTGGGTAGGATGCTTAGGTTCGGTCTCTCCCCTGAGTTCGAAAACGAATCCCCATGGAAGGGTTGTCACGTCTCCATATATCTCGGAGTTGCAGAGGTTTCCGAGACGGATGAATGTGGCGGCAAAGCATACCGCTATTGCCAGATGGTCAAGGATCCAGACGAAATCGAAATCATATTTCCTCCCGTAATGCCTTGCAAACCACCACATTGCAATAAAGAGGGCGATAGTACCGCCATGACTCGCGAGGCCTCCTTTCCACGGCATGAATATTTCCGTGAATCCCTGCCAGCTTCCGAGATAATAATCCGGCTGATAGAAGAGGCAGTGACCCAGACGGGCACCGACAATCGTACCGATGAGAAGGGTGTAGAGAAGCGGATCAAGAAGCGTTACAGGCACACCCTCCCTCTTGAAGAACCACTTGAAAATGAACCATCCGAGGATGAATCCCGAAATGAAAAGCAATGAATACCACCTCACCGAAAAAGGCCCGATGCTGAACAGCTCCGGGTTCATATGCCAATTGACTACCAACGTTTCCAACATAATATTTCTGCTTTAATCCTGCAAAGATAACATTTAGACACGGATTCCTGCAAAAAACTACATCTATCAGAGAGTATCAAGTGCAAAAACATAGGAAAAGTGCGCTCGGTCCCCTCTTTTTCAGGGTACCGCGCGCACTTTCACCATGAAAATGCACTAAGTGCAGTTATGTTATTTGCGGATAGCTGCGATACCTGGGAGCTCCTTGCCCTCGAGATACTCGAGCATTGCACCACCACCAGTTGAAACGTAGCTTACCTTGTTTGCATAACCCATCTGAGTTACAGCTGCTACAGAGTCACCACCACCTACGAGTGTGAATGCTCCGTTCTCAGCAGTTGCCTTTGCAAGAATCTCGGCGATGCGGTTTGTACCCTTTGCGAATGCAGGAATCTCGAATACACCTACAGGACCGTTCCAAAGGATAGTCTTTGAGTTCATGAGAACCTCCTCCCACATAGCGAGAGTGCTTGGAGCTGCATCCATACCTTCCCAACCGTCAGGAATCTCTGAGTTGAGGCAGATCTTTGTATTAGCATCGTTAGAGAAATCGTCTGCGATCACAACCTCCTTTGAGAGATAGATCTTCACGCCCTTCTCCTCAGCCTTCTTGAGAGTGTCGAGAGCAAGCTGCATCTGATCGTCCTCGCAAAGCGAACGTCCGATCTGACCGCCCTGAGCCTTCTTGAATGTATAAACCATTCCACCGCCGATGATCATGTTGTCAACTGCGTCGAAGAGCTTCTCGATGATAGTGATCTTTGAAGATACCTTTGCACCACCCACGATTGCAGTCACAGGGTGCTCCGGAGTCTTGAGAACGTGGTCGATAGCCTTGATCTCACCTTCCATCACATAACCGAACATCTTGTCGTTAGGGAAGTAGTCAGCGATGAGGGCTGTAGAAGCGTGAGCACGGTGAGCTGTACCGAATGCATCGTTGATGTAGCAGTCAGCATAAGAAGCAAGCTTCTTCACGAACTCCTTCTGATTCTCCTTTACAACAGCCTTTGCAGCCTTCTTCTCTTCGTCAGTAGCGAACTCGCCTCTTGGCTTTCCTTCCTCTTCAGCATAGAAACGGAGGTTCTCGAGTATGAGGCACTCACCCATCTTGAGGGCAGCTACCTGAGCATCAGCAGCCTGACAGTCGTCAGCGAACTTTACAGGAGCTCCGAGGAGTTCCTCAACGCGACCGAGGATGTGCTTGAGAGAGAACTTCTCAGTAACTCCCTTAGGACGTCCGAGGTGAGACATAACAATAACAGCTCCGCCCTTCTCAAGTACCTTCTTGAGTGTAGGGATAGCTGCACGGATACGTGTGTCGTCAGTGATCTCCATCTTCTCGTTGAGTGGAACGTTGAAGTCAACTCTGACAATGGCCTTCTTGCCTGTGAAATCGTAGTTGTCGATAAACTGTTGCATAATTGTATAGTATGTTTGTTAATATTTCCTAAATCCGAGCAAATTTAGCAATTTTCGGTGAAATACAATACAAAACAAAACTCCGTCCGTAAAAAAGTACTTTTCAAATGTGCCCAGAGGTCTAAAATATCGACCACCAAGCACACTTATATGTCCCACAGCCATGTCAGAGCAGGATCGGCGTGCTCGGTGGTCGTCGGAAATGATCTCCTGGCACATTGCTGTTGGAATTAGCCACAAAAACGAAGGTTTTCATGTACAAGTTTCCACAAAAGTGTATCTTTGCGCAAATTTTCAACGCATTATGATGACTATTGAAAGCCCTGGCGCATTCTGGAAAGACTACGAACTCATTGATTCCGGTAATTTCGAAAAGCTCGAAAGATTCGGTCCGTTCATCATGGCACGCCCTGAGCCGAAGGCTCTATGGGACAAATCGCTTTCAGAAGGCGAATGGAACAAGCTGATCCACACCCGTTTCAAGACCGGTGCTGGCTTCGGAAAGGCCGGCAAGGAAGACAGCGGAACATGGGAACGCAAGAAGAAGATGGACGATCAATGGTATATCCGTTACAACGGAGCCCAGGAAGGCCTTAACTTCTCATTGCGCCTCGGACTCACCTCCTTCAAGCACGTCGGAGTATTCCCCGAGCAGTCATCAAACTGGGAATATATCTATAAGCAGACCCGCGCCCTCGTCGAAAAGGCTGAGGCTGAAGGCAAGCCGAAACCACGCGTTCTGAACCTCTTCGCATATACCGGAGCCGCATCTCTCGCAGCTAAGGCAGCCGGAGCAGACGTGACCCATCTGGATTCCGTACGTCAGGTAGTCACATGGGCACGCGGAAACATGGAGGCAAGCCGTCTGGACAACATCAGATGGATTGTCGAGGATGCATTAAAATTCGCCCGTAGAGAGGCAAAGAGAGGCAACACATATCAGGGAATCATCCTCGACCCGCCTGCATACGGCCATGGCCCGGACGGAGAGAAATGGAAGCTTGACGAGTGCCTTAACGAGATGCTCCAGTGCGTTGCAGCCATCCTTGCACCACAGGACAGCTTCATGGTTCTCAATCTCTACTCAAACGGCTATTCCGCAGTCCTCGGAGAGACCATAGTAAAGCAGGCCTTCTGCCTGAAGAACGCCTACAAATCCCTCGACTTCGGAGAGCTCGTCCTCCGTGACTCCTATGGCAAGAACCTACCGCTGAGCGTCTTCGTAAGACTCGCGAGATAGAAGATTCCAAGCTCTACCATCAGAACACAGGACCTCGTCCGGAAAAATGTCAGAATTCCCGGACGAGGTTCTGTTTTTCATACATTTCCGTTGAGCGAAGAATCTGGTGAATAGCCGCTCTTGCCGCTCAACGGCTGATTTTCCATGGCCGAAGAGCGACAGGAGAACACTCCGGACCGATTTTCCGCTCAACGGGATATAGAGCGGACTCCAAACTAAGTTTAACCGGAGTTCCCATGTTCAGCCACTCACTGAAACACCCGCCTCCACTCCAAATTCAGAATGTCATCAGGATACCACGAAGTTAATAATTCGCCTAAAACATACGGTGCTCCCTAACATTACAGCTTGGACAGATTTCTGGCAATAAACAGCCAAGCTCTTCCCCAAACATGCAAACCATATAGATTTCCGACACACCTCGGGCAGATTCAGAGCATTTTCTGTCCAGACTCTGACTAAAGCATAATCTGTAAAAAGCAAGCCCCACTCAAGAACTTGTTACTCCTGAACGTAACGGACAGAGAATATATCCGCACTATCAGCACCTCTGGTGAACTTTAACATGCTTACATTCACTATAACAAACCGAATTGCCAAAATATCGGGGCAGCATTGATGTTTTAGTGAAGTGTGTCCTGCAGGAATTCACTGGAACCGCTGTTAAAACTACCAACTACCGACGGACTGTGATAGAGCGAAGCATTTCCCTTTTGTTTCTGCTTCGCGGATCACAGTCCGTCGGTGGTTATTGAGGATGTCACGAAACAATGACCTCGTGCCCCCCCCAAAAAAAGTCTATTCCTCTATATCAAGCAAGGTGTTGAAGCGGTCCCTGACTTCTGCCGCATATTCCTTGTTGCCGAAGTGTTCTGAAATATCAGCCACATACGATATGCAGTTGTAGCAAGCCTCGAACTCCCTCTTTGCAAAGTCATAATACTCGAGGAAGAATACCGTTGATTCAAAGATGCTGTCTATGAATCTCTTCGAGAGATCCAGAGCCTTGTCAGAAGCTCCCGCCTTGTAATATGTCTCTACCATATCGAGCACCATATATTCGTTTGAGAAGCCGAGGTAGGTCAGATCAAGAGGGAAATTAGCCTCCGGAACACACTCCTGACACATGTCAAGGATTTCGACAGCCCTGGCAGAATCCCCGATCTTGAGCATTTCCTTAGCCACATTCACGAACAGGCTCCTCTGTGAAAGGACTCCGCAGAATGTATAGTAGTTCTGGTAGTCCACGAACCAGTCGGTACGCTTGAGGGCATCCCATGAGAACACGTTCTTCATCTTGTAATACAGATCCTCCGGATCCGCAAATCCGATTTCAGTGCTCTTCATCCTGTTCTTTATCGGAACGAACTTATATGAGAATCCCTCGTACATGAGATAGTCCTTGATACCGATATTGATATCTCCTCCCATGCTGAGAAGGTTGATAGGACGATCCCACTGATAGTTAGAAAGAAGATCGAGCATGAAAATCTCCGGCTTGGTGAGATAGTCCTTATCCTTAGGAATAGTAAGAGTGATCTGATCAGGAATCCGGTCTGCGTACTTCTCATCCATAATTCCGTACTTGAGGATATTCTCCTTGTTGACAGGAACTATGAGCTTGCGCGACATGATGTAATCCACCTGCTTTCCGCTTGAAAGAGGAAGCTTTGCATCCGGATGCTTGAAAATACGCATCACATCCGAAAGAAGGATGGCCGTATCGCGTGTGTCATATATATATACGAACTCATTTGTTCCGTAAAGATACTGCTTCGGACCCACTCCGAGATCAAGCGGTGCAGACTCATTGACAGCATATTTCATCTGGTCGATATGCCAGTCGGTTCCGAGAAGCGAGGTGTTGGCTATACGCACATCGGTACGTATGTTCTCTACCTCCTGCGCATACCAGAGAGGGAATGTGTCATTGTCCCCATGCGTTATGAGGATACCGTTCGGGCCGACTGAGTTCAGATAGTTCTTCGCCATCTCTACAGCTGTGTAACGGTTGCTTCTGTCATGGTCATCCCAGTTCTCCGATGCCATCTGGACAGGTACTCCGAGAAGAAGTACGACAACGGCAGACGCTGCCACAGTATCGCGACGTGCACCCTTGAACCTTCCTGAATCCTCCAGCCAGCTGTAAACAGCTGCGACAGCAAGTCCGATCCATATGGAGAACGAATAGAACGAACCGGCATATGCATAGTCACGTTCACGTACCTGATATGGAGGCTGGTTGAGATATACAACAATGGCGATTCCTGTCATGAAGAACATGAGGAAGGTCAGCCAGCATCCTCTCTTGTCACGGCCGAACTGGAAGAAGAGGCCGATGAGACCAAGGATGAGCGGAAGCATATAGTAATGGTTCTTTCCCTTGTTGTCTTTCAGATATCCCGGAGCATCGGACTGGTCTCCAAGACGGATCTCGTCAAGAATGCCGATTCCGCTTTCCCAGTTTCCTGTGAAGATATCGCCAGGAGAAGGGCTGTGGACATCATTCTGACGGCCGGCGAAGTTCCACATGAAATAACGCCAGTACATCCAGTTCATCTGATAGTCGAAGAAGAATGTCAGGTTCTGGAAGAATGTCGGCTTCTTGTGCTCTGCACCAGGCACGACCACTCCGCCCTTGCCCATATATGACTGATAGAATGATATATGCTTAGGATCGTTTCCACTCCACATTCTTGGGAAGAGCATCTTTCCGTCCGTATAGACAACCTCGCCAGGGCCTTCCGCCTTGATGTACTTGTCACCCATAGGAGCCCAGTACTTCGTATGTTCGATCTCATAAGGAGAATCGAAATACTGTCCATATACGAGAGGATTGCTGCCGTACTGCTCGCGTCCGAGATAACGCACGAGGGTGAACGGATTATCCGGCTGATACTCGTTTGTAGGTGTCTTGGCGCTGGATCTTATGATCACGATGGTGAAGAGCGAAAAGCCGACAACTATCATAGTGAAGCACAGAAGCACTGTATTGGCGAATACCTTCTGGTTCTTCATAGTGCGGAAAAGTCCCCAGAAACATGCTCCGAGAAGCGCAAGCATGAAGAATGCGGCACCGCTGTTGAACGGTAGTCCCAATGTGTTCACGAAGAAGAGATCGACATATGCCGCCAGCTTCGGAAGATACGGGATGATTCCGAAAAGGATGACAGCCAGGATCACGACAGACACCAGGAATATCTTCAGATACTCCTTGAAGCTGTAGTGGCCGTTCTCCCTCTGCTTGTAATAATACATGAATACGAGGGCCGGGATCGCAAGAAGGTTGAGAAGGTGGATGCCGATAGACAGACCCATGAGGAATGATATCAGAACTATCCATCTGTTTGCATAAGGACGGTCAGCCTGCTCGTACCATTTTGTCATGGCCCAGAAGACAAGGGCAGTGATCAGAGACGACATTGCATATACCTCGCCTTCCACGGCCGAGAACCAGAATGTGTCGCTGAATGTATATGCGAGAGAGCCGACAGCACCTGATCCGAAGATGGCGATAGCCTTTGCAACGCTGTATGTCCCGTCAGACGAAGGCTTTACGATACGCTTGGCAAGAAATACGATCGTAAGGTAAAGGAAGAATATCGTCAAAGCCGAGCATATCGCGCTGAATGCATTAACGGCAACAGCAGCATGCATATTGTCACCGAACATGGTGAAGAATCTCGCAAAGAGCTGGAACACAGGGTTTCCCGGCGGGTGACCTACCTCCAGTTTATACGAAGAAGCGATGAACTCGCCGCAGTCCCAGAAAGATGCGGTAGGCTCGATGGTCATGAGATAGACGACAGCCGAAATCACGAACATAAGGGTCGCGGTCAGCCTGTTCCAAAATGTGAATTTTCTATTATCCATTATCTTATATAACATTCATCAAACTTACAAATATACGACGATTATCACTATATTTGCAAAAATAAATTTTTGAACCATCTGGAATCATGGCAGAAAACGACTGGAAGAAAAGGCTTGGAGTGGTATTTTCAACCAATCCCGACTTTGCATACGAGGAAGAAACTGTACAGGAAGAGGTTACGCTCGAGCCATCGAAGCAGAACCTCATAGTGTCCATCGACAGGAAGGGACGTGGCGGAAAGCAGGTCACCCTTGTCACCGGATTCATCGGAAGTCAGGATGATCTGGCAGACCTCGGACGTGCTCTGAAAGTGAAATGCGGAGTGGGAGGAAGCGCGAAGGACGGAGAGATCACCATCCAGGGAGATTTCCGTGACCGCGTCGTAGCCCTCCTGAAAGAAATGGGATATAAGGCAAAAAGAGGAAACTGATATGCTGTTCGACATACTGGCACTCATATCCACGATTATCATGATCACCCTTCTGAAGAGGCTGATCAACATATTTCCGTCCCTGATAGCCTGTATGGCGAGGTGGAAGGAAAGCGTCAATCTGGAAGCAAGCGTCAAGAACAGCCTTGACAGGGACATGATCGCCGTTGCATGCATATTGCCGTTCTGCCTTGTAGTGGGCAGATTCAGACTTTATGATCCGGCATTCATGGGCAGCATGGGCGAAAACGTACGCACCATTGTCACCATAGGAATATTCCTGGCATACTGCGGGATCAGGATCATGATGTCGATGACGGTGCGTACGCACAGGAATTCAGGGAAATCGGCAAAGACTGCTGAAAGATGTTCATACACATTCTTCATAATACTTACTCTGATACTCATCCTCACAGGCGGCGTCCTCTCATTCCTGAATGTTGATGACGGTGTCATCAGAAGTGCAATGCTTTGGATATCAGCAGCAATCTATGCACTCTTCCTGTTGAGAAAAACTCAAATTTTTATTTCAGGTTGCTCTTTTTTCACAGCTTTTTTGTACCTTTGCGCCCTTGAAATTCTCCCGACTGGAATTCTTATGATTTCAGCGTTAATTGTTTAGGTTAGATGAGTGTAAAGAACATACTGATTTCACAGCAGCAGCCGACGACGGCTTCGCCTTATACCAGCATTGCAGAAAAGTTTGGAGTCAACTTCGACTTCAAGCCTTTTTTCAAGATAGAACCCTTGACTTCCAGGGAGTTCCGTGCTCAGAGAATCAACATTCTCGATCATACGGCAATCGTTTTCTCAGCAAGATCCACAATAGACGCATTCTTCCAGCTCTGCGAAGAACTCCGCGTAAAGGTTCCTGAGACCATGAAATATTTCTGCACGACTGAGGCTGTAGCCAATTATCTGCAGAAGCATATCGTCTATCGCAAGAGGAAGATCTTCTTCGGAGACGGCAAGCCTGATTCCATCATCGGACTCATCGGCACAAAGCACAAGGGAGAGAAATTCCTTATCGCAACTTCGGAATCTTCTGCAAAGGATGCCGTTACCAAGGCATTCGAGACTCAGAAATATGATTTCGAGACTGCCGTATTCGTCAAGCCTGTATCACAGAACATAAAGGATGTCGATCTCCACTCATACGACCTCATAGTGTTCTTCAATCCTGCTGACGTAAAGTCGCTTTACGAGAACCAGCCTGATTTCAAGCAGGAGGGAATAAAGTTTGTGTCATACGGCAGATCAATCGTCGGAGCAATGCAGGAAGCCGGACTCGAGATCGAGATCTCGGCACCTACAGTAGAAGCTCCTTCAGTAGCCAAGGCACTCGAGCTATATCTCTCAAAGAACTGAAAGTGAATACAAGCACCTGCAATACCCTTCCTAAGAAAGAAAGATTGTGCGGCAAGAAGAACATCTCGAAGCTTCTTGACGGCGGCAAGTATGGCAATGTGTCAGGAATGCGCTTTCTTTGCCTCAAGGACAGCGGAAGCGGTACGAACAGGATTATGGTATCTGTCTCAAAGAAGTTCTTCAAGAGGGCAGTAAAACGCAATCTCATCAAAAGAAGGATAAGGGAAAGCTATAGAAAGCAGAAGCACAACCTGGCCGTCAGTGACGGACTGGACGTGCTTTTCATGTATGGCACGAAAGAGATCATGAGCTACGAGGAGATATATGCCGCAGTAGGTCAGATCATCGAAAAGATAAATCATACGATTCCAACAAAAGAAGCGACCGATGAATCAACGACTGAGTAATGCAGCCGCCTTCATCAGAAAGGCCGCAATCGCACCGTTCATTCTGCTGATACGGTTCTATCAGGTCTGCATCTCCCCTCTCAAGCCGCCGACCTGTCGGTTCACTCCGACCTGTTCACAATATGCCCTGGAAGCATTCAGGAAGCACGGTCCCTTCAAAGGACTGTACCTGACTGTCAGACGCATCCTGAGATGCCATCCGTGGGGAGGTCACGGATATGACCCCGTTCCTTAGAAAAGATATCCGATGAAGCCCAGTCCCGTCAGGACAGCAAGGGCAAAGGTACATATCGCCAACGCCGGTCTGTATGAGACAGAAGCCTCTGACTTGTACATCTTATATATATAGAATAGGAACACCGGTATCATGACGGCATATATGAAATGTGCCGGATGTAATATCCTCATGAACGAATATGCCGATATCAGGGCCAGTCCCAGAACGACAAGTGCTGCGGTCATATTCTTTCCGAATCCATCTTCCATCCCGTCAGCCGCCACACAAAGGACACCCATCGAGAATGCCGGCAGAAGCAGCAGCCAGAATCCGAAGGTGTGGGTACAAACGAAATATGCTCCGAACAGAGCTATCGGGCCTTTTAGCAGACATGTTATGAATGAGTCTGCCACACGACCTGTGCCGGACGTACCCCTTGCCAGTCTGATGACGAACCAGCTGAAAAGCAAGAGAAGCAGAGCTTCCAGCGAAAGAAGCCTGCCGAAAGAAAGGTACGCTGTAAGTATGGCTCCGGCAACGGAAGCTGCCAGGAATATCCTGCTGTCCGACGACATATATATATGAAGAAATATTGTCGTAAGAATGAGTGAAAGTGCCGGCTCCCAGGCGACATGATAATCCGACACAGCCAGCAGAATGCCAAGGACAATTCCTGACAATGACAGGAACATACCGCTGATGTCACTGGTGCGGATCAGGGATTCCAATTTCTTATTCATTTTTCAAAAAACGGCTCTGAAGGCCCTACAACACGTAAAACAACAACAAAAACAACAAGTATTACAACCGTTTGCAACATCAGAATGATGATCTTTGCCTTCGGTTAAGAATCTTATTCGTCTCTTTCACCGGACTCCATCATTTCTATTCATGCAATTCCGATGGGATCCTGAAAGATATATAAAAAGGGAAGCCGTGAGGTTTCCCTTTTTTAATTGACTTAGTCCAGCTTGAGGACAGCCATGAAAGCACTCTGAGGAACTTCGACCGTTCCGATCTGACGCATCCTCTTCTTTCCCTGCTTCTGTTTCTCGAGAAGCTTTCTCTTACGGGTGATATCTCCTCCGTAACATTTCGCCGTCACGTCCTTTCTTACTGCCTTGACAGTCTCACGTGCAATGATCTTGGCACCCACCGCTGCCTGGATGGCTATGTCGAACTGCTGGCGAGGTATGAGTTCCTTGAGTTTCTCGCACATCCTGCGGCCGAAATCATATGCATGGTCAGCATGTATGAGCGTCGAGAGAGCATCGGCCTGATCTCCGTTCAGAAGAATATCGAGCTTGACAAGCTTAGCCTCCTTGAAGCCTACCACATGATAGTCAAATGATGCATAACCCTTTGATATAGACTTGAGCTTGTCATAAAAATCAAAGACAATCTCGGAAAGCGGCATTTCATATGTCAGTTCAAGACGATCAGCTGTGAGATAATGCTGATTGATAAGCACTCCTCTCTTATCAAGACAGAGCTTCATGATCGGACCATAATAGTCAGACCTCGAAATGACCTGAGCCCTGATATAAGGTTCCTCGATCTTGTCGATGAGCGTAGGAGCCGGAAGTCCTGATGGATTATGGACATCCAAGCACTCACCTTGAGTCGTATAGACCTTGTACGAAACATTCGGAACCGTCGTTATCACATCCATGTTGAATTCTCTGAAAAGACGTTCCTGGACTATCTCGAGATGCAGGAGTCCGAGGAAACCGCATCGGAAACCGAATCCGAGGGCAAGAGAAGACTCAGGTTCGAAAACAAAGGAAGCGTCATTAAGCTGGAACTTCTCGAGAGAAGCTCTGAGTTCCTCATACTGGTCTGTCTCTACAGGATACATACCTGCGAAGACCATCGGCTTCACCTCCTCAAATCCGGCGATAGCTTCATTGCAAGGCTTCGAAAGATGAGTGATCGTATCACCGACCTTTACCTCCACAGCCGACTTGATGCCTGATATGATATATCCCACGCTGCCGCATGGAATCTCGTCACGCGGATGCATCTTCATCTTGAGCACTCCGATCTCATCCGCCTCATATTCCTTTCCCGTATTGAAGAACTTGACTTTGTCTCCCTTCTTTATTGATCCGTTAACAACCTTGAAATATGCGATGATGCCCCTGAACGAATTGAATACAGAGTCGAAGATGAGGGCCTGAAGCGGAGCCTCAGGATCTCCCGTCGGAGCCGGAACCCTCTCGATGATGGCGTCAAGGATCTCCTTCACACCCTCTCCTGTCTTGCCGGAAGCAAGGAGCACCTCCTCAGGCTTGCAGCCCAGAAGATCAACGACCTGATCTGTCACGACATCAATCATGGCAGAATCCACATCGATCTTATTGAGTACAGGAATGATTTCAAGATCATGTTCTATCGCAAGATACAGGTTCGAAATTGTCTGAGCCTGAATACCTTGCGTCGCATCCACCACAAGCAGCGCACCCTCGCACGAAGCGATTGCACGTGAAACTTCATATGAGAAGTCAACGTGACCCGGAGTGTCGATAAGGTTGAGTGTATATTTCTCACCTTTATAATTATAATCCATCTGGATAGCGTGGCTCTTGATGGTGATGCCCTTCTCCTTCTCAAGGTCCATCGAATCAAGGACCTGGTTCTCCATATCACGCGCATTGAGAGTATCGGTCACCTCCAGCATTCTGTCGGCAAGCGTACTTTTACCGTGATCGATATGCGCAATGATGCAAAAGTTTCTTGTGTTCTTCATTTATAAGTATATAATCGGTGCAAAGATAGTAAATAAAGCAATTTTTTCTCTATTTTTGTTTTAATCCATTCCGGATTTTGAACGTCTAAACAAAAGTGACTGACGAAAGAATCATAGAACTTTACGGCTGCGGACAGTCGGAAGAGGCTTTCAGGGGCATAACGGATGCCTATACTGAAAGACTCTATTGGCATGTACGCCGTTTTCTATGCTCCCATGAAGACACCAACGACCTGCTTCAGGACATATTCATCAAGATCTGGACCGCCATGCCGGCCTTCCGTGGAGATTCAAGACTTTACACCTGGATTTACAGGATCGCGACCAACGAAGTACTCAATCATCTGCGCAAACAGAAGTTCAAGGCTCTGATATCCCTCGACTCCGCTTCCGGAATACTTGAAAGAAAGATTGACGATGACGCATATTTCAACGGTGACGAACTCCAGCGCGAGCTGCACAAGGCCATTCAGAGGCTCCCGGAGAAGCAGAGGATCGTTTTCAGCCTCCGATATTTCGATGAAATGAAATATGAAGAGATATCGGAAATCACCGACACCTCGGTAGGAGCCCTCAAGGCATCATACCATCATGCATATAACAAGATAAAGGAAGAAATGCTGAAAAGGTTTTAGTTTTTTTCGGAACATATTATAAACCATTGATTTGATATTGTGTCTAAAGAGTATATGAAAGATTTGAAAACAGACATACTGGCTCAGGAGCCTAAGCTGAAAATCATGCCTTACAGCGTTCCCGAAGGATATTTCGAGACATTCAAGGCAGAGATGAAGCCATGCGTCAGGATGAGTCTGACGGAAAGACTTATGCCTTATGTGGCTATGGCGGCAGTATTCGTATTCCTCGTTACCGTCGGAACGTTGTTCCTTCAGAAGACATCACCTGCTGAAATCATGACTCAGGAAGATTACCTCGTCTTTTCAGGAGACATGATGAATACCGTTGAATATGAGATGGCATACGGTTCTCAGATCGCCGATGCCGAAATTGAGAATGAGGATATAATAAACTATCTCATTTATTCGGGAGTTACTGTTGAAGAAATAGAATTGTCAAAATAGTTGCATCATGAAGAACAGGTTTTTAACAATACTGCTGTCAGTATCAGTAATTTTCCTGGCAAGCAGCATAAAGGTTTCAGCACAGTTTAACGACAAGGGTGACTGGAAAGAGAGAATGCAGAGCGAAAAGATCGCATTCCTGACAATGGAGATAGGTCTGACTCCGGATGAAGCTCAGAAGTTCTGGCCGATATATAACATGGTCAGTGAAGAGCTGGACAAGGCCATGCATGAGACATTCGCTTCATATATGGAGCTGGAGAAGGCACTGAACGAAAACAAGGCCGACAAGGAGATCAGCAAGTGTCTGGAAAGATACATGACCGCTTTGGGAAAACAGGACGATATACGCAACGAGTCCGTCGAAAAATATCGTAAGATATTGACAGACAAAAAGGTAGCCAAGATATTTGTTGCTGAAGAAAAATTCAGAAGACAGCACATCCGCAAGCTGCATGAAGGACCCGGAAGCCGAAGATAATCAGGCAAACAGATAGAAATCATGGGTGAGGGAAAGATACTCTTGAGTATATTTTCCCTCATTCTGTATAGTAAGGGTAAGATCTTCCGGCTCCGCGCAACGAATTTTCGAGAACTCGGCTATGATTCTGACGGGATTCTTGCGTGGAACAGTCCTGACACGGATGATTCTGAAAAGATGGAAGCCGCACATTCGTGCATACCTGCACAATCCTGTCTCCTGATCGGCCGGAAGGACAAGAGCGACTCTGCCATGTTCCGTAGTCCTGTCTGCAGCAAATTCAAATATATCCCTGTATGAAAGGCCTTCCGAGGTATGCCTGGCAGTGCTTTTCCTCTCATCCGGAGCCGTCAGAGAATCCTCGAAATACGGCGGATTCGAAAAAATCAGATCATATTCCGCATCAGATGATGCCGCAAATTCTTCAAGAGACATATGATGAGCCTTCATATTTCCGTTCCACGGAGAATTCCTGAAATTCATCGCCGCCTCTTCGGCTGACGGCTCATCGACATCAATGGCATCGATCATCATATCCCCTCCGTAGCTGCCGCACCGCATTTTCCCGTCATCACAATCCGACTCTCGATCTTTCAGTCGTGCTTCGTCGTTTTTCAGAGTAGCTTCGCTGAGCGGAGCGAGACGTGAGAATCTCTGCGCCACCATCAGCGCGATGGTTCCGGTCCCTGTCCCTATATCCAGAAACCTCCTGTCCTCCGGCCTTATGGTCATGGACGCCCCGAGCAACACGCCATCGGTGTTAACCTTCATGGCGCTGCGCTCATTTACGACATTGAAATACTTGAACCGGAATATGCCCATATCAAACAAACTGACCATCAACCATATACAGCGATCTGTCGCACATCTTCGCCAGATCCGGATCATGGGTGACGATTATTATAGTCTGACCGTACTTGTCCCTGAGTGTAAAGAAAAGCTTGTGAAGCTCCTCCTTCGTCTTTGAATCAAGATTGCCGGATGGCTCGTCAGCAAAAAGTACGGAAGGATTGTTTATCAGGGCACGTGCTATCGCAACCCTCTGCTGTTCTCCTCCGGAAAGTTCGGAAGGCTTATGGCCTATACGGTCAGCCAGTCCGAGATCGGCAAGAAGAGCCTTTGCAGCAGTCTCTGCATCGGATTTCGACCTTCCTGCAATGAATGCGGGAATCATCACATTCTCCAAAGCGGTAAACTCAGGCAGGAGATGATGGAACTGAAAGACAAAGCCTATCTTCCTGTTCCTGAACTCCGCCATGGCCTTTCCTTTCAGCTGGAGCACATCTGTCCCATCTATGACCAGCGATCCCGAATCAGGGGTCGATAATGTTCCGAGTATCTGAAGCAATGTGGATTTGCCTGCGCCCGAAGCACCCATGATCGAGACCACCTCCGATTTCCCGGCAGTGAAATCAATTCCCTTCAGCACCTTCAATGTACCGAAGGATTTTTCTATTCCTTTTGCCTGTATCATAGACTATCTGAAAAGCATTGGGGCGAACTGATGGAGCGAACGACGCCATGTGAGCCATTCGTGGCCTGTTCCCGGAGATTCGTAATATACATGATTCACACCAAGACTGTCCAAAGCGACGTGCAGATCATATATTCCCTGATACATGCCTTCAGGCTCATCGGTACCTATGCTTAGATAAAGAAGATGGTAGTCTTCATTCAATGATGTCGGATACATCTCTGAGTCACGACGGTCATACGGACCACGACCGGAGCCGCTGAATCCACCGATCCAACCGAAAAGATCCGGATGGTTCAGACCGATCGTATATGACTGGAAACCACCAAGTGAAAGACCGCATATCGCACGATGGTCACGGTCGGCTATGGTGCGCAGGCGTGAATCAAACACAGGCACGGTCTCTTCGACCATAACCTTTTCAAATGCATCGAAATTGAAGAGGTTGAAGCCCTTTGCAGGCTCTGATCCAGCCAGGACGGCAGTGCCTCGCTCACAGACAATGATCATAGGCTCGCACTCACCTTCTGCGATCAGATTGTCCATGATATTGCCCATCAGGCCCTGTGTAGCCCATCCGGTCTCATCTTCTCCCGCACCGTGCATCAGATAAAGCACAGGAAAGCGTCGCTCCGGTTCGGATGCATATTGAGGAGGAAGATAGACATAGCATGTCCTGACCTCACCTGTCAGTTCGGAATCATACCTTACAAGCATGATCTCTCCGTGAGGGACATCCTTCTCGAGATAATAATCCACACCGGCTTCCGGAACCTCTATGCCGCTGGACCAGAAGAAAGAACCGAAATACTGACGGCTGTTAGGGTCAGAAACACGTTTTCCGTCCACAGTCATTGTATAATAATGGAAACCCGGAACGAGAGGCTCTGTTGTCACTTCCCACTTTCCATCCTTCCCTTTCGTCATAGGATAGGATTTGCCGTTTATATTGACAGAAACAGATTCCGCTTCCGGCATATCATTGCGGAATACAGCGGTCAGATCCGGATTTATCTTGGGATATTCCGCTCCCGGAACATTTGTGACGGCACTTGTCGGCTCGGTGATGACTCCTGTCTGAGCATTACCTGTGCAGGACACGATAACTGCAAATGCAATGAGGATTCCTAATGTAAGATGAGATTTCATGATATTTATACAGAAATGTGGTTAACAGCGTAAATATACGCAATTATTTTGTATTGCAGAGCAAGATGCAGAACAAGAAAAAAGCAACCGTCTGAATTCCAGACAGTTGCTTTCCTTGTAAGTCGGGGTACTGTGACTCGAACACAGGACCCTCTGGTCCCAAACCAGATGCGCTAGCCAACTGCGCCACACCCCGATTATGTTTCCCTTTCATTTGGGACTGCAAATATAGGCACAAAAAATAAAAGTGCAAAACTTTTTAATAAAATTTTGCACTTTTTTGTTTTTTAATCCTCACGTCGGGACTTTGCCCCTCCTCAGGATGACAATCCCGGGGACTTTTCGCCTTCTGTTAGAGGTTAGGATTGATAGTCTTCCACTCTGATACTGGTGGGATGATGCCGAGGTTGATGATCTCGTCACGCATAACCTGGAGGTGTGCGTAAGATGCGTCGAGAGCAGCGATCTCCTCCTCAGAACCTGTAACCTCACCGAAGTGAACACCAGTAGCGTCGATTGTTGTAGGCATAGCCATGAGAACGTTCTGATACTTCTCAGTGTTTACATAGCATCCTGCAGGCCAGTGGAACTCAGGACCACCCATGGCAGCCTGGATCATGAGAACTGACTGATAAGCAGGGCTCTGGAATGAAGAACGGCCACGGAGCTTGATGATGTTAGAGCCACCCTGAATAGTAGCGTGCTTGATCTCAGCCCATCTGTCCTCAGGAATATTGTACTCTGCGAGCGGCTTGCCGTCAACAGTGATCTTTGAAGCGAACACTGCCATAGCCTCACCGTGACCACCGTAAGTACGTGCATTCTCTACCTTGTACTGAGGAACGCCGAGTTCCTTTGCGATTGCTGACTGGAGACGTGTAGAGTCGAGAGCAGCAAGTGAAGTAAGCTGGCTTGGCTTCAGACCTGAGCGGATGAGAGCTGTAAGAGCTGTCACGTCAGCCGGGTTGAAGATAACAACCACGTGGTTGACATCAGGGCAATACTTCTTGATGTTGTCACCGAATTCAGCAGCGATCTGGCAGTTACCCTTGAGGAGGTCCTCACGAGTCATACCCTCCTTACGAGGAGCACCACCTGATGAAATGATGTACTTTGCACCTGTGAAAGCAACCTCAGGATCAGTTGTCCATGTGATGTTTGCACCCTCGAATGCGCAGTGATAGAGTTCCTCTGCAACACCGTTTACGCCTGGACCATAGATGTCATAAAGGCAGATGTTTGGAGTGAGGCCGAGCATGAGAGCTGTCTGAGCCATGTTTGATCCGATAGCGCCGCCGGCACCTACGATCACGAGCTTGTCGTTAGTCAAAAAGTTCATAATTGATCTATTATTCTATAATGTTAACATTTAGTTTCAAATCTTGGCAAATATAATAAATATTATGGTATTCCGAGCATCCTGACACAAATGTTTCTGCGCAACCACTCACAAGGGTGATTTTTTCCGAACGCTACGCTCTCCAATGTCAATGAACTGCCGCCCGGACTCTTCCTGTAAACGAACGGGCCCCTGTAAACCAATCCTCCGTCACTGCCGTCAACCGCCTCAAGTTTCGTACAGTCTGCAAGATAGGAATAATTTGACAAAGTTGTATCGTCATTCATGTTCCGTTACGGGAGATGTTTACGGGAGATGTTTCCGACAAGGTCGAGGTTTTAGCCGCGATATCGCGAAGCCGTTCTGAGAGGTCTCACGTCCGCCTCGCGGCAAGCAAATGCTCTGATTGTCATGTTTTTAGGCCACGAAGCGGATCTGGGAGGGCTGACGTCCGCTTCGCAACAGATCTTCATCCGCTTTCTCCGTTCATCTCATCCACATCTTCCCGCGTAATTATATGAGTATCTCCACATGTTCAGGGTGTCGGCCGTCTGAATGCCGCTTCCGGCCACGATACATAGATGATTATATAAAGAATGACGGACAGGCTGTTTACCTGTCCGTCAGAAAGAATACTATATCTCTGTTTTAAAATTATAATAACTTATATGCTTTTTATGAGTTAATCTTTTCAATAAATGATTTGGTGATAAATGCATGATGTATCAGATGCGAGTTGCTATTCATTGCTGATTTCAATTGTTCCCATTTGCTAACACTATCTAAAAAGTTTATACTTTTAATAATCAGATTATCCAGTTTCTCTTTTCTACTTATTTCGGAATAAGCTTTCTCAAAATCCAGAGCATCTATTAATTGCTTATCTGATAATATCATATTTACTCGCAACCTTATCGGAAACAGGTATTCGGCTTTAAATGTATAATCCTGTCCTTCTTTTTCATCGATGCCTATATTTAAATAATATTTATTTGAGAATTGAGATTTCTGAAAATTGATAATTTGAATAAGGTCATCTGATATTCTATACCATGAACTTTTCTTATAAACGAAACCTTTGTGAATCAATACATCCTTTACTATCTTATCAATGTCTCTCATATTCTATTTGTTATATAAATCAATATTATATTCCCAGTTAATATCTGGATATAAAGTTTGCAACTCATTCATATATGTTTGTGCCTGTTTCTCGCCTCTCTTAATAGCCTTGCTATTATTAGGCTTAAGTTCTCTAATATCTCCTTTCTCTATACTTACAGCATCCACTCTTTTGCCACTTAGAAGTCTAAATTCTTTTATATATTCGTCTCCGGGATTATAGACTTTGTGCATCTGCCTGCCTAATTTAGTATCTGCTGTTTCGCCACCTTTAAAAAGTTTAGTCTTAACTATTGAAGATTCCGAATTTCGAACAGCACTGCTAGATCCTTTTGCTATTTCCTTACCTTTCGCTACTTTGACACCCTTTGCTGCATCTGCGACATCATCAGCTGCATTCACCACCTTCGCTCCAGCTCTTGCAGCACCGACTCCACCAGGAATGAATGGCAGCGCCGCAGCGGCGACATCAACAACGATTCCGATACCGTCTCCTATGGCTCCACGCACATTGCCCGACTGGATGTTGCCGACGAGACTGTGGACACCGAATCCGACACTTGCAATATCCCAGATCATGTCGGGGAACTTCCCATCCGGATCCACAAAGTTCACCGGATTGTTGGCACAGAAGGCATACGGGCTCGTTCCGTAGTACTTCTCCGACATCGGGTCGGGAACCATCCATCTGCGGAGGGTCGGACTGTACTGCCTTGCTCCGAAGTCGGTGTAGGACGTGCCGAAGTTCGGGGTCTGGTCCTCCTTGCCGGTGTAGGCCTCGCGGAGGGTCATGCCTGACGGAACAGCAGAGGTCTGCACCGAAGACGCTGCGGACTCATTTCCGAATGCAGAGTAGTCCGATGCCTTGTATGCTGCTCCCGTGCTTCC
>JAFSBV010000044.1 GCA_017437125.1 Bacteroidales bacterium | reverse complement strand
TGTACTCCGTCGCCTGCTCCCCGTCTTCCTCGTAACGGTAGGAGTAGTTTAAGGCGATGATACCAAGCCTTTCGTGGAGCATCACTTCCTTGAACAGTTCCGTTCTCAGGCTGCCTTGTCTTGTCAGTATCTTCATGTTTCTTTGATTTGTTCTTCTTTGACTTGCGTTCCTTAAGCTTCTGGGCATGTATGCGGAAGTAGAGCTTCCAGCAGAATGTCGCCTTGTCGTCGAGACACCAGATGGCGTCTCCTCCGTCGGCAATTGCATTCCAGCTCTCGTCGTAGAAACGCTTGGCCTCCTCTGCGCTGCTGAACAGCAGCGGGAGGGAGAACTCTCCCTGATATCCGCTCTTTGGCTGATAGATGAAATAGACCAGATGCAGTTCCTCGTTTAGGCACCATGTCCTGAAGTATGCGCTGTCGATGAATTTTTCTCCTATCCAGATCTTCATGGCTGATGGTCTTTAGAAGATGTATGCGATGGAAACCCTGATTTCGTTCGGGGCCAGGAACCATTTGGACCCCTTGCCGGTGATCTTGCCGCATGACGGACAGGCGTATGTGACATATGTCTTCTGTCCTCCCCAGAGCCCCAGTCCGAAATCCAGATTCAGATGTTCATGGAGCATGAGCGAGTATCCGCCGCCGACACTGAGCCCGTAGGCATCTCCCTCTTCTGTCCTTTGGGAGATGATGCCTCCTCTGTTGTACTCCTGGTACTGGACCATTCCGGATATCCACCAGCCCGAGTAGATATGCCACGGCCAGTAGCGGATTCCTGCGGCATATGTCTGGTGGCGGTTCTGCATCTGACGGTCATAGTCTCCCTTGTGGAAGGTCCACGGGTTGACCCTTACGGATGCTACGGCGGTCATGCGCCTGGCGATGCCGGCACTGGCCTCTATGTTCAGTGTCCCGAGGCTGGCATAGTCCACAAGATTGGTGGATACGGACCAGTTCTGGGCAAAGGTCATCAGCGGCATGGCCGCTAGGATGAGTGTGATGATAAGTCTTGCCTTCATATCTTTTACTTTGATTCTTCAGGTAAAACAGTCGCATCTCACGACGGGACTGTTGATGATGTGTAACATGAAAAATATTTGGTTTGCTAACTCTTTCTTTTGGAAAGCAGATGCACCTCCCGGCGAATCTGCTTGTTAAGAATGATGTGTGTGTGAATGTGACAGGCAGAACGCCTGTCGGAAGATTACATTTGGTTTTCACTAAATGTTATACCGCAGACTCATCAGGAGAGCCGGTCTGAATAGCGTGACCGGCGATGAGAAGTTGACAGGGGCACATACTGATGCCGAAACGGCGAGACGCCCCGTGATGAAGAACTCCACCTCCGCACGTGCGGAGATACCGTAAAGAAATGAACCGGCAGCCAGACCGGTTGATATGCTGGACGGGAGTTCGCCAGCCGGGTCATAGATTTCATAACCCAGGAAGGCTCCGCCGCCTGCATACAGGCTGATGCTCCTTGAGCGGGTGGACACGAGACGATGCATGTATCCGCCTCCGCCGAGGAGGTCGATGTACCTCATGAGATATGCTCCGGAGGTTCTTATCTTGTGTGACGCCACACTCGCTGCAGTGTACCAGTATCCTTTGAGCAGGTACTGCCCGTAGCTGACTTCCGCGCCCATGTCAAGCATCCTCGTGATGCCAGATGTGGCTCCGGCCGTCAGCATGCCCTGACCTTTCATCGTACGCTGTGCGTGAGCACTGCATATAGAGGAGATCAGACATAGAAGTATCATGGCCAGTGAAGCGGCCCGATAGCATATATGGCTTTTACCGTTCATTAGAAACTTTTTACTTGCTGACCGCAAAAGTATAAAGAAACTAATGTAAAAGCAAATGATTTTAAGGAAAATTTTTCTTATAAAACTTAGTTTTATAAACTACTCATCTCTGAGGTCATCAAGTTTGCCCTTGAGAGTCTTTATGCACCATCCGCAAGGATTCCTCTTGTCTCTGGCCTTGCCGCTGATGAGCGCCAGCTCGTATATGAAGTCAAGCCGTTCCTTGCACTGGAGGAACAGTTCAAGGTTGTTCCTGATGCCTGTCCGTGAAAAGCCGATCTCAAGAAGCATCCTGTTCTCTTCGGAAGAGAGGTGGGCTCCTGACCCGTACCTGCGTATGCTCTCCTTGAAGAATGCGTCCTTGGGAAACCTCTCCGGATGTCTGACGGGAAAGAACAGGATTCGTGTTATCTTCTTACCGTCCTTGAGCGGACGGTAGGTGAATGTCACAGGAGACTTCGTGTCGAGCTCGTTCTTTGCGGACTCTATGACTCTCCTTATGAAGTCCTTGTTGAGACGGTACTTCTCCTCTAGGCCGAATTCCTTCCTGAGCGAATCAATAGAATATGCTATCGGGTCAGTCTGGCCGGCCAGCATTTCGTATATCCTCATGGAATAGCTGCTCTCGAGGGTAAATGCGACCTCGAGGTCGTAGCGCGAGAATCCCCTTGTGAAGTCAAGAAGGACATCCCATACCCTGGCGTCCACGATGAATGATACTCTGGACGAACGGAGGCGTATGCGCGGGTTGGCTATTATGGAGAAGCATTCCCATACCCCGTCATCGCAGTAGGTGAAGGTCTTCTGATGAAGTGACTTCAGTGCGGCCTTGATACGGGAGTGATTCTTGTCCTCTCCGTCCGTGAGGAAGTCGGACATCGGTAGCTCGATCAGCACGTACTCCTTGTATGCATGGTCTATCCGATACAGACTTTCAGAAAGCTTCACTCCTTCTATCTGGCTCTGGGCTAGCTTGACGAGGTTATACAGCACACGCTTCTCATAGACATTGAAGTCATAGATGGCCGTAGTGAAGATGTAGGACTGCACGACCTGCCTGGAAGTCCTGCCCGATTCCGGGGCCGGAAGAGTGATCAGCTTCTTGGTCATAGTGATAAATGCTTGGGGCAAAGATATGAAATAATTTTACAAAACATTAGAAACTTTATACTATTAGCTTGCGGCGAGAGTCTTGAAGAGATATAAAAATCAGTATTCAAAATGTCCCATTTGAAGGTATTTTCCGGATAATATTATACAATTAATCGGTCAAAGACCGATTAACACTTTACCCGTAAGTGGTTGGTCAGTTGCCTTTAACGTAGTAAATGGGAATACTCGAATAAATCTTTCCCACTTGGCTGATCTGGTATTCAAGAAGTCCCAGGTGGACTCTGATTTGGTATTCAATATGTCCCATTTACGTATTCAATATGTCCCACATACAGGAACAGACAGTTCATATTCTCCAGTTCATCAACTGATTGTAAAGGAGATCGAAAACCAGATAAGCAAAGATAAGCCATCCTCTCATAGCATAATCATATATGCTCCCGTTGAAAAGGAAAGGATGACGTGATGAAAAGGTTACAGGCGTATGAAAGGACCGTGAACGGCCCTCTCCATGATGGATGACTGAATTCGTCGCGAAGGTGGAGGCTGCCATCCTTTCGTCAAGGGGCACTTCGTTCGCCGGTGAGAATCTCCATCCTGCGGATAGTATTCACCCCGCCGCTCCTTGCCGTAAAGTAGTCAGCCACCTTCCGGTGCTTTGAATTCAAGTCAAACCATCAAGGAAGAATACTATGCAAGCATTGGAAAGACTGGGCCTGAAGCTCAAGGAGCAGGTAGGGCTCGATGAACTGCTGAGCGAGAACTTCAATCCTCAGCTGTACGGACTGACAAAAGCGCAGACAGAAAAGGTGAACGCTCTCAGAGATGTGGTGACAGCATATGTGAGCATCCGGGAGGATATCACTGGAAAGAGCATCAGACGGTCTCAAGATGCCGTAGAAGTGGCAGCTGCCAGACTGAGTGCCCTTGATCATGAGGAACTCTGGGTGGCATATCTGAATAGGAATAATGTGCTTCTCTCCTTTGAGATGCTCTTCAAGGGTAGTCTGGATGCTGTAAATATCAGTCACAAGCATATCATTGCGCATGCGCTGAGCAAGAATGCATCGAACATCATCCTGTTCCATAATCATCCCTCAGGAAACCCTACACCGAGTATCTCGGACATCAACCAGACACGGCTGGTCACGAATGCCTGCAAGACAATGGAGATGCAGATGCTCGACCATATCATCATCGGAGCAGGAAGTTATTACAGCTTCGCAGACGAATGCACCTGCAAGTTCAAGAAATGACACTATGGCAAGACAGGCATTCATAAGGAAGAATACTCCGGAGATAAGGAAGACTCTGGAGTCCAAGGGATATGTCAACAGGAACCGCGGACTGGATTGCGAGTTCAGTGGAGATACCATCTGTACGATTCACGAGGAATGGATACCAGGAAATGTCGAGATGCAGTACATGCCTTTCTGGATAGACGATGATTTCGAGCAGGTAGTCGCACCGAGTCTCGGATATGTGGACTGCGGAACCGATAAGGAAAAGTTTTACTCAAATCTATAAACCATTAACAATCAATGATATGAATAATTC
>JAFSBV010000072.1 GCA_017437125.1 Bacteroidales bacterium | reverse complement strand
TTGTCTTTTGGATCAGCCATCGCACTTGTAAGGTTATGAGTGCATTCTTTTGATTTGTCTTAATGCTGCGTAATTGTTTGTAAAAGTTAAACTTGAGTGTCAGAAATGGCACTTTGAACGAAAATATTTACGTATGAAAAGGAAATCAGATGCAGCAGACAGGAGGCAGACAAGACTATAGGAAGGATGATGCGTCAGCCTATGACTTTTCTGACGACATCAGGTTCCAGGTTGATGGTTGCCAGAAGCGACGGATCGTTCGGAGCGCCAGAAAACAATGAGAAGGAAAATTTGTATGAACCCATAGAACTTAGATAAGATGGTAAGGACAACTTGCTTGAAGATGCTTGTGTGCATCGTGACAATAACTCTCAGTAGCGGATGTTTCAATAATAACAAATACAAGGTGACATCAGCCGATCTTGGGAGGATTAAAGTAGATTCGTTGCCAGACATATCGAATGTATCAGAGATAAGGTTTTATAAGGACGACATCTATATAACTTATGAGACACGAGAAGGTTGGGGACAGCAGTTCGTGAGCCGTTACAGCATAGACGAGGAGAAAGTGGCGATAAACTTTGAAAAGGAATATTTCAAAAAGGACAACGGTTATTATCAGGTCTTCGTACCATTGTTATTTACAGATGCAGAAGGGGCTCTATATGTAAGCGGGAGAGATGAACCGGCTGTCTATCACGTCAATAGCGACGGGAGCGCACAGGCGAATGGTGACAATGTCATAACTAACGGAGCAAGTGCTCCATATGAAATGGTAATGGAGGCAAGGCAGGTATTTCACAATGCACCAAATGAATACCTTTTCATCGGGAGACAGCCTAAGGATGGCATACAGGGGCTATATCTTTCACATAATGATGCAGGAAGCGTGGATATAACTGAAGTAACAAGGATTGTATATGACAGTGCTTATCCGTCTTGGACTGTAAACTTTGGCAGAATGACCTTCGATTCCGGCAGAGGTATAGGTGCATTCGCTTTCCAGATGTTTCCGGCTGTGCAATTCATTGATGTAACGGATGGAACGAATTTCAATGTTGTTCTTCCGGATACAGAGTCAGGAGAGTTAATTACAGAAGGTGCGGACTTATGGGAACAGAATGCAGTTCAGTTTAAAGACATCACATCCAATTCATTCCATATCTATGCCCTTTATTGGGGAATGAGTTTCGCAGAAGCAGAAAGTCTGACTAAATCAGGCAAGGGTGAATCAAGAATCATCAGATTTGATTGGGAGGGAAATATTACAGACATATATGTACTTGACAGATGTATTTCATCCATCGGAGTGTCCGAAGATGATTCATCAATAATCAGCCAAGACGGAAAGGACTTCTATTGTATGACAGTAGAATGAGCTAGAATCATAGATAACTTCATCTCAGGTTAATCATTACTACTGTTCCGGTCATAGAACGTGAGTCTTCTGGCCGGAGTTTTTATTGATTAGATTTGCTATCTTTGCCGATGGAATCAGAGAGCATAAATTATGAGCAAATATATAAGGAGAATTGTTGTTGCATTGCTGTCACTTGTTTGTTTCGTTGCCTGTAAGGAGCGAGAAGGTGGCGAGATGAGTGAGACACGCAAATTGCTGAACGATGTGAAGGTAGTCATTAAAGAGAAGCCGGATAGTGCATTTCGAGCGCTAAAGGCGTTGGAGATTCCTGAGGATGAGGAAACGATGGCCGAGTATTCTATATTGATTGCAAAGGCGGAATATCTTGCGACAGGGAAAATAGAATCTGACTCTCTGCTTCTGAAGGCGATCGACTTCTATGGTGAGACCCAA
>JAFSBV010000003.1 GCA_017437125.1 Bacteroidales bacterium | reverse complement strand
TTTGACAGCTGCAATTACAACTGTACTTGCTAAGGCTGGTCTTTCAGAGCTTCGTTCATTCGACTCTATCGACAACGCTCCAGAGGAGAAAGAGCGTGGTATCACTATCAACACTGCTCACGTTGAGTATCAGACTGCTAACCGTCACTACGCACACGTTGACTGCCCAGGTCACGCTGACTACGTAAAGAACATGGTTACTGGTGCTGCTCAGATGGACGGTGCGATCCTTGTTTGTGCTGCTACTGACGGTCCTATGCCTCAGACTCGTGAGCACATCCTTCTCGCTCGTCAGGTGAACGTTCCTAAGATCGTTGTATTCATGAACAAGGTTGACCTCGTTGACGATGAGGAAATGCTTGATCTCGTTGAGATGGAGCTCCGTGACCTTCTTTCATTCTACAACTTCGACGGTGACAACGCTCCTGTAATCCGCGGTTCTGCTCTTGGAGCACTTAACGGTGACCCACAGTGGGAGGCTAAGGTAATGGAGCTCATGGCAGCTGTTGATGAGTACGTTCCACTCCCTCCACGTGATATCGACAAGCCATTCCTCATGCCAATCGAGGATATCTTCTCTATCACAGGTCGTGGTACTGTAGCAACAGGTCGTATCGAGACAGGTGTCATCCACGTTGGTGACGAGGTTGAGATCGTAGGTCTTGGTGAGGAGCCTAAGAAGACAGTCGTAACAGGTGTCGAGATGTTCCGTAAGCTCCTTGATCAGGGTGAGGCTGGTGACAACGTAGGTCTTCTCCTCCGTGGTATCGACAAGAAGGAGATCAAGAGAGGTCAGGTACTCGCAAAGGTAGGTATGATCAAGCCTTACCAGAAGTTCGAGGCTTCTATTTACGTTCTTAAGAAGGATGAGGGTGGTCGTCATACTCCATTCCACAACCACTATCGTCCACAGTTCTTCATCCGTACTCTCGATATCACTGGTGAGATTTCACTCCCAGAGGGCGTAGAGATGGTAATGCCTGGTGACAACGTTCACATCACTGTAGATCTCATCTACCCAGTAGCTATCAACGAGGGTCTTCAGTTCGCAATCCGTGAGGGTGGTAGAACAGTAGGTGCTGGTCAGGTAACCAAGCTTATTGACTAATCACTGTCAACAATATCAGGTGGGTGCCTGAAAGCACCCACTTTCATAGGGGAATAGTATAAGGGTAGTACAGCGGTCTCCAAAACCGTTAGTCTGGGTTCGAATCCTGGTTCCCCTGCCAGAAAATATCAAAGGTTACGATTTGGTAATGTTTAACAGACGTTGCAACCCGCTTCCAATCTGCAATGTCCATTAAATGTAAAGATGAGAAAGTTTATCAACTATCTGAAAGAGTCATATGCTGAGATGACCAAGAAGGTAACTTGGCCTACTTGGGACAAATTGCAGAGTTCCGCTATCGTTGTGATGGTGGCTTCAGCTATTTTTGCCCTTGTGATCTTCGCGATTGACTTTGTTATTGAGGCCGCAATGAAATTTATCTATACTCTCTAATATACCACGATTATGAGCGAAAGCAGCAAGAAATGGTATGTATTGAGGGCAGCAGGCGGCAAAGAGAAAAAAGCCAAAGAGTATCTCGAAAAGGAAATTGAGAGATGTGGCCTTCAGGACCTGGTTTCACAGGTTCTTGTTCCAACCGAAAAAGTCTATAGGATCCGTGATGGAAAGCGTATCTGTACAGAGCGCCTTTTCTATCCTGGTTATGTGCTTATCGAAGCTGAACTTACAGGTGAGCTTCAGTACATCATCCGAAACGAAGTCCCTCACATGTCAGGCTTCCTCACAGAGAAGCGTGACGTGAAGAGAGGAGACGGAAAGTCTCAGGAAGAGAAGCTTCCTATACCACTCAGAGATGACGAGGTAAAGAGAATTCTCGGTGAGCAGGACGAAATGGCAGGAACAGAGGCAGAAACTGTCGTTGATTACATCCCTGGTGATGCAGTAAAGATCACAGACGGTCCTTTCAATGGATTTGACGGTACTGTAGAGGAGATCGTAGAAGACAGAAGCAAGCTTAAAGTCATGGTCATGATCTTCGGCAGAAAGACAATTTTGGAACTCAACTTTACACAGGTAACTAAAGAATAATCAGAATTATGGCAAAAGAAGTAGCTGGATTTATTAAACTCCAGATCAAAGGTGGCGCAGCTAATCCATCACCACCAGTTGGTCCAGCCCTCGGTTCGAAGGGTCTGAACATCATGGATTTCTGCAAGCAGTTCAATGCCCGTACGCAGGAAAGCGCAGGTAAGGTATTGCCAGTAGTGATCACTGTCTATAGCGACAAGTCATTCACTTTCGTAGTGAAGCAGCCGCCTGTAGCAGTACAGCTCAAAGAAGCTGCAAAAATCTCTGCAGGATCTGCTGAGCCAAACAGAAAGAAAGTCGGTACAATCACTTGGGATCAGGTGAAGGCTATTGCTGAGAGCAAGATGCCGGATATGAACTGCTTCACCCTCAAGTCAGCTATGACAATGGTGGCAGGTACCGCAAGAAGCATGGGTATCAAGGTAGAGGGAGAATTTCCTGAACTCTAAAAATCACACGCAACAATGGGTAAACTTACTAAAAATCAGAAGGCTGTAATCGCCAAGTACGATGCAGCAAAAGAGTATAAGCTTGCTGAGGCATGTGAACTTGTAAAGGAAATCACCTATACTAAGTTTGATGCATCTGTAGAGCTTCATGTAAACCTCGGTGTTGACCCACGTAAGGCTAACCAGATGGTTCGTGGCGTCGTTACTCTTCCACACGGAACAGGTAAGACTACACGCGTTCTCGTACTCTGTACTCCAGACAAGGAGAACGAGGCTAAGGAAGCTGGTGCTGACTTTGTAGGTCTTGACGAGTATATCGAGAAGATCAAGGGCGGTTGGACAGACGTTGACGTCATCATCTGTACACCATCGGTAATGGCTAAGGTGGGTATCATCGGTAGAATCCTCGGTCCAAGAGGTCTCATGCCAAACCCTAAGACCGGTACC
This sequence comes from Bacteroidales bacterium, assembly GCA_017437125.1. Lineage (GTDB taxonomy): Bacteria > Bacteroidota > Bacteroidia > Bacteroidales > UBA932 > Cryptobacteroides. The sequence continues at coordinate 100,800 of JAFSBV010000003.1, read as the reverse complement.
GTTACAATGGAGATCGGAAAGGCTGTCAAGGAAGTAAAGGCTGGTAAGATCGACTTCAAGGTTGACAAGACCGGTATTGTTCACGCAGCTATCGGAAAGGTATCGTTCACAGGTGCTCAGATCTATGATAACGCAAAGGAGCTCCTTTCCGCTATCATCAAGCTTAAGCCACAGGCTCTCAAAGGTACATATATGAAGGGCGTAGCAATATGCTCTACAATGAGCCCTGGTATCACTGTAGATGTTAAATCAGTTGAGTAATAATGTGCTGTAAAATTTGAACGTTATGAGAAAAGAAGAAAAACTCGATATTATCAACGCGATTTCAGCACAGTTGGAGGAGACTCCTAACTTCTACATCACTGACATCGCAGGACTCAATGCTGAGAAGACACACGCTCTTCGCAAGGCTTGTTTCGAAGCTGGCGTAAAGCTCGTTGTCACTAAGAACACTCTCGTTACAAAGGTTCTCGAGGCTTCTGATAACGAGGAGATGAAGAAGCTCACTGAGGTGCTTGCAGGTCCTACTGCAATCATGTACACAGTAGCTCCTAACGCTCCTGCAAAGGTAATCAAGAAGTTCAGAGAGACAGGAAGCGAGAAGCCTGCTCTCAAGGGAGCATTCGTACAGGATTGGCCGGCATTCATCGGCGCAGACCAGCTTGATAACCTCTTCGCTATCAAGTCACGTGAGGAAATGATCGCAGACATCATCGGTCTCCTCCAGTCACCAATCCGCAACGTCATGTCAGCTCTTGAGCACAAGGATGACGACAAGGCTGAAGCAGCAGAATAATTTAAAGAAAACAAAAACAATTTTAAAAATATACAATTATGGCAGACATTAAAGCACTTGCAGAAGAGTTGGTAAACCTTACTGTAAAAGATGTACAGGAGCTTGCACAGATCCTCAAAGATGAGTACGGAATCGAGCCAGCAGCTGCAGCAGTAGTTGCAGTAGCAGGTCCAGCAGCAGCCGCTGAGGCTGAGCAGACAGAGTTCGACGTTATGCTTGTATCTCCAGGCGCAGCTAAGCTCGGCGTAGTTAAGGCTGTTAAGGAGGCTACAGGTCTCGGACTTAAGGAGGCTAAGGAGATCGTTGACAAGGCTCCGGTAGCTGTTAAGGAGAAAGTTTCTAAGGCAGAGGCTGAAGCACTTAAGGCTGCCCTCGAAGAGGCAGGAGCTGAAGTTGAGATTAAATAACTTCACCCCTTCCCCGAGATGGGAAAAAAGTCAGGTTTAGGGCCAAATAGGCCCTAAACCTTTTTGTCGTAATAAAAGTTTTTTCTCAATATAAAGGCAGAAAGATGTCAAAAAAGACTAACAATCAGCGAGTTTCATTCGCATCATCAAAAATTCTCCTTGAGTACCCGGACCTTCTCGAGGTGCAGTTGAAGTCGTTCCAGGACTTCTTCCAGCTCGAGACAACCCCTGAAAACAGGAGCAACGAGGGTCTGTATCAGGTATTCCAGGAGATATTCCCAATCGAAGACACAAGGAACAATTACAAGCTCGAGTTCATCGACTATTTCATTGATCCTCCGCAGTATTCGATTGATGAGTGTCTTGAGAGAGGACTGACATACAATGTTCCTCTGAAGGCAAAACTCCGCCTTTCATGCAGCGATCCTGAGCATGAGGACTTCGATACGATAGTCCAGGATGTATATCTGGGTAACATTCCATACATGACCCCAGGAGGTACATTCGTAATCAACGGATCAGAAAGAATCATAGTATCACAGCTCCACAGATCTCCAGGCGTGTTCTTCGGACAGAGCGTACATGCCAACGGTACAAAGCTCTATTCGGCACGTATCATTCCGTTCAAGGGATCATGGATCGAGTTTGCGACTGACATCAACAATGTCATGTATGCATACATTGACCGTAAGAAGAAATTACCTGTAACAACCCTCCTGAGGGCCATTGGATTCAACGGCGACAAGGATATCATCGACATCTTCGGTCTCGCAGACGAAATCGAGGCTACAGCAGATAACCTTAAGGCGAACGAGGGCAGGAAGCTTGCGGCAAAGGTGCTCAAGACTTGGATTGAAGACTTCGTGGACGAGGATACAGGAGAGGTCATTCCTGTGGAGAGAACCATGCCTATCGTAGAGCGTGGTGAAATCCTGAATGACGAAACCATCGAAAAACTGTCAGAGACAGATGTAAAGACAATCCTTCTCCAGAAGGACGAGGCTAACGTAAACGAGTACGCCATCATCTACAACACTCTGCAGAAAGACCCGACAAATACGGAGATGGAAGCGGTCAACTACATCTACAAACAGCTCCGCAACTCAGAACCACCTGATGAAGCGACTGCAAGGGATGTGATCGACAAGCTTTTCTTCTCTGAAAAGAGATATGATCTCGGAGATGTAGGTCGTTACAGACTCAACAAGAAGCTGAACCTTACAATCGACGAGAAGACAAGAGTGCTCACAAACACTGACATGATCGAGATCATCAAGTATCTCATCCAGCTGATCAACTCAAAGGCCGTTGTCGATGATATCGACCACTTGAGCAACAGACGTATCAGAACAGTCGGTGAGCAGCTTGCAAACCAGTTCAGCGTGGGACTTTCACGTATGGCAAGAACCATCCGCGAGAGAATGAACGTACGCGACAGCGAGCAGTTCTCCCCTACTGACCTGATCAATGCAAAGACATTATCTTCTGTGATAAACTCATTCTTCGGAACCAGCCAGCTGTCACAGTTCATGGACCAGACCAACCCGCTGTCAGAAATGACCCATAAGCGTCGTCTTTCAGCACTCGGTCCAGGAGGTCTCTCAAGAGACCGCGCAGGTTTCGAGGTTCGAGACGTACACTATACACATTACGGACGACTCTGCCCTATCGAGACTCCGGAAGGACCGAACATCGGTCTTATCTCTTCACTCTGCGTATATGCGAGAATCAATGATCTCGGATTCATCGAGACTCCATACCGCAAGGTTGAAGGCGGAAAGGTCAACCTCAGCTCTGACGGCTGGATCTATATGAGCGCTGAAGAGGAGGAGAACCAGATGGTATCACTCGCAAAGGTGAAGATGGACGAGGATGGTCAGATCCTCGAGGACAGAATTCAGTGCCGCCTCGGAGCCGACTTCCCTGTCGTTACCAAGGAAGAAGTGAACTACATGGACGTTGCTCCTAACCAGATCGCTTCGGTTGCGGCTTCGCTCATTCCGTTCCTCGAGCATGACGACGCCCACCGTGCACTCATGGGTGCCAACATGATGCGCCAGGCAGTTCCGCTCCTCAATCCAGAATCTCCTATCGTAGGAACAGGACTTGAAGAAAGAGTATGTCTCGATTCAAGGACTCAGGTAAGAGCTGAGAGAAGAGGTGAAGTCGTATATGTTGACGCAAAGGAGATTCATGTGAAGTATGAGCGTACAGATGACGAGAAGTTTGTAAGTTTCTCACCTGACATCACTGTATATCAGCTTCCTATCTATAGAAAGACAAACCAGAGCACGACTATCCTTCTCAAGCCTATCGTCCGCAAGGGTGATATCGTTGAGGCAGGACAGATCATGACAGAGGGTTATGCGACACAGAACGGTGAGCTTGCACTCGGACGCAACCTCAAGGTGGCATTCATGCCTTGGAAGGGTTACAACTACGAGGACGCAATCGTTATTTCAGAGCGCATGATCCGCTGGGATATCCTTACATCCGTTCATGTTGACGAGTACATCACTGAGGTACGCGACACAAAGCGTGGTATGGAGGAACTCACATCAGATATTCCTAATGTCAGCGAGGATGCAACCAAAGATCTCGACGAGAACGGTATCATCAGAATCGGTGCACACATCGATCCGGGTGACATCATGATCGGTAAGATCACTCCTAAGGGTGAGAGCGATCCTTCACCTGAGGAGAAGCTCCTCAGGGCAATCTTCGGCGACAAGGCCGGTGACGTAAAGGATGCTTCTCTCAAGGCTACACCTTCACTCAGCGGTACAGTAATCAATACAGCTCTTTATTCAAAGGTTGCAAAGGAAAGCGGCCGCAAGGGTGCGAAGAGCGACCAGAAGGCAAAGATCGAGAAGGCAGAAGAGGAATTCGCAGCCAAGGCTGAGGCTCTCAGAGCTAAGTTCATCGATAAGCTTTCAGTCCTCATCCAGGGCAAGAAGAGCGCAGGAATCAGCGACCTCTACGGCGTGGAGATCATCGCAAAGGGCAAGGACATCACTGTTGCGGACATCAGGGATCTTGACTATGAGAACATCAACTCAAGCAAGTGGACTACTGACAAGAACGCAAACATACTGATCAGGGAACTCATCAACAACTACTGCATCGCCCACAAGGAAGAGGCAGCACGCAACAAGAGAGTTCTTGACAAGATCAAGGTCGGTGACGAGCTTCCAAACGGTGTCATGCAGCTTGCAAAGGTCTATGTTGCCAAGAAACGTAAGATCAGAGTCGGTGATAAGATGGCAGGTCGCCACGGTAACAAGGGTATCGTAGCGAAGGTAGTAAGAGACGAGGATATGCCATTCCTCGCAGACGGTACTCCAGTGGATATCGTCCTCAACCCTCTCGGTGTGCCTTCACGAATGAACCTCGGTCAGATATATGAGACAGTTCTCGGCTGGGCCGGAGAGGAACTCGGAGTGAAGTTCAGTACTCCTATCTTCGACGGTGCTACACTTGATGACATCTGCAATTATACTGACAAGGCCGGCCTCCCAAGATATGGTAAGACATATCTCCGCGACGGAGGTACAGGAGACTGGTTCGACCAGCCTGCTACTGTCGGAGTGATTTATATGATCAAGCTCGGTCATATGGTTGACGACAAGATGCACGCACGTTCTATCGGACCTTACTCTCTCATCACTCAGCAGCCTCTCGGAGGTAAGGCGCAGTTCGGAGGACAGCGTTTCGGAGAGATGGAGGTATGGGCACTCGAGGCATTCGGTGCATCTAACATCCTTCAGGAGATCCTGACTGTGAAGTCAGATGACGTTACAGGTAGATCCAAGGCATATGAAGCAATCGTCAAGGGAGACCTCATGCCTAACCCAGGCATCCCTGAGTCTCTCAATGTATTGCTCCACGAGCTCAGAGGTCTCGGACTTAAAGTGACTTTGGACTAATTACTGACAATTGAAATTTTAGAAATATGCCGACTTTTAATAAAGAAAACAAGGTTAAAAGCAATTTCGAAAGGATCAGCATCGCTCTTGCTTCTCCAGAAGACATCAAGGAAAGGTCTTCTGGAGAGGTATTGAAGCCTGAAACCGTCAACTACAGGACCTACAAGCCTGAGCGTGACGGTCTCTTCTGCGAGAAGATCTTCGGCCCGACAAAGGACTACGAGTGCCATTGCGGTAAGTACAAGAGAATCCGCTACCGTGGAATCGTCTGCGACCGCTGTGGAGTAGAGGTTACAGAGAAGAAGGTGCGCAGGGAAAGGATGGGACATATCGAGCTCACCGTTCCCGTAGCTCATATCTGGTACTTCAAGTCAGCTCCTAACAAGATCGCGGCTCTTCTCGGCATTGCTGCCAAGAAGCTCGAATCAGTAATCTACTACGAGAAGTATATCGTTATCAAGCCAGGTACATCAGGATTCCAGAAGCTCGACCTCCTTTCAGAGGATGAGTATCTCGAGTTCTATGCACAGCAGCCTGAGCAGTACAATATGCCTGCTGACGATCCGGACAAGTTCGTTGCAGGAATGGGTGCAGAGGCCATCTATGAACTCCTCAAGGAGATTGACATAGACGCTCTTGCAAAGGAACTCCGCCAGAAGATGGTGAAGGAGACTTCACAGCAGAGAAAGGCAGAGGCTCTCAAGAGACTCAGCATCGTGAAGTGGTTCCAGGATTCAAAGGGCATCAACCGTCCTGAGTGGATGATCCTCAAGGTCATCCCTGTGATTCCACCTGATCTCCGTCCTCTCGTTCCGCTTGATGGAGGCCGCTTTGCGACTTCAGACCTCAATGACCTCTACAGAAGGGTTATCATCAGAAACAACCGTCTCAAGAGACTCATCGAGATCAAGGCACCTGAGGTGATCCTCAGAAACGAGAAGCGTATGCTTCAGGAGGCTGTTGACTCACTCTTCGACAACTCGAAGAAGTCAAATGCAGTAAAGAGCGAGGCAAACCGTACCCTCAAGTCACTCTCTGACTCACTCAAGGGTAAGCAGGGACGTTTCCGTCAGAACCTCCTCGGTAAGCGTGTCGATTATTCTGCACGTTCGGTTATCGTCGTAGGTCCTGAGCTCAAGATGCATGAGTGCGGCCTTCCTAAGTTCATGGCTGCAGAGCTTTACAAGCCGTTCATCATCAGAAAGCTGATCGAAAGAGGTATTGTAAAGACTGTGAAGTCTGCAAAGAAGATCGTTGACAGAAAGGATGCAGTAATCTGGGATATCCTCGAGAACGTGATGAAGGGTCATCCGGTTCTTCTCAACCGTGCCCCTACACTTCACCGTCTCGGTATCCAGGCATTCCAGCCTAAGATGATCGAGGGTAAGGCAATCCAGCTCCATCCGCTCGCATGTACGGCATTCAACGCCGACTTCGACGGTGACCAGATGGCCGTTCACCTTCCACTCGGAAATGCGGCTATCCTCGAGGCTCAGCTCCTCATGCTCGGATCGCATAACATCCTCAACCCAGCTAACGGAACACCTATCACAGTCCCTTCACAGGACATGGTGCTCGGTCTTTACTATATCACAAAGGCACGTCCGGATGTAAAGGGTGAAGGCATGAGCTTCTATGGTCCGGAAGAGGTGATCATCGCTCTCAATGAGAAGGCTATCGACATCCATGCAAAGATCAAGGTAAGGCTTCCTAAGGACAAACTGAATCCTGAAGCCGGTACTCAGATGGTCGAGACTACCCCAGGTAGGATCATCGTAAACCAGCTTGTTCCAGAGGAAGTGCCATATATCAACGAAGTCCTCGGTAAGAAGTCACTCAGAAAGATCATTTCGAATGTGATCAAATATACCGGAGTCGCACGTACAGCCCTCTTCCTTGACGACATCAAGGACCTCGGTTATACAATGGCGTTCAAGGGCGGACTTTCGTTCAACCTCGGTGACGTGATCATCCCTGAGGAGAAGAAGTCATTGATCGAGAACGGTTATAATACAGTAGAGTCGATCAAGGCCAACTTCGCGATGGGTTTCATCACAAACAACGAGCGTTACAACAAGGTCATCGACCTCTGGTCATCAATCGACAACCAGATCACAGGCATCGTCGAGAAGCAGATCTCAAGCGATCAGCAGGGATTCAACCCTGTATATATGATGCTCGACTCAGGAGCCCGTGGTTCGACAGCGCAGATCAAGCAGCTTTGCGGTATGCGAGGCTTGATGGCAAAGCCACAGAAGTCCGGCGGACAGGGTGCAGAGATCATCGAGAACCCTATCATCTCCAACCTTAAGGAAGGTATGTCAGTGCTCGAGTACTTCATCTCTACACACGGTGCACGTAAGGGTCTTGCCGATACAGCCCTCAAGACTGCCGATGCAGGTTACCTTACCCGTCGTCTCGTTGACGTATCTCACGACGTGATCATCAACGAAGAAGATTGCGGAACACTCCGTGGACTTGTAGCTACTGCAATCAAGAGCAAGGACGAGATCGTAGAGTCACTCGGAGAGCGTATTCTCGGACGTACATCAGTACACGACATCTTCAACCCGCTTACCGGTGAGCTCATCATCAAGGCAGGTGAAGAGATCACTGAGGATATCGCAAACCTCATCGAGTCACTTCCTATCGAGCAGGTGGAGATCCGTTCGGTACTCACTTGTGAGTCACGCAAGGGTGTATGTGCAAAATGTTACGGACGTAACCTTGCATCAGGCCGTATGGTCGAGAAAGGTGAGGTTGTCGGCGTAATCGCTGCACAGTCAATCGGTGAGCCAGGTACACAGCTTACACTCCGTACATTCCACGTCGGTGGTACAGCTTCAAGTACAGCTTCAGAGAACTCGATCACATCAAAATACAACGGTAAGCTCGAATTCGAGGAACTCAGAACCATCGAAAGAGTCGGTGACGAGGGAAGCCAGGATGTTGTTGTCAGCCGTACAACTGAGGTACGTATCATTGATGAGAACACCGGCATCACATATTCACAGTACGACGTTCCTTACGGTTCTATCCTTTACAAGAAGGACGGCGAGACAGTCAAGAAGGGTGACCTCATCTGCGAATGGGATGCATATAACGCTATTACTATCATCGAGGCTGCCGGTAAGGTACGTTTCGACAGCATGATCGACGGTGTTACATTCCGCGAGGAGATGGCTGATGAATACTCACTCAACAGAGACAAGGTGATCATCGAGTCACGTGACAAGTCAAAGAACCCTACCATCATCATCGTTGACGAGAACGGCGAGAGCGTGAAGCATTACAACCTCCCTGTAGGAGCTCACGTAATGGTTGAAGACGGTCAGGATGTGAAGGTCGGTGACATCATCATCAAGATTCCACGTGCTATCGGTAAGGCATCCGATATCACCGGAGGTCTCCCACGAGTTACAGAGCTCTTCGAGGCACGTAACCCATCCAACCCTGCTATCGTTTCAGAGATCAATGGTGAGGTAATCATGGGTAAGATCAAGAGAGGTAACCGTGAGATCATCATCAAGCACAGATCAGGTATCGAGAAGCATTACCTCGTTCCTCTTACAAAGCAGATCCTCGTCCAGGAGAATGACTATGTAAAGGCAGGTACAAGACTTTCTGACGGTGCGGTATCACCTACAGATATCCTCAGCATCCTCGGTCCTATCAAGGTTCAGGAGTACATCGTGAACGAAATCCAGGAGGTTTACCGTCTCCAGGGTGTGAAGATCAATGACAAGCACTTCGAGATCATCGTACGTCAGATGATGAGAAAGGTTCAGATCAACGATCCGGGTGACACTGAATTCCTCCCAGAGGAACTTATTGACAAGTGGATGTTCATGGATACCAACGACAGGATCTATGGAAAGTTCTACGTTCTCGATCCAGGTGATTCTGAGATCTATGCGGAAGGCGACATCATCACCGCACGTGAGATGAGAGGCGAAAACTCTTCACTCGAGCGTCAGGGACTTAGAATGATGGTTCTCCGTGAGGCTAAGCCGGCAACAGCGAGCCAGGTTCTCCAGGGTATCACAAGAGCAGCATTGAAGACAAACAGCTTCATTTCTGCAGCGTCATTCCAGGAGACTACAAAGGTGCTCAGCGAGGCAGCTATCCGCGGACGTATCGATACTCTCGAAGGTCTCAAGGAGAATGTCATCTGCGGACATCCGATACCAGCCGGTACAGGACAGAAGGAATTCCAGGAAATCCTCGTCGCTCCTGCAGCCGACATGCAGAAGAATCTTGCAGATCTCTAATAATTCAAGAGGTGGCAATAACCATTGCCACCTCTTTTTTTAGGACAACACAATAAACAGAAACAATATGAAAGACACATTCAGAATCCTGCTTATGGCAATGCTTGCCATAGCACTTGCCAGCTGTGACAAGACTCCTCAGCCGGAACCGGAACCAGAACCTGAGAAACCGGAACTCAACCAGAACCTCACCTTCACTCTCGAAGTTGCAGAGGTAACCGCAAACTCAGCAAAGATCAATGTTTCTCATAACGGAACATCTGATGACACCTGGTATGGCTTCGCCACAACCAACACAAACGTAAACGAGGCTGTTTCTGAGAAATATACAGAGCTCACATCATCTGCATCGATCTCTGGTCTCAAGAAGCAGACTTCATACACTGCAACTGTGAACGGACTTGAGCCGGAGACAGATTATGTATATATCACTTTCGGTCTCAGCGCAGACGGCGAGCTCTATGGAAAGGCATCATCCGTGAAGTTCACCACAGCGAAAGGCGAACTTGTAATGGAGGCAAACAAGGCCTGGAAGGTGGAATATACCGGTGCAGGCAAGATCAACAATCAGGAATATGACCACACCATCACTGTGACAAGTACCGACAACAACAAATACTTCATCACAGGTTACGACAAGGCCACATTCGAAGCAAATACGATCAAGGATATCGCAGAGTACGAGCTCGAATACCTCAAGGCTTGGCTCAACGAGTACAACACCGCAAACGGCAGCAACATCACTCTTGACCAGATGCTTTTCGAAGGCAGCGGAATGGACGCTCTCACCCTCACTCCTGGTGACTGGTACGCTCTTGCAATCGGAGTTGACGACAACGGCGAGCTCTCAGGTCTCTATGCAGTTTCTGACCTCATCACAATCGAGGAGGAAGAGCCTACAGAGGCATATGCTTCATGGCTCGGAGACTGGACATGGACAGGTTCAAACGGAGTCGCATGGGATGTTAGCTTTGCCAAGGGCATTTCAAACATGTCATACTATCTCGGAGGATGGGAAGGCGGTGCCGTTCCTGAAATTCCTGTAGAGTGGATGCCGGAAGAGGAAGCTTGGGTTATCTATACATATAACTACGGTACATTCGACTTCGGCAACAATATGACAGGTGATGTATATGTGAACGGAAACGACGGTGAATACATCTATCCTATGGAAGGTCTCCCTATCTGCGTCGGAATGATCGACGAGGAAGGCAACAGAGTATGCTACGGATATTCAGAAGAGATGGAGGACGGATCTGTAATAAGCATTTCGTACATGCACTTCATCGCTGACATCAGCGGACAGTATTATATGCTCAGCGAGACTACCGACTGGCCTACATTCCCTATCATCATCACTCCTGCATCAAAGGCTACAAAGTCAGCAGAGGTGGAGAAAGGAAGTGTACAGACATTCGCTAACGCACCTTACACACTCAAGACATATTACAGGTCATACTGTGAATCTGTAAGATAGTCATATAAGACGGGGAACCCCCATATTCAAAAACTAAATCCCTCCTACTCCTGCGGAGCGGGCCCTGTCCGGCGGGCTAAAGCCCTACTGTTCAGGCACGAATGTCCACAGGACATTCTCTAAAGGCCTTCACGACCGTTCACAGGGCCACGAGCGGCCATGGTTTTTGAATATGGGGGTTCCCCGTCTTTATAACAGGACTATCTGTCCATCTTGCGGAGGAAGCACTCTATGGTGTTCTCCATGAGGCAGCAGATGGTCATAGGGCCTACGCCACCAGGAACAGGTGTGATCACCGATGCCTTAGGCTCGACAGCTGCGTAATCCACATCACCGCATAGCTTTCCGGTTTCAGGATCACGATTTACTCCTACATCAATCACGACAGTTCCTTCCGATACCATGTCGGCAGTCACGAATTTCGGACGTCCGATGGCCACAACGAGAATCTCCGCATTGCGTGTCACTGTCGGAAGATCAGCTGTACGGCTGTGAGCTATGGTAACCGTTGCATTCTCATCAAGGAGAAGCTTCGATACAGGAAGGCCTACGATATTGCTTCGTCCGATGACAACGGCTCTCTTGCCCTTGATCTCGACTCCAGCCCTCTTGAGCATCTTTATGATGCCCTTTGGAGTGCAAGGAAGCACACAGTCCTGCTTCTGCCACAAGGCAGCCACATTGAGAGGATGGAATCCGTCAACATCCTTTTCCTTGGCTATGGTGGCGATCACCTTATCCTCGCTGATATGCTTCGGAAGCGGAAGCTGGACAAGAATTCCGTCAACAGTATCATCCGCATTCAGTTCCTCGATCAGTGCGAGAAGTTCTGCTTCAGTAATGGTGTCCGGCTTGCGGATGGTGGTATTCCTTATACCGACAACCTCTGATGCCTTCGCCTTGCCGGTAACATATGAAACACTGCCTGGATCCTCTCCCACAAGAATCACCACAAGATGAGGCACACGACCATATTTTTCCGGAAATGTCGCTACCTGAGCCTTCATTTCCTCCTTCAGCTGAGCTGAAAGTTCTTTTCCTGATATTACTTTCGCCATTACAATACCCTCCATCCTATATCGCGACGATAGAAAAGATTGTCGCATTCTATTGACTCGACAGCGGCAAGAGCCTTGTCATGAGCCTCCTGAAGGTCAGCGCCGAAGCCTACCACCATAAGCACGCGTCCTCCCGAAGTATGATATTTTCCGTCCTTGAGGGAAGTACCCATATGGAATACCCTTATGTCAGACTCCTCGAGTTCACTCGGAATGACAATAGGATAGCCCTTGTCATATGAGTCTGGATAGCCCTTGGATGCCATCACGAAGCCCATTGTAACCTCTTTCTTCCACTCGATGTGAGGCATAGGAGAATGATCGGCCACTGCAGAGAAGATATCGTATATGTCTGATGCGAGACGAGGAAGCACAACCTCAGTCTCAGGGTCACCGAAGCGGCAGTTGAACTCGATTACCTTAACTCCTGACGGGGTCTTCATGAGACCTCCGTAAAGCACTCCGGTAAAAGGACAGCCCTCTGCAACCATTCCGGCCGCCGTAGGCTTCATGATCTTTTCCATGGCATATTCGACATCCTCATCGGTGATGATAGGTACTGGTGAATATGCACCCATTCCTCCGGTATTCGGTCCCTTGTCACCCTCATATGCACGCTTGTGATCCTGCGACAATGTCATAGGATATACATCCAGACCATCCACAAAGCACATGAAAGAGAACTCCGGACCTGTGAGGAATTCCTCCACAACGACTTTTCCCTTTCCGAACTTGTCATCAAGAAGCATGTCCTTCAATGTCTCATCGGCCTCCTCAAGAGTCTCTGGAATCACTACTCCCTTGCCGGCAGCAAGACCGTCATACTTGAGAACCACAGGGAAGGATCCCTTCCTGACATATTCCAAAGCAGCTTCGTAATCGTCAAAAGTCTCGAATGCCGCAGTCGGGATGTCATATTTTGCCATGAGCTGCTTTGCAAAGTCCTTGCTCGCCTCGATGGTTGCAGCAGCCTTGGAAGGACCGAAAATCCTTAATCCTGCTTCCTTGAATGCATCAACGACTCCTGCTGCAAGAGCTACCTCCGGACCCACTACAGCGAGATCGACACCGTTTTCAAGAGCAAATGCCTTGAGTCCTTCAACATCTGTATCCTTGATCGGGATACATTCTGCCTGTGCGGAAATGCCGGCATTTCCTGGCGCGCAATAAATCTTTCCGACCTGTGGAGAACGGCTCAAAGCATCAACTATTGCATGCTCACGTCCACCGCCGCCGATTACCAAAACTTTCTTCATATGTATAAATGTGTTAAATATTTCTCGATTGTTCCGCAATCACGAATGCAGATACATCTTGCGAAGATACTACTTTTCCATGACAATTCATATATCGGCTTTTTTTACTAATTTAGCCGCCAAATGGCTTATGATATGAGACGTCTTATTACATCTGTTATATTCCTTGCCTTGTGCATTTCATCAAAGGCGATTGAGATTGAAAAGGATTCGCTTGCATTCGTCAATGCAAAGTGGAAGGTAACCGGGCTCGAGCGTGGCGCAGCTGCAATGTATGCGGAAATACGGATGTTCGATTCGCAACAGAGCATTTCCGTAATTAAATATCCGGCAAGAAGATTTCGGACAAGGCTGATCAATTCTCCTGGAGATCAGGCGGATAAGACCAGTGCGGTCGCTGAAAGAGAAGGAGCATATGCTGCAGTGAACGGAGGATATTTCGACATGGCACAGCTGCTTCCATGCGTTTACTTCCGTACAGGAAAGGAAGTTTTCGGACAGACGTCTCCGTCTGAAGCATTCAGGGTGAACGGAGTAGTAGGTACAAAAGACAAGAGGGGCAGAAAAGTCATGATATCATCCTGCAGTCCGTCAGAATATGAAGAGATCGCCGGCAAATGGCATTCGGTGATGGCCTCCGGCCCTATGCTTGTCGATGAAGGAGAAATCCTCGTACCGCAATATACAGAGACGGACGAAAACGGCAAAGGCATCGATGCATTCAACGATTACAGGCATCCGCGCTCGGTGATCGGATATGACGACAAGGGAAATGTATATCTTGTAGTGATAGACGGCAGGCATCCGGGAAAAGGAGATGGAGCCAGCATATATGAAACAGCACTCATATGCAGGTTCCTGGGAATGAAGGACGCGATCAATCTTGACGGCGGAGGATCGTCTTCACTATGGAGCCTGGAGCTCGGTGTTCTGAGCCATCCTTCGGACAACAAGACTTTCGACCACGAAGGAGAGAGAACCGTTCCGGATATAATCGGGGTGTTCAGATGATCAGATCTCTTCCACACGGATGATTCCGTTACGCGTCATGGCGACACGGAAATGATGGTATGAAGTGCTTCCTGAATGTTCCTGAAGCTGGAAGATGATATTGATATAATATATCTTCTGCACCTTTACCACCGAGACTTCATCATTCTCCCCTATCGTATCGACCGGAATCTCGGGATTGTCCATCTTCTGGGTGAAACGGGTCATATGAAGCCTCATGATCTCGTTGATGCCCTTCATCGGATAATCGTCATTCTCGGCAAGAGCCTTTCCGTCTATGCCGACTCTCTTGCGGTACAATATTATCTTCTCTTCGAAAATGCGTGTGGCGTCATCAATGGTTGCCGACATGTTCCTCATTTCCATCACACGCTCCGGAATCTTCGAAACCGAGATGAAATCCACACCTTCCTTGATAACTCCTACCCTCTTCTTCCCTATCTCCACTATCGCCTTCTTGTCGAAATACTTGTTCCCCAGCTTATGGGCGAAATAATATCGCAGAAGATCCTTGATACGGTCCTTAAGCATGTAACTGACCACAAGGACGAGGAAAAGAGGCCACGTGATGTTTCCATATTTCACCTGGGTATGCCATGCGACTGCTGTTGCGAAGATCATAGCCACACCGGCAGCGATACTGTAATAAAGCTGTTCCACCGCAACTCCGTCACGCTTCTTGTCCAGACGGATATACAGTTCGCTTTCGACAAACTTCTTCAGCATTCCGTGATGATATACCACCATCTTGTTCTTATCTTCGCCATCCTTCACCACTCCATACCCGCGCCTCAGCTTGTACTCCCTCTCCTGCCTTATCAGTGTGATAAGCCTTTCACGCCATTCCGTAAGCATCCTGGACTGTCTTGCGGAATCTATCCTGCGTATGATCCTGATGGTCCTCATCTCGACGATATGGCTTATGAACTCGTCGCAGAGGAAGAAATGGCCGCGCAGCTTCTCCGGAACCTTTGGAACATCGATGATCCGATACAGACTGCGGAAATTATCCATAGCCTTCCTTATGTCTGAAAGGTACGACTCCAGAAGGTCATCTGCATCATCCATGGCTCTCGAGGTACGCATATACCTCTCAAAGTCACGGATGGCACTCTTGAAGATTGCCGAGAACATCTTCAGATGATACTCATAGTGATCCTCGGCAGAGCTGTCGGCCGCTGAGACGAGATTTTCGAAAGCACGTCTCAGCGAGGACAAAGGGAGAGCATTCTCATCAGCAAGCTCACTGATTGAAAATGAGGGGGTTATAAGTCTTATGTTCGACTTTATGTCGCGATAGAACTGATTCTTTCCGTAATTTTCAGGGTTGATGCCGATACTGTTCGGGATGAAGATCCATGTATTCACGGCAAAATCCTTCTTCTCGGCCTTGCCCCCGTCTTCAAAGCCGAATTTGAACTCTACCGAGTAGTTGTCATGTTTCTTTGCCTGTATCGTTATCATATGCTTCTAAAAAAGTCCTGGAGTATAACCCAGCCAGTGGAGAACGGTCTCACCCCAGATCAGTATCATTACCCATGCTATGACCATCATGGTAATACCAAACTTGAATGTATCGCTCCAGCTGTAATGATTGGTGGTATAGAGAAGCGCGGCAGGCTTGCTGTTGAACGGCAGCACATATACATGCTCGATGAGCAGCGAAACAGGGAACGAGAGACTGAGCGGCGGAAGACCGAACTGCTGTTCGACTCCGATAGCTATAGGAATGAACACCAGAGCCCTCATGTTCTTGGACTGGAATATAAGTGCGCTGAAAAGCATGAGTCCGGTAAGCAGGATGTACAGGACTATGAACGGTGTATCTGCGGTGATACCCATAGCGTCCATTCCGGCGCCGACCATGATTGCCGGAAGGTCGGTGGCATTAAGTCCTGAACCGATTACATATGCGCCTGCTGAGAATATCATGAGATGCCATGGAATATCTACATCATTCCATTTCACGACACCGATTCCCGGCATCAAAGCGATGATGGCTCCTATAAGTACAACCACCTCTGCAGAAACTCCATGCCAGCTTTCTGTCACCCACATTATCAGAACGCCGACAAAGATGGCGATTGACTTGAATTCCTCGGTCCTCATCTTGCCCATGGACTTCAACTCCTCGCGCAGACGCTCCATTCCACCTTCGATCTGAGGCTTCCTCTCTTCCGGCTTCATCGGGAAAATGACCTTCACGCCAATGAACCAGCCTATCAGGAGAAGTATCATCGCAAGAGGAAAAGCAGCAGCAAGCCAGTCGGAATATATCATAGTGACAGAACTGTATGCTCCTGTAAGAAGTGATACGGCAAGGAGATTCGCTCCGGAACCTGTCATGAAAGCACTGGCACCTATATTTATCTGGAAAAGATTCTGAAGCACAAGGTTGCGTCCGAAGTTGTTGCGATTGCCCTGACTTGCTCCGAAGATCGCAGCCACTACCATGAATATAGGCAGAAGGATGGTCGCCTTCACAGTAGTAGCGGAAATGAACATGGACAGGACAAGGTTGATGACAAGAAAACTGAAGAAGATACCGCTTGCGCTCTTACCGAACTTCAGCACGAACCATAGGGCGAACCTCTTGGCCACACGGGTCTTGACCAACATGCTGGCAAGGACAAAAGAAAGAATGTTCAGCCACATCACAGGATGTCCGAGCTGGGCGAATGCTTCCTTCTGGGTCGTCACACCGCAGATTATGACACCAAGGATGACCATGAGAGAAGTCAGATAGCTCTGGACAGCCTCGGTGATCCAAAGGACAATGGATGCGCAGAAAATGGCAAGCATTGCATAACATGCCCTGATGAATGCAGTCTCACCGATGACCCCAAGCCTTGCCTGTGCCTTGTCAGACAGACCGGAAAAGTCCATATTGTCAAAAAGAGGAATGTCTATCACCCAATATATGAGGATGAAGACGAGGACTGCAATCGGTCCTCCCAGTCGTGCCATCCACTTTTCGAAGCCGGATTTCTCCATCTTCGGGAGCTTCTCGACCTTATAATTGTTCATATCCAGCGGGTCAAATACCTGCTGCTGTTCAAGTTCGGTATTCTTGTCGGTCATAGTTCTGTTTGTTTAAAGATTTCTCGACTCGGCTTTCAGCCTCGCTCGAAATGACATTTAAAGTCATTTGTCAAGTATGTCATTTCGAGCGAACGAAGTGAGTCGAGAAATCTCTTTTAAAAATTATTTCGCCCAGTTCTTATACGGGTTCTTCATAAGCATTGAGTTGTAGTACTTCACGTCTCCGGTAACCTCCTCACCGAGCCACTCAGGCTTTACAAAAGCCTCATCCTCGGCAGAAAGCTCGACCTCAGCCACTGTAAGGCCTTCGTTGTCACCGTAGAACTCATCCACCTCATATGTATGCTCGCCAGCCTCAACAAGATAACGTGTCTTGTCGATCACGCCAGGTTCGCAGATATTGAGAAGTTCCTGCACTTCTTCTACAGGTATCTCCTTCTCCCATTCGAAACGGCTTGCACCGCTGGCTGAGCCGATACCCTTGATGGTGATGAATCCCTTTTCTCCCTTTACGCGTACACGCACTGTGCGCTCAGGAACTGAGCTGAGGTAACCCTGGGTAATACGGGTAGCCTTCTTTGCAAACGGCTTGAAGTCGCCTGCAACCAAGAATTTTCTTTCGATTTCCTGTGCCATGATATTATTCGTTTGCAAGTGGTTTGTCAGACATTCCGATCACACGCTTGATAGCCTGGAGGTAGTTGATGTTCTCCACTCCCTCGAGACCGCAGTCAGCGATAGTCTTCTTGATATCCTCGATTTCAGTTGACTCAGAGTTGATTGTAACAACCTTCGCACCATTGATGAGAACGTTGCCGACCTCGCAGATGGTATCGTTTACCATATAGCCGAAACGCTGCTTGTGCACGCGCACAGCTGCAAGATCAGGATTGGCCTTCACCATGGCGATGAACTCGTCATATGTATATTCGTCCTTGTCAAGGGCAGGCATATCCACCATGAATGCAGGGAAGACCTCGTTCTCAAGCACTGCGCGTGAGATAGGGAACTCGCCCTTCATGAGCGGATTCCACTGCTCGAGACCGTCAACAGTCTGAACATATGTCTTGATATCCATCTTGCCGTTGCGGATCTTCGTGTTGTTTATGTCGTTCTTGCGTGAGATGATATAGATCTCGTCGCTTTCACGCTCCCATACCTTTTCAGGTACAGGTACTGAAAGACGTGCCATTCTCTTGTGTGCCTCGCAGAAGCACTGTCCGAATGAACGGAACTCGAAGCGTGGCTTCGAAATTTCACCGATTTTCAATTCTGCCATGATTGTATAGATTTAGATTATTATTTTACCATTGGATCTTCAACTGCGTCAGCATCATTGTTTGCTGCACCCTGTGTCACTGTAGGAGTGATCATGAATTTGCCTGTTCCGTCTGGAATACGGCTCCATGAGCCCTTGTTGCTCTCGATTGTCTCACCCCAGCCTGAACCCTTGTCACCGCGCTGGAATGTGTCGATCTTGTTGCCTTCAGCATCGAAGAGTTCCACGATGACTGTCTTCTTTGCAGAGAAGCCTGAGCTGAAGCCGTCAGGAGTGGTACCCTTTGCACCAAGGATCACATAGTATCCCTTAGGAGCGATCTTGAGATCGTCTGCACCAGTCCAGCAGTTTTCCTCATCCTTGCTGATGGTATATCCCTTGAGGCTTACTTCCTTGCTGCCAGGGTTATAGAGCTCGAAGAACTTCTCGTTGTCCTCACCTGCTCCGTAAAGCTCGTTGAGAACGATTGTCGGCTCTGGCTCCGGCTTAGGAGTGTCACCATTGCCTACGAGATCATAATCAACTGATGCACCTTCACCATTGTTTGCCGCACCAGGAGTTGCGTTAGGAGTGATCATGAATGAACCTGTTCCGTCAGGAATACGGCTCCATGAGCCCTTGTTGTTGTCAAGGCCCTGGTCTCCCCATGCACTGCCCTTCTCACCGCGCTGGAATGTATCGAGCTTCTTTCCGTCCGGAGCATAGAGCTCTACGATTACACTCTTCTTTGCAGAGAATCCTGAGCTGAAGCCGTCAGGAGTAGTGCCCTTCGCGCCAACGATTGCATAGAATCCCTTAGCAGGAATCTTCACGCCCTCGGCACCTGTCCATGCAAGTTCCTCATCCTTGTTGATATACACTCCCTTGAGATCGATTTCCTGATCTCCGGTATTGTAAAGTTCCCAATACTTTTCATTGTCCTCACCGGCTCCTGAAAGTTCGTTGAGAACGAGCTTGGTATAATCATAAACGATCTCTGGCTCCGGCTCCGGTACAAGAGCGTCAGGATTGAGCTCGTCCTTTACACATGAAACTGCAGCCATAGTAGCGAGAGCTGCAAGCGCTAAGAATATCTTTTTCATTTTCATTCTTTGTTAATTGTTTATTTATAGATCCCTCGACAAGCTCGGGATGACATTGTAACCGCTCTTAGATGACATTGTAACCGTTCTGATTAGAATGCAACCTGGAAACGGAGTGCAAGCATCTGATAGTCAACACCACCCTTGCCTGTAGGAGCTACAACCTTGTTCGGATCCTTTGTAGGAGCGCCGTTGAGATCATATCCGACATAGCTCTTGCCCTTTGCGTTTGCATAACGGTCGTTGTTGTTGTACTGCCAGTTGAGGACGATCTTCACGTTCTTGTTAGGATAGTAGTTGAGACCGATTGTATAAGCCTCGCCGCTACCTCCGAAGATATTGGTATCTGCAGCCTTGTGAGAGAAGAGCTTGCCTGTGTTGAAGTCTGCATATTCATAACGGAAGGCGATCTCGAGGTTGCCCCAGTCATGGTCTGATGTTGTACGTGTATATTTCGCACCGTCAGCATCATAGTTCTGAGTACCGCCGAAAAGAAGCCAGCTTGCCTGTGCATACCAGCCCTCAGCCCACTGTGTTGGGAGAGGATTCACTGTCTGGTCAAGATACATACCGCGAGCGATATATGCAGTCTCGTAACGGAGCTGTTTCCAATGACCTGCGAGCTCGACTGTCCATGCGAGTTCATGATCGAGGCCCTTTACATCATCAGTGTCAAGATACTTCTTACGGTTGATGGAAGTAGAGTTACGTGAGCTGTAACGGCCTACGAAATAACCGTCTGTGCTTGTGAGCTTAGGCTCGCGGTAAGAAACGGCACCACCGATGTGAAGTGATGAAGTAGTTGATTTGTGAAGAGGACGAAGAGCGATCTTACCTGTGTATGAGAGACCTTCGTTGTAACCGTAATCCTTGTTACCGTCTTCCATGAATGTAAGTTCCTCTGCACTTGCGAGCTCTGGACCGAATACGCCGGCAGAAGCCCAGAACCACTTGTTCGAGTATCTCGCATTGAGACCGAGATGACGTGAAGGAGCAAGATAGGTCACCATTGCACGCTCCATGAACATGAGATAACGTGATGTGGTGTTTCTCTGGATAGAGAAATTCTCCTTGAAGTTACCTGCCTTGATCTCGAGGCCTTCAACACCAGTGAATGCCAGATATGCATCCTTCAGCTCAGGAAGACCGGCTGTCCAGTCGGTATCAAGCTCACCATACCAGTTCTTGTCAAGCTGTGCCTTTACGGCGAAACGTGTACGACGGAGGGTCATGCCGTTTCCGATATGGCTTGTATTCCACTTACCGTCAATTTCCTTTGCGCAGAAATCAGGAGCACCGAAATAAACTGCACCGTCAGCCTGGATACGTACGTCAAACCACATCTTGTAGTTTGCATTCTTGTTCTGGAACACAAGGATTCCATCCTGCATCTGGGCCTGAACCGGAACGGATTCCACTTTCTGACCATACTGATTCACGTCAGTCTGCACAGCTTCTTCCTGCTGAGCTACTGCTGCAATCGACGCTGTAAGCGCCAGAATCGATGTTAACAATACCTTTTTCATTGTCTGTAAGGTTTAATGGTTAATGTTGTTATAGTTTATATTGATTTGATGAAATTCACCAGATTATCTCCTTTCGAAAGTCCGAGCTTCTGACGCAGCCTGTAACGGCTGATCTCTACGCTCTTCACCGTTATGTTCATCAAGGTCGATATGTACTTCGATGAAAAACCCAATCTCAGCAGTGTCGCAAGCCGTTTTTCCTGCTGGGTCAGATCCGGAAAATTCTCTGCGAGCTTGGCACTGAAATCTTCATGCAGGGATTCTGCCTGGGCATAGAAATAGGCGGTATCAACATCCCTGTCATAAGACAGGCGCTGCTTCAGGGAAGTGCCGAGTTCGGAAACAAGCTCTTCACGTTCCTTCTCGTCTTTGGAAACCGAAAGCTTCTTCACGATATCACTCAAGGACTCGAGATACTCCCTTTGCTCCACAATGCTCAAGGCGACATTCATGACCTCCTGACGCTTCATCTCCACAGCATCATGCAGAGCCTGATTCTCCGAAATCACCACCTTTAACTGCATGTCATTCAATGCTCTGCTGTTCTCATATATCTGCTGCTGCTGAGAACGTACAAGACGTTCGGTCATTTCCTTCTGACGACGCTGACGACGTGCATATCCGAAGAAGACCAGAGCCACAAGCACTATCATTGCAGATGAAAGCACCGCATAGTTCATCAGGCTGTCCTTGCCCTCACCAGTCATGAGCATTATCAGATAGGCTATGAGCAAGGAGCCGGAAGGGGTAAGGAACATGGCAGCAAGCTCCTTGAAATGTCTGTCCATCTCTATCATATGGGAACGTCCGGCCAGCTCTGCTCCTGCAATGGATGCATATACGAGAGCTCCCACAGACAGAGGCACAGCCTTGAGACCGGCAAGTCCGGCAACAGCATCGAATGAAAACACTACAAGGGTCACTGCCGTCGCCATGCCTGCAGACAATACTGTATATATGGAGAAATCACCATATTCACCCGCATATTCATCGCTGCTGTCCCTCATGAAAGGAGACATCGTGACAACAGCAAGGATCAGGATCACGGAAACGATGAATGGCGCAAAAGAAGAAACAGAGACATATGATGCACCTGCCATAAGGAAACCGCCCCAGTTGATTCCTAAGGCAAATGCTGTAAGGATCAGACAGAATATGACTGCCAGACGCATATGATAGGACAAGGTGAGCAGATGGATATGGCTTCTGCCCAATGTCCTCCGGAGCAACAGGCTTACAATGAATGAAAGGGCAAGAGAAAGAACCGGAGCTACAAGGAATGACAGGAGCCATGAAATGTCTCCGCTGCCTTCCACTCCGATCCTGCAGGCCTCGAGACTACCTATCAGGGCATATGCGGCCGATCCCCGCACACCAAGTATCTTGAGCAGGATGAGGACAATCAGAGAAGACAGGACAACGACTATAAGAGACTGACAATCAATACCTACGGATCCGTAACGTACGGCCATGCCGGCAGAAACATCAGCAATGCCACTTATTAGGACAGAAGCTATCAGGGTAAAAGATACAAGTACTTTGAAAGGCAGCCGTCTTAATGTACATGTCGGGAGATAAATACCGAAAACAGTCGGATACTCGTTGGAAAAAAACCAAAGAGCAGCGACACACACGAACAATATGAAACAGACGGCATTCATTACATAGTCCTTCTGATAGCCATTACCGCCAGCTGATCGGCAACCTTCTCGGCAGCCTTGGAAAGATTCTCTATATGAAGAGCAAAATATCTCAGATGGAACTTTTCACTGAGCTTGAGGGAAGTCATATTATGGAAAACAGTTCGTTTAATGGTCTGAGAGTATCTCACAGCCTCCTTCTCATAGAAATATGCCCTGCCGATCTTGTCAGGAACCGTTTCCGGATCCCTGAAATATGATTTGGCAGCAGGAATGACGGCTTCGACTGCAAGTGTAGAAAATTCAGTAAGCTTCATGAACTCTGAGTTAAGCTCAGCCGGAATATAAGGAGTCTCTATCTCGAACTGAAAGAGACTGTCATACAGAAGATCCGTGATGCTTCGCGTCTTCTCGAAAAGACGCATGATATCTCCACGGGCACGGACAAGAGCTGTCTGTGTATAAAGAGCATTCTCGATTTCCCTTCTTAAGACATCTATCTCACCTTCCAGAGAAGACATCTTCATGAGATTGTCATTGAATTCGTTCTTATTTGAATAGAGATAGTTTCTGACTCCATCTTTGAACACAAGAACAGACTGGTCGAGCAGATCAAAATAACGGTCAATATTCTCTATAAGCTTGTCAATATTCTTCTTTCCGAACATAGCGATTCATTATTCTTTTAACAAAGTTATCGATATTTTTATTTTTTGCCACTTGTAGAGGAAGTGTTAGAGTACCCATATAATAAAAACAGCCAACCGACAAGCTACCTTATCTGTTGACTGTCAATATTTTAAAGCGCCTTACCACAAAGCTCAAAAAAGAGCTTATGAGAGGAAATGTAGAGGTTTATTTTAATGCTTGAAGTGGCGCATTCCGGTGCAGAGCATGGTTATTCCGCACTCATCGGCCTTCTTTACGGAGTCCTCATCGCGAACACTGCCGCCCGGCTGGACGATGGCCTTTACTCCATATTCCGCTGCGAGAGTCACTGTGTCATCGAACGGGAAGAATCCGTCGGAACCAAGGACGAGAGCCTCCTCCCTGATATCCTTGCCTGCTTCCTTCAATGCAGCCTCTGCCTGCTCAAGAGCGATCTTTGCAGAACCGACACGGTTCATCTGACCTGCTCCTACACCGAGAGTCGCTCCGTCCTTAACTACAACAATTGCATTTGACTTCACATGCTTTACGATCCTCCATGCAAAATCAAGGTCTGTCAGCTGGGCAGCAGATGGCTTTGCCACTGTAACGCACATATCTGCAGCAACAGTCTTTGTATCTATGTCCTGTTCCTGAACAAGAATGCCACCGTTCATGCTTACATACTGGTTATGTCCGCCTTCTTCCTTGCTCATGTCAACCTTGAGGAGACGGAGATTCTTCTTCGTACAGAGAAGCTCGAGAGCTTCAGGAGTGAATGAAGGAGCCATGATGATCTCAAGGAAGATCGGCTTCATGAGCTCTGCGACCTCTTTGTTGATCTCACGGTTCACGGCAACGATACCTCCGAAGATGCTGACCTTGTCTGCCTCATATGCCTTCTTCCATGCATCAACCACATCCGTTCCTATAGCGGCACCGCAAGGATTCATATGTTTCAGACCGACGCAGAACGGAACATCGAACTCGCGCACGATATTGAGGGCCGCATTGGCATCCTGGATATTATTGTATGAAAGTTCCTTGCCATTAAGCTGTTCCGCTGTCGCAAGAGAGAAAGGAACCTTGTCGAGAGTAGAATAGAACTTTGCATTCTGATGAGGGTTCTCACCATAGCGGAGGCTTTGCTTAAGGTCATATTCAAGGAAAAGCTTCTCATTGAGACCCGCAGCCTTGCGCATGTATGTTGCGATCATCATATCATACTCTGCAGTATGAGTATATGCCTCTGCAGAAAGCTGGAGACGTGTCTCCCTGGTCGTATTGCCATTCTCACGGATCTCGGCGATGATCTTGCTGTAGTTGTCAGGATTGCAGACCACGGTAACCGCACTCCAGTTCTTTGCCGCACTGCGGAGCATCGAAGGACCTCCGATATCGATGTTCTCTATAGCATCCTCCATGGTCACATCCGGCCTTGAGATAGTCTGCTTGAACGGATAAAGGTTCACGCACACCATGTCGATGAACTCGATTCCGTTCTCCTTGAGCTGTGCTATATGACTGTCAAGGTCGCGACGTCCGAGAAGACCTCCGTGAACCTTAGGATGCAGGGTCTTTACACGTCCGTCACAGATTTCAGGAAAACCTGTTATCTCACTGATATTGATCACTTTAAGCCCCGCATCCTGCAAAAGCTTCATCGTTCCTCCGGTAGCTATTATCTCCCAACCGAGGTCTACCAGCTGACTGGCGAATTCTACTACGCCGGTCTTATCAGATACTGAAAATAATGCTCTCATAATGATTAATTAATAACATTCTTATTTACAGATTTCTCGACTCGCTTCACTCGCTCGAAATGACAACAAGCACTCTGTCATTTCGACCGTAGCGGAGAAATCTAATATACAAATTCTCCGAATTCCGATCTGATGATGAGTTCCTTGTGGTCACATTCCTCAACACGGCCTACAACCTGTGCGTCTATGCCGAAGCTCTTCGATATGGCGATGACTTCTTCTGCATGTTCCGGTGAAAGATAGACTTCAAGACGATGTCCCATATTGAATACCTTGTACATCTCCGCCCAGTCGGTGCCGCTCTGCTCGTGAATGGTCCTGAAGAGAGGCGGGACAGGGAATAGATTGTCCTTGATGACGCGGATACCGTCACCCACGAAATGCAGGATCTTGGTCTGCGCACCGCCTGAGCAGTGAACCATTCCATGAATCTCCGGACGAAGGGCATCAAGAAGCTTCTTCACAACAGGAGCATATGTACGTGTAGGAGAAAGGACAAGCTTTCCTGCATCGAGAGGAGAGCCCTCTACTGCATCGGTAAGCTTCAGGCCGCCGCTGTAAACGAGATCCTCAGGAACCCCCTTGTCATAGCTCTCAGGATATTTTTCGGCAAGATATTTTGAAAACACGTCATGGCGCGCACTGGTAAGTCCGTTGCTTCCCATTCCTCCGTTGTACTCCTTCTCATATGTAGCCTGACCATAAGATGCAAGACCAACGATGACATCACCAGGACGGATGTTCGCATTGTCGATGACATCGCTGCGCTTCATACGGCAAGTCACTGTAGAATCCACGATGATGGTACGCACGAGGTCGCCTACATCAGCAGTCTCTCCACCAGTCGCATATACTCCGACACCCATTTCACGAAGCTCGGCAAGAAGTTCGTCTGTTCCGTTGATGATGGCGCTTATGACTTCTCCAGGCACGAGAAGCTTGTTTCGTCCTATTGTCGATGAAACGAGGATATTGTCAACGGCTCCGACACAGAGAAGGTCATCGATGTTCATGATGAGAGCATCCTGAGCGATGCCTTTCCATACGCTCAGATCACCGGTCTCTTTCCAATAGAGGTATGCAAGCGACGACTTTGTGCCTGCTCCGTCAGCATGCATGATGTTGCAGTACTCCGGATCACCTCCGAGAATGTCAGGAATGATCTTGCAGAAAGCCTTTGGGAATATACCTTTGTCGATGTTCTTGATAGCGTTGTGCACATCTTCCTTCGATGCCGACACACCACGCTGCATGTATCTTTGGTTGCTCATATCAGATTTGATTTACAATAATTTACAAAGATATGAAATTTCAGCGATATTCCATCAGGATATCAACACAAACCTCATCAATACGAGATGCGGAATCTTTTTACCAAGTCATTGTCTCTCAACACCTTTGATTACATCGTGTGACAGACGATACAGCTGCCATGAGTTATATATATTGTGCCATATGCTGTAAAGTCCCCCGACAATTGCCGTTTCCGGAGTCATGAAGGTGTAACCGAGCCATATTGCAAAAACCGTATTCTTCTGCCCCAGAGACTGGCCGGCAGTGACTTTCCTTATTTCACGGCCACGATCCTCCGAAGAGCTCGGACGACGAGGCTTGTAACGGCTGCCGACATATCTTCCGGCCCAAAACTGGAAGGCACAGCAGACAAGGGATATGAATGCCATGGCAGCAAGCAAGGTCCAGCTCATCTCACTCTTTACTATCGCCTTGGTAGTCACGGCAATTGCAAGCACCAGGGCCACCACCCACAGATTGAACGGAAGATCCTGCCACTCAAGCAGTTTCGCGTGCACATGAGGCATGAGATATCGTACGAGCCATGCACAGAAGCACGGAAGCATCAGCAGTGGAAGAACCTTCGCCAGGATCATATTGAAGGCCTCCCAGAAAGAAAGTCCCGCCATAGGCTGGATCAGAGGCACGATAAGCGGTACAAGGATCGCCGCAACGATATTGATAAGGGCGATATACGTCGTTATTCCCGGCACGTCTCCTCCAAGCTTCCTGGTCACGACTGCAGCTGCAGTGGCGGTCGGGCATATCAGGCAGAGCATCGCGCTTTCTACAAGCACCTTCCATTCATTGTTCCCATCAGGCAGCATCCTCATGATCATGACAGTACCAAGACCGAGAACAGTGAACAGTCCTCCCTGTATAAGAAGGAGCCACCAATGCCATCTGTGAGGCTTCAGATCCTTTGGTTCTATACGGCAGAAGGTAAGAAACAGCATCGCAAAGATCAGCAGAGGCTGCATCACTTCCACAAGGCCGTTCAGAAACGGTCCAGCCTTATGCACAGGCTCCGGCAATGCATGATATGCAAGATAGAGAGATGCTCCCGTCACCATAGCGATCGGAAGCATCCAGTCCTTTATCGTCTGTCTGATATCCATGACGGATTACTCCTCGTAGAGCTTCGTAGGATATTTGTGATTGAAGCACGCAAGGCAGAGGTCATCACGATGACCTGCCGCAAGCATTCCCTCATGAGAGAGGAATGCGAGAGAATCAGCCTCTATGAGCCTGCAGACCTGATCTACATCATTTGTGTTGCTTATCAGTTCCTGAGGGGTATGCACATCGACACCATAATAACATGTATATTTCAGCGGTGCACTGGCGATACGCACATGTACCTCGGCTGCACCAGCCTCACGAAGCATCTTGACGATCTTCAGAGATGTAGTACCACGCACGATCGAATCATCGACAAGCACAACCCTCTTGCCCTTGACGATGGACTTTACAGGAGAAAGCTTCATCTTCACTCCCTTCTCACGCATGGACTGCGTAGGAAGAATGAATGTTCTTCCTACATACTTGCTCTTGATCAGACCCATCTCGTATGGAAGTCCGCTGGCTTCGGCATAGCCCTGGGCGGCACTGAGACTTGAATCAGGCACACCGATCACGATATCCGCATCACAAGGGGCCTCTTGATACAGAATTTTTCCTGATTCCTTCCTGTAGTTATGGACATTGCATCCCTCGATATCGCTGTCAGGACGTGCGAAATATACATATTCCATCGCACACATGGCATGACGCTGTGTCTCGGAATAGTACTGGCTGCGGATTCCATGATGGTCGAGAGTGACAATCTCACCCGGCTCCACATCACGTATATACTCGGCTCCAAGCACATCGAAGGCACATGTTTCGCTTGCCACGACATATCCGTCTCCAAGCTTTCCTATAGCAAGAGGATGGAAACCGTATTTGTCGCGGCAGGCATATATGCGGCGTCCAGTCATGACCACGAAGGCAAAGGCTCCATCCAACTGGTTCAGGGCATCCTTTATAGCATATATACGGGGCAGATGCTTGTCAGTTCCCTGCTTCTTGATAAGATGAGCCAGCACCTCTGCATCAGAAGAAGACTGGAAAAGGCTTCCCTTGTCTTCAAGTTCCTCGCGAAGCTGATGATAGTTCACGATCTGGCCGTTGTTGGCCATTGCGAAATCACCTGAGTTATGGTGGAAAAGGAAAGGCTGTATATTCTCGGTACCCTTGCAGCCGGCATTGCTGTAACGGACATGGCCTATTGCCATCTTGCCCGGCAGCTTGGAGATCTTCTGCTCATTGAATACTTCCGAGACAAGGCCGTCTCCCTTGACTCTATGAAACTGTCCGTCAGGAGCCACAGACACGATGCCGCAGCCCTGCTGACCTCTATGCTGAAGCGCGTGCAGGCCATAATAAGCAAGGCCTGCAGCATCTTCAACACCATAGATTCCAAGAACGCCACATTCGTGGTGGAGCTTGTCATCCCTATGATTACTACACTTACACATACTTAACTTTATAAAATATCTTTCGTTTACGTTCAGGATGACAGTTTTACCGACCCCTGAAGTATGCCACTGCATTATCGAACAGAGGCTGCTCAAGGCCTTCGTCCATGATGTTCTTGAACAGATTGCCCTCGAAACGCTCTGTATGGCCCATCTTGCCGAGAATCTGGCCGTTACGGCTTATGATACCCTCGATCGCATAATATGAACCGTTAGGATTGTATGGCGATTCCATCGTAACTTCCTCGTCGATAGGATCCACATACTGGAAAGCCACCTGCCCGTTTGCGAAGAGTTCCTTTGCGAGTTCCTCGTTCACCACGAACTTACCCTCTCCGTGGCTGACGGCGATCGTATGAAGATCTCCTACAGCGAAACCAGAAAGCCAAGGCGAGTTTGTAGTACCGACCCTTGTGGTCACCATCTGCGAGATATGACGGTTGATGTCATTACGGAAGAGGGTCGGGCTGTCCTTTGTGACCTGACCGAGACGGCCATATGGAAGGAGACCTGACTTAACGAGAGCCTGGAATCCGTTGCATATTCCGAGGATGAGTCCGCCTCTGTCGATCAAGGCATGGATCGAATCCGCTATATCCTTGTTGTTCAGGACATTGGCAATGAACTTTCCGCTGCCGTCCGGTTCATCTCCAGCCGAGAATCCGCCGCAGAGCATGAGGATATGACATTCGTCGATATTCTTCTTCATCTCTACTATAGATCTGAATATGTCTTCCTCGGTGAGATTGCAGAACACGCTCATACGAACCTCCGCACCTGCATTCCTCCATGCCTTCGCAGAATCATAGTCACAGTTCGTTCCCGGGAATACAGGGAGATATGCAACCGGCTTCTCCACCGGCTCACCCTTGTATCTGAGGTCCGCCTTCTTCGCCTTGAACGGCTTCACGCCATCAAGACCGGCCGGAGCGATCTTCTGGTTATATGCCTCTGCCGTATCTGGATATACGTGAGCGAATGTTGCTCCGTTGGCAGCGATGAGATCGAATATGTCGAACTTCTTTCCGTTGATGTTGAGAATGCTGTCTTCTCCGTCGGTAACCTCTCCGATAAGGATCGCATTCGGATGATCGAGCACATCTTCAGACTCGACGAGGATGGAACCGTAGCTGTAGTTGAAGAGTTCCTTTTCATCATATGTGATCTTGGCGTCAAGGCCGTTTCCGAACGACATCTTGCATATAGCCTCTGCAAGACCACCGAATCCGAGAGCATATCCTGAGACTATGTTTTCAGCCTGAACCTGCTCGTGAACAAATTTCCAGTTAGACTTGAGCTGCTCAACATCAGGCATATGGTTGGCAAGCGGAGTATGCTTGATCAGATAAAGCCTGTTGCCTTCATACTTGAGTTCAGGTGAGATTACCTGCTCTGCATCCACAGTCGTGATACCGAAGGCCATGAGCATAGGAGGAACGTTGATGTTCTCGAATGTACCGCTCATCGAGTCCTTGCCTCCGATAGAAGGAAGGCCGAACTCAACCTGCATCTTGAGAGCACCCATCAGGGCAGAAAAAGGCTTGCCCCATGACCTGCGGTCTGTCATGCGTTCGAAATACTCCTGATATGAGAAGCGCATATGCTCATAGCTTGCACCTGCAGCCACAACCTTTGCACATGCCTCTACGACTGCGTATGCGGCTCCGTGATATGGGCTCCAGCTTGCTATGAACGGATTGTATCCGAATGCCATGATCGAAGCAGTATCGGTGTAACCGTCAACAGGAAGTTTCTGTACCGAAACCTGGGTCTCGGTAGCCTGAAGCATACCTCCGAAAGGCATGAGGACTGTCGATCGTCCGATAGTCGAGTCGAACATCTCGATAAGACCCTTCTGCGATGTCACGTTAGGATCCTGGAGATTGTTATATATCTTCTCCTTGAGGTCGTCTCCCTCAACGGTACGCTCGAACGGATTCCTGTCCTCTACCGCACCAACAGTGGCCTTTGCATAATGCTTTGCTCCCGCACTGTCGATGAATTCGCGTGAAAGATCCACGATGAGCCTGTCACCGTAGAACATGCGCATACGTCCCTTGTCGGTGACGTCCGCAACATATGTTACCTCGACATTCTCGCTGCGGCAATATGCCATCATCTGCTCTTTGTCCTTCGCCTCGATCACGATGGACATACGTTCCTGAGACTCACTGATGGCAAGCTCTGTGGAATTGAGTCCGCTGTACTTCACAGGAACCCTGTCGAGATATATGTCAAGACCGTCGGTAAGCTCGCCGATCGCGACGCTGACACCGCCGGCACCGAAGTCGTTTGATTTCTTGATGAGTCTGGTCACCTCAGGACGACGGAAAAGTCTCTGGAGCTTTCTTTCCTCCGGAGCATTTCCCTTCTGAACCTCGCTTCCGCATGTTTCGAGAGACTCCTCTGTATGCTCCTTTGATGAACCTGTCGCTCCACCCACGCCGTCACGGCCTGTACGTCCTCCGAGAAGGAGTACTATATCTCCAGGAGCCGGGCTTTCGCGACGTACGCTGTCTGCCTTGACTGCACCGACAACAGCACCTACCTCGAGACGCTTTGCAACATATCCCTCATGATAGACCTCACGTACATGAGTTGTGGCAAGACCGATCTGGTTACCGTAGCTTGAATATCCGTGAGCAGCCTTACGGGAAATGATGCTCTGAGGAAGCTTGCCCGGAATGGTCTCAGCCACAGGCTGATAGATATTGCCCGCTCCGGTCACGCGCATAGCCTGATATACATATGCACGTCCTGAAAGAGGGTCGCGGATAGCACCGCCGAGACATGTCGCCGCACCGCCGAAAGGCTCGATTTCGGTAGGATGGTTATGAGTCTCGTTCTTGAACTGGAGAAGCCATTTCTCCGTGTTCATCTCGCCCTCGTCGTTTATGATATCCACGTCAACATATATGCTGCATGCGTTGTTCTCCTCGCTGACCTCCATGTCGTCAAGAAGGCCCTTTGCCTTGAGGTAACGTGCGCCGACAGTGGCCATATCCATGAGATTGAGGCCCTTGTGTTCGCGTCCGAGTTCCTGGCGTATCTTCATGTAAAGATTGAGGGTTCCGTCGATCTCTTCCTTCATGAAAGATTCCTCGACATCGATATCCTCAAGCTCGGTCGTGAATGTGGTGTGACGGCAGTGGTCGCTCCAATATGTATCGAGGATACGGAGTTCGGTCTCTGACGGATCCCTGCCCTCGGTCTTGAAATAGTTGACAACCTCGCGAAGGTCATCTGCATTCATGGCGAGTCCCATCTTCTTGCAATATGGTGCAAGTTCGTCCTCGGAGAGAGCTGTCAGGCCCTCGAGAACCGGAACAGGAATAACCTCAGGCTGCTCCATTGCCGTAAGTTTCGCAAGATCCTTCTCACGTGATTCGACGGCATTGATATAATATTTCTTTATCTTCTCGACGACTGCATCGGCAGTATCTCCAGGAAGCACTATGAGCTTCGAGCTCTTGATGCTCACCTGAGCAGACGGGTCGATGAGACGGACACAGTCAACAGCCGAAGCCGCACGCTGGTCAAACTGGCCTGGAAGGTACTCCACGGCAATATATCTTGCACCGGAAAGGTCACATTCATCTGTGACACTATCCGTCACAATCTCTCCGAACACGCTGTAGCGGCTCTTTTCGAGCAGTTCCTCCGTAAAACCGAAAAGGTCATAGACATTAAGGAAGCGCAGCGATGGAAGATCGAGCTGGAGATTCTCGTTCAGCTCGTTAAGGAGGCTGCGTGCCTCTACCTGGAATTCAGGATATTTCTCAACGTAAATGCGGTAATTGTTCATATCGTGTTTAGATTGTTGCATCAAGAACTTTCTGTGTCTGCTCTCTTCTGAATGCATCAAGCTTTTCAGAGAGCTGGGCGTCGGTAAGTGCAAGGATCTGAGCTGCGAAGAGACCGGCGTTCTTTGCACCGTTGATTGCCATTGTAGCCACCGGGATTCCGGCAGGCATCTGGACTATCGAGAGGAGTGAATCCATTCCGCCGAGAGCCTTTGTCTGAATAGGGACTCCTATGACCGGAACAGTAGTCATACCTGCCACTACGCCTGCGACATGCGCAGCTCCGCCTGCTCCTGCGATGATTACACCTATTCCGTTATCCTTTGCCGACTTGGCGAACTCACACATGAGATCAGGAGTTCTGTGGGCGCTGATTACCTTCTTTACAACCTCAACCCCGAAGCCTTCGAGGACATTGATTGCCTGCGACATGATCTCAAGGTCGCTGGTCGAGCCCATGATGATTGCTACTTTCATACGTTTCTGAATTAAGTCGCAAATATAATTAAAATTTCACTACATTTGCGTCTGTTGAAAAGAAATGGGATATGAAAGAATTGAAGTGTCCGAAATGCGGTAACATATTCACTGTTGACGAGGCTGATTATGCTTCCATCGTCAGCCAGGTGAGGAATGCGGAGTTTGAAGAAGAGCTTCACAGGAGGCTTGGCGAAATGAGAGGCCGCCAGGAGGCTGAACAGAAAGTCAAGGAGATGGAGATAAGCAGGCTTCGTTCGGAGCTCAGAGGCATAGAGGAAAAGAAGTCCCTGGAAATTAACAACGCCGTTCTCAGGACCAGGGATGAGATGAAGGATGTCATAGGCATCAAGGAGAAGGAGATAGCCGAACTCCGCAATTCGAGCACATTGGCGCACAGCCGTTCGGAGCTCGAAAAGAAAGCGATCAAGGAAGAGTACGAGGCAAAGCTGAAGATGGCTCAGGAACAGGTTGACTATTACAAGGACATGAAGATAAGGATGTCCACTAAGATGGTTGGAGAAAGCCTTGAGGCCCATTGCGCGAACATATTCAACGGAACCATGCGTCCGATGTTTCCCAATGCATATTTCGAGAAGGACAACGACGCTTCTGGAGGAAGCAAGGGCGATTTCATATTCCGCGACTACGAAGACGGCACCGAATATGTTTCGATAATGTTCGAGATGAAGAACGAACTTGACGACACAGCCCACAAGCACAGAAACGAGGACTTCTTCAGGAAGCTGGATGCAGACAGAACGGCCAAGGGATGCGAATACGCCGTACTCGTATCGCTTCTGGAGCCGGACAACGAACTGTACAACAACGGAATAGTGGATGTATCGTACCGATACCCGAAGATGTACGTGATCCGTCCTCAGTTCTTCATGCCTCTGATAACATTGCTGGTCAACGCTTCGAAGAAGAGCGTACAGTATCAGCGCGAGCTTGCCCTGGCCCGGAGCCAGTCGGTGGATGTCACCAATTTCGAGGCAAGGCTAATGGAGTTCAAGGAGAAGTTCGGAAGGAATTACGAGCTCGCCAGCAGGAAGTTCAAGGATGCGATAGACGAGATCGACAAGTCTATAAAGGCGCTGCAGAAGACCAAGGAGGCTCTCCTGAGTTCGGAAAACAATCTCCGTCTTGCTAACGAGAAGGCTGACGGCCTCACCATAAAGAAACTGACCTATAAGAATCCCACAATGAAGGCGAAGTTCGAAGAGGCACGTGCGGCAGCCGGAGCGGAAGAACAGGATGGCGAAGAGTAACTGGTTTCAAGCGACTGGGTTTATATATAGCCACGAAGTATGTATTGACATGAATCCATGTACTTCGTGGCTGTTTTTTATCGTTATTCTTTTGTTTATCGCCACGAAGTAAACAATTGTCCGGCATCATGCACTTCGTGGCATGGAAGAAGGTGCACACATTCTTCCTGAAGACAGATTTTTTCCCGAAAGAGTCCCCCGACAGGCAATAACTCCCTCTGGAAAATGACGCTCCGCATTGCTGATCACATAGCCAGACATCTCCTGATCTGAGATTCCGGCAACCTGTACTGCGAATACAACCGGTTTCCCAAGGCATTCTTTTCACTCCCGGACATCACATATACGGAAGCTATTCCCAATTCCGGAAGAATTTCCTTGTCTATAAGTTCGCACAACATGATATCACTCATAACCCCATAGTCAGAACGGCCACGTTCGTTAGCCAGCATCTGCCGGATGTTCTTTTCTGTCGTGCCTTTCTCAATATCGGCCAACGTAAGAGGAGGAACAGAAAGATTGTCCTTCTCCTGTTCTCTGGCCCACTCTTCGCCGGATAGTCTGTTCATATAGTACAGATAGCTTCTCGGGGTCATGAACATATGCTCCACATCTGGTACATCTATTACCGTTTCTCTTAGGATCAGACCGCTTTTATCCATTTTGTAGGATGACGGGCATCTGACATGAGCCGGAAGATGACGATATTGCTGAGATTCCTCCAAGAGTTCCGGATGAATATCGAAGCCCAGTTCCTTCCTGAAGAAAGCTCTGGCAGAAGAATGTCTGTATCCGAACGGAGTCGCTGCAACACCATGGTGCAGAGCATTTCTGATAACATAACTCAACGCAGCAAGGGTGTGATATAATCCGTCGATTTCCGTTATGAACGGATATCTTTCTCCAAGGCGCCCGCTCCGATAGTATTTGTTATTGAAGTACCTGGAATACGCATAACGATGCTGACGGATCATGTCACGAGGGACTGTGCTGCGTACACATTCATGTACATGCGTGGACATTATTGATTCTGCCAGGAGATCAGAACCCGTAGCTGCCACAGCCAATGCCAGACAATTGAAACAATAGACATAGTCTTCCTCGCTGCGGCAATACACTTCGTCTCCGGAAGACAGGCAGATATGATATGATTTCTTTTTCATGAGGACAAAGTTCCGGAGGCATATCCGCATACACAAAAAATATACGGATATCTGCAGAAAACAGGCTTACAGATGTTTGAGCAGTCCTTTCCCACATAGAAATTTGTTTGTTTTTTCATAAAATCCGAACTAATTGTTCCACGATGTTCCACTTCTCATTGTCACGAAGAAGACATTTCATCCATTTCGTATGCTTCGTGGCGACAAAGCAGGCGAAATCGTTTAATTCCAGTCGCGAAGTATATGGATGCATGTCAATGAGTACTTCGTGGAAAGAAGGCATTGAAAAAAGTACCGAAGATGCGGCGATCAGCAAGATCGAGAGATGTACGGGTCACGAAATGCATCGGGAAATGCATCGACAGAATCATTTATAAGAAGTAAACATCGCAGTTTATCGACAAATTCATTATCTTTGCAAGATTGCAGATCAGAATATGTCTGGAGACGTGAGACACACGGTAAAAACTGTGATGATTATGAGAGAACTTTATATAACGAATTCCCTTTCGAGAAAGAAAGAGATCTTCAAGCCGATCAACGAGGGTCATGTGGGACTTTATGTCTGCGGACCGACAGTCTATGGCGACGCACACCTCGGACATGCAAGACCGGGTGTGACTTATGATGTATTTGTAAAGCTTTTGAAGCATCTTGGCTACAAGGTGCGCTATGTACGCAACATCACCGATGTGGGACACCTCGAGCATGATGCTGACGAAGGAGAGGACAAGATAGCAAAGAAGGCAAGGCTGGAGCAGCTCGAGCCTATGGAAGTAGTTCAGAGATGCACACTCGCCTATCATGAGGCCATGCGTATGCTCAATGTGGCTCCGCCATCGATAGAGCCTCGCGCATCGGGACATATCATCGAGCAGATCGACCTCGTGAAGAAGATTCTCGAAGCAGGATACGCTTACGAGAGCAACGGATCGATATATTTCGACGTCCTCAAATATGACAAGGACCACAAGTACGGAATATTGTCGGGCCGCACTCTGGACGAAGTGAAGGAAGGAACACGCGATCTTGACGGACAGCAGGACAAGAGGGCTTCATACGACTTCGCCCTCTGGAAGAAGGCTTCTCCCGAGCACATCATGCGTTGGCCTTCACCTTGGAGCGACGGCTTCCCAGGCTGGCATCTCGAATGTTCGGCCATGAGCGAGAAGTATCTTGGCAAGGAGTTCGACATCCACGGAGGCGGAATGGACCTCCTCTTCCCTCATCACGAATGCGAGATCGCTCAGAACACCGCTTCACGCGGAACTTCCGGTGTGAAATACTG
The DNA here is from genome assembly GCA_017437125.1 of Bacteroidales bacterium. GTDB lineage: Bacteria > Bacteroidota > Bacteroidia > Bacteroidales > UBA932 > Cryptobacteroides. The sequence goes on along the minus strand of JAFSBV010000003.1, from coordinate 63,804 downwards.
GATGCATAACAACATGATCACCATCGAGGGCAAGAAGATGGGCAAGTCGCTCGGCAACTTCATCACTCTTCCTGAACTTTTCGCAGGAAAGCATGAGAAGCTCGAGCAGGCATATACACCTATGACTGTACGCTTCTTCATCCTCCAGGCACATTATCGCGGCACTCTGGACTTCAGCAACGAAGCTCTTCAGGCAGCAGAGAAAGGCCTCAAGAGGATAATGCTGGCTGCCAAGGATCTCCGTTCCCTTGCTTCCGCAGCAGGAGTGGAATCTTCACCGGCCCTCGCTTACGGCGAATTCGTATCTGCTGTCGCTCCTGATCAGATCTCCGCTTCAAACGCAGAGGTTCGCGAGCTTGTGGAGAAGGTTTATGAAGCACTCTGCGATGACCTCAACACTCCTATCGCACTTTCACATGTTTTCGATGCAGTAAGGATAATCAATACAGCCAAGGATAGGAAGATCAACCTTGATACATCTGACTACAAAGCACTTACAGGTCTTTTCGATAACATCGTATTCGGCGTTCTCGGACTCCGTGACGAGGAAAGCGAAGGTGGAAAGGCAGTACAGACAATCGACGGACTCGTCAATATGGTCCTCGAACAGCGCAAGGCGGCAAAAGCAGCAAAGGACTGGGCTACCAGCGACAGGATCCGTGACGATCTCAAGGCCCTCGGCATTCAGATCAAGGACACCAAGGACGGAACAGAGTGGACATTGGAATAGTATGTATAAATTCATTTCGTGGAATGTGAACGGCCTGAGGGCTGTGTGCGGAAAGGGATTCGCGGATATCTTCGAGGAGATGGATGCGGATTTCTTCTGCCTGCAGGAGACCAAGCTGCAGGAGGGTCAGATCGATCTGGAGTTCCTGGGCTACAGGTCATACTGGAACTATGCCGAGAAGAAGGGATATTCCGGCACTGCCATATATACCAAGCATGAACCGCTGTCCGTGGCTTATGGAATAGGAATCGATGAGCATGATCATGAGGGACGCGTGATCACACTTGAGATGGAGGATTTCTATCTTGTGTGCGTATATACCCCGAACTCTCAGGACGGTCTCAAGAGGCTTGACTACAGGATGAAGTGGGAAGACGACTTCAGAGCTTATCTCACCGGACTTGCTGCAAAGACAAACGCAAAAGGGGAAAAGATGGGCGTGATCGTATGCGGCGACCTCAACGTGGCTCACAAGGAGATAGACCTGAAGAACCCCAAGACCAACCGCATGAACGCCGGATTCACCGACCAGGAACGTGCGCAGTTCACAAACCTGCTTGATGCCGGGTTCATCGACACATTCAGATTTTTCCATCCGGACCAGACGGACATATATTCATGGTGGTCATACCGTTTTCAGGCACGACAGAAGAACGCCGGGTGGCGTATCGACTATTTCGTTGCCAGCGAGAACCTGAAAGACAGACTGGAAGATGCGAGGATACATACGGAGATATTCGGATCCGACCACTGCCCGGTAGAGCTAATCTTAAAGTAGAAAATCAACAGAGGGACATCGTTTTCGATGTCCCTCTGTTGAACTATAACCCTATTATTAACAACTAAACTAACCGTGATAAAGCTTTTGCAAAGCCTGTGCCAAACTTTATAAAAAGGGCATCAATATCCATGTTTTTCAAGCCATGCCAAAGCATAGGAACATGTGGCCTTGCATCCGAGGCCTTCACGGTCAGCATAATCATAAGCCTGCTTTACCAGATCCGAAGCGATTCCCCTTCCTTTCAGAGGCCTGGGTACGAATGTGTGGATAACGACAAGAGAACCGTCCCTGACAACATATTCGACATAGGCCACATGTCCCTCCACATAGGTTTCAAACCGGTTCTGCTCTTTGAGGTGAGTGATTTTCAAGTTCATGTTTCTTCTTTTTATGAAGCCGGAAACAAAATGAATGCCACCTATTTCTTCAAGGCCTCATATGCATATGATCCGAATCCGAAAATAATCTGGGTGATGGCCTGCGACGTATGGGAAAGGGTCGCATATATGATACCCATCTCCATAGGTACGCCATATATGCCCGAAAGGGCGAGACTTATGATGAAATGGAAGGCACCGATGCCGCCGGGAACAGGAACGGCAAATCCGAGTCCGCCGACGAGCGAGAGGAAAAGAGCGTCGATGAGAGTAAGATCATCGAGGAAAGGAGCCGCCCACATAGTGCTGGCAGCCATAAGCCAGTAGGTCATCCATATGAAGGCCGTATATGCGAAAAACATCCACTTGCGGTCCATCTTCGCACAGCTGGCAAAACCTTGCAGAATGCCTTTGAATATGCCCCACACCTTCATGCAGAAGGCATTGGTCTTTCTGAAACGCCATAATGCCCAAAGAGCGGCGACACCAAGGAGGATGACGATGGCGGCGATCCACCATATGTTGAAATCCAGTCTCGAAGCCATCGGAGTCCATATCTGATCGACGAAGAAGCCTCCGAAACGGTCGAAGCCGCCAATCACGACCACTGCAAGGAGGATAAGCATGACCAGAAGCTCCCAGCTGCGTTCGAGCACGACCGTACCAAGAACCTTGTCATATGACGCCTTCTTATGTTCCGGATCCGACGGATCGGCAGGCTGCGAACGACGTGTGATCACTCCGCAACGGACGAATTCGCCGATACGTGGAAAGACGAAGTTGGATATGTTTCCGATGTTTATGCCGTTGAATGTGGTCGTTCTCGATATGCTGTCGTCTATCGGGAGAAGGAGCTTGCGCCAGCGGAGGCCTCTGAGCCAGAAGGCGAATGATCCGGCAGCCATTGACAGGAGTACGAACTCCCACCTGCATGACTGAAGTCCCTCACGGAAATCAGCCCATTCCACGTCACGGAATGAGAAATACAGAAGCGCGGCAGCAAGTGCGGCTGACAGCAGGTATTTGATTATATCTGATACTTTTTTATTCATATATGCACATGCCCATGATGGACAGGCTGCAAATTTATCCAATTATTTGCTAACTTTGTCCGGTTTATATCTAAAAAGAACAATTATGGCGTCAATATTAGGCATAGGAAACGCTTTGACGGACATTCTGGCCGTCTTGCCCGATGACAGGTTCCTTCAGGAGTTCCATCTTCCAAAGGGTAGCATGCAGCATGTCGATATGGAGACAGGTGACAAGATATGGAAGACCCTCAAGCCGATGGGCGTTCAGCTCGTAGCGGGAGGCTCGGCTGCCAACACCATCACCGGCACTGCCATCTTCGGAATGGAATCCGGATTCATTGGCAAGGTTGGAGACGATGACCTCGGTCATCTTTTCAAGAGCGACCAGGAACAGTACGGCATAAAATCCAACCTTCTGAAAGGTATTCATTCTTCTGGAAGAGCAATGGTGTTCATTACAGCTCCGAATGCAGAAAGGACATTTGCCGTCTATCTCGGAGCCGCCCTCGAGCTGGTTCCGGAAGACCTGAAGCCGGAATATTTCAAAGGATATGACTATTTCCACATCGAAGGATATCTTGTTCAGAATCAAGCGACTATACGCAGGGCTGTAGAGCTCGCGAAGGAAGCCGGATGCATCATTTCGATAGACATGGCGTCATATAATGTTGTGGAATCAAACAATGCATTTCTACATGACCTTGTGGAGAATTATGTCGATATTGTCTTTGCAAATGAAACCGAGGCGAAGGCATTTACCAAGAAAGAACCTCGCGAAGCCCTTGACGAGATAGCGCGCTCATGCAGCATAGCCGTCGTAAAGGTAGGAAAGGACGGTTCCATGGTCAAGAGCGGAGATGAATATCATTTCATCGAGGCATGGCCGGCATCACCGGTTGACGCGACTGGAGCCGGAGACACATATGCGGCAGGATTCCTCTATGCACATTCGCTCGGTATGCCGCTGAAGGTGTGCGGAGAGGTTGGCTCGATAATCGCAGCGAAGGTTGTGGAAGTGGTCGGAACAAAGATCGACATCCCGCGCTGGAAGGCTGCGAAAAAGGAGATACGTGAACTCATAGCGGCAAATACGCCGGCAGAATAGCCTATGTTTGAATCAATACTGGACATATTCCGCAAAAGGAAGATAAGGAAGCACATCAGCAATGTGCCTACAGGTTTCATCCCTTTAGACAAGATAACGACGGTGAATGTCGTGATCGATGTCGAGGAACCTGGCTTCGACCTTCTCAAGGACGAAATCATGGCGTGGGGAAAAAGAAACGGGCTGAAGGTGAGCATTTATTTCTTCGACTTCCGCAAGCTGGGAAAGGACGAACTCCTCCTGACAAGCATCAACACCACAATCCTGAAAAAGGAACTGGACTGGCTTGGAACCCCGGATTTCAGCAAGGCCGGACCACTCCTGTCCGATCAGAGCGACCTGTTCATTTCAATGGTTGACAATGGAAGTTTCCCTATTGAGTTTCTGAGCAAATGTTCAAAGGCCTCTTTCAAGATAGGAAGATGCGGATTTGAAGGACACGCATATGACATGATATTCTCGGGAAGCCAGGCGGAAGAAAGCAAGCCTGATTCACGACAGATATTTTCTGCAATTACAGAATTCTTGACAAAAATAAAATGAAAGGACTTATAAAATATATTACTGTGGCCATCAAAGGCGCATGCATGGGAGCAGCAGATGTGATCCCGGGAGTCTCAGGAGGCACGATCGCCTTCATAATGGGAATATATAACGAATTCGTCGGATCGCTCGCCTCTATCAACACAGAAGCGGTGAAGCTCCTGTTCAAAGGCAGATTCAAGGAATTCTGGAAGCATATCAACGGATCATTCCTGCTTTCACTCGTCATCGGAATCGGCATAAGCGTCGTTTGCCTTGCAAGCATCATGCAACACCTTCTGGCCAACAAGCCGATCCAGACGTGGGCATTCTTCTTCGGCCTCATCGTCGCATCTTCGATATTCATCATACGCGGCATTTCAGGCTGGAAGATCCGCGAAGGCCTCTTCCTCGTATTCGGTATCCTGCTCGGCATCGTGATATGCACACTCTCCCCTACACAGACCCCTGACGGTCTCTGGTTCATATTCATCAGCGGAGCAATCGCCATCTGCGCGATGATCCTCCCGGGCATCTCAGGCAGCTTCATCCTCCTGATCCTCGGTAAATACCAGTACATCATGGGAGTCATCTCGGATCTTGTTTCCGGAGTGAATATAGGCCAGAACCTTCTGATAATCGGCACATTCGGCATCGGAGCCGTAGTCGGAATCCTCTCATTCTCGAAATTTCTCCACTGGCTTCTCGCACGCTGGCAGAAAGAGACCATGATCGTCCTTGCCGGCTTCATAATCGGCTCACTCGTCAAGGTCTGGCCATGGAGCAACCCCGAAGCCCTCGCACAGGCAGACGCAGCCGGCAGCATGCTTTACGGAAGCGCCATCATATTCGCACTGATCGGATTCTTCCTCGTCACCGGAATCGAGATAGCCGGAAAAGCGATCAGCAGGAAAAAAACGGCATAATGATTGAAAAAGCAGTCTGTAACGAACTTACAGACTGTTTTTTATGAGATCCATTTCATTCTGCAGCATTGTCACGGCTCCCCTCCTGGCAGCTGCCCTCACCAGCACATCATGCATTTACGAAAGTCCCGTGGATGACGAATTCTACCGCACCCTCTGGGAAACATCCGAAGCACCGTTCGAAGAACTCACGATAGAATTCCTCTGCAACGGAAACATCACCGCCCAAGCCGACAATGCAGCCGGATCCTACGGCACATACGAAGCCCACGACCACACGGCCAGCTTCACCGGCCTCCATCTGACCCTGGCCCAAGGCAACGTCATCATCGAAGAAGCCCACCGCAACGACGACCTGCTCCAGATAATCTGGCACTACGAAGAATCCGACACCACCTATGCCACAGAGATGGTACGCCTCTCGTCATATAAGGACAAGCCCCTCTGACGAACCCCCGCCCCACAGCCTTCTAAGCTGCGGGGCTTGATGCCGGTTTATGCCATGTTCACGAAACCGGGCCGCAAATATTGCAAATCCAAAAAAAATCACTATCTTTGCACCCACTTTTGGAATGAGCCCCAAAGCTCCTCCACAAGAAAACAAGGATCGGTTCGGTAGCTCAGTTGGATAGAGCAACAGCCTTCTAAGCTGTGGGTCTTGGGTTCGAATCCCAACCGAATCACCAGAAAATAAATGAGGCAGTTTTCGTAACTGCCTCATTTTCTTTTTATTATGCCGATTATCAAAGAGTTAGAGGCGGTTTCATGTCCTGTTTCCGTCTAACAAAAAGCAGGTAAAGTCGCCAAAAAATAGCCGGATTCTGGTATCCAAATCGTAACCAATGGTCGCTGCCTCTAAAATAGGTTACACCTAAATTTCTGCAAATTCAGCTCCGTCAGTACCGTTTGGGATTCGAACTCTTACATCTCAACCCTCATAAATACAGCCCTTTACAAAGGGAAAGGATTTGAAGGTTACACGCAGGTTACACTTTTTAGCACCTTAACTGCCTGTTTATCAAAGAACTTGCACATCTTTCAGTGCAAAGATGGGATTTGTCTTTGGAACACGCAAGTTAATCCGGAGTTATCTTGAAGTTCTTGTTTATGTTGTTTATGTTTGCCGTTGTACTAAAAATAACGTGCAATGAAATACATCGAAATAAAATCTGAGGGTTACACCTACCGCTACGACTTTGAGTCCGTTCCAAGCACCAATGAAACATTCAATCCTAATATTGTCATTCCGACTGAGGATCGCAGTTCCGCATCAGAGTCCCTTGATATCTGCCTTGACCTACTCTCCTGCATCTTCGGGAAAGAAGAAGTCCGGAAAGCTGTTAAAGATCTGACATCAGAGCCACTATAGCCAAGTATTTATAAGTAATTCACGCAGCTTTATGCGACCCACATTATCGGATAATAACCTAAACAATTCGTCATCAAGTGTTGAGTACTTAATATGACTCTTCATTTTACCGATTGAGGCGGTATGGCCAGCAGCTAAATTGGCAATCGTTGCTTCCGATACTCCATCAAGAGGGACGAAATGCCAAAACTCTTCATATCCCATGTGCCAATATGGAGTCCAAACAGCACTTTTGTATTGAGAATCCTTTGGCACATGTTTATTCCACCTATCCTCAAATGCCACCTTTAGGGCTTCTGTCATTCCTATTTCATTCTTAGATATGACTCCGGATTCTATCAGATCCGAAATAGCCAACAAAAGGATAGCCTTATGCGGTGCAGGTTTACCAGAAGTATAATGAACTTTAAGATTTGATAACGCATCAATGTAAAATTGAGGAACAATCGAATCTGTCAGTCATATCTTTTTCTTTTCAGACACCTCTCTTAAAATGTTAACGAATACGAACGGAGACTTAAATGCATCCTTCTCATCATCAAACTTCTTCTGAATGTACTCAAACCCTACATTAGCATACCCTTCTATACGCCTTATGATAGTAGTGATGCAATCCTTAATCTGATCATCGTCCATATTATCAAGATCAGTCCATTTAAAATGGAGCTTTTCCTCTGGCTCTGACAAAATCAACATCTGAATATAATCCGAAATTTCTATCGGCTTCCAATGAGATATTGCAGCAAAATCTTTCGACTCTCCAGATCCCGATATAGGCTGACAATCACCGATGTGATACCCAACCATAAAGGCATACATATATGTCTGATAATAGGCTCCAAATTGAATATAATCGCCTCCTTGGGTCGCACCTTTTCTTGAAATTAAATCTACCAACTGATGGTACTTAACCAAGTATCGTGGTTTTCTATTATCAATCTCCTGCTTAAATCTTTGGTAATTCATATGTATCTGCTATTTATATCTAACAATTGTTGTCTTAAGATTAGTAGGATCAGCCTCTTCTGGTATCCTGTTCACGTAGAACGTTCCTTTCAATTCTCCCGATCTCATAGAATCGAGTATTTTATGTCCATCTTCAGAAAGACATTCTGGATCATCTATATCATACAGATCTTTGATTAATATGATACTTTGATCAAATACATCAGGAACTGTCTCAAAGAAGTTATTTATAAAGTTCTTACCAAATGCCGAGAATGGAGCATCAGCAATAAACGGATACATAAATCGTCCTCCTCCAAGGCGAGATGAGATAATTGCCATGACAACAGCAATCTTCTTCATTCTCTGGAAACCTTCTGATGCACCTGTAAGCTCACTTCCTGTATCTGTCAAAACCTTAACCTCAATGGTATCAAATGGAGTTTTCTCAAACACCATTGTTCCACCCATGACATTATTTCCGGCTGTTAACTTGGCATAAAAATCATTAGAACGCCTTTCTAGCTTTTCAAGTACCTCCTCATATATACGCTTCCTAGTGTTCTCGAAAATTTGCTGAACATCCAAGACGACATCTTTGAGATTTTGATATCCTGCTGGAACTTTCTTAGTACCATCCAGATTAGACATATTACGTTCCACTGCAGCTAAATCTAAATTAAGATCTTCAAGTCTTCTCTTAGCCTGCTTAATAAAACGCTCATACATCTCTGCATCCTTGACAGCTTTTCCATATTGAGCTATCTGGTTGGTATCTTTATCAGAATTGAATAAATCCTTTGATCCGCCATAATTATAATACTCTGATTCAGCATCTCTCCTACGCTTTCGTAGTTCCTTCAATTCTTCTGTGAGGCGTGATATCTCTCTCTTCTCTTCTGCAATTGCACCAAAGATAGCATCAGTTTTCATGTATCCTGCCACATTCCTTTGAATTGCATCAAAATACAGATGCAAATCAGACTCATCGGCTTTAGCATGTGATTCCGACCTTGAAAGCAATGCTTTAATCTTTCTTTCCTCCTCACTATGCTCCTCAAAGGTACGGCCACATACAAAGCATTGATGATTTTCAAGCATCTTCTTTAATGAGATATCGTCCGGACTACCTTCGGGTAGCAAAGAAGCAAAAGATTGGGGATCATGAACAAGTTTTCTTGCTGTTCTAGCAACCGTATACTCATCCCTCAATTTTCCAAATCTCGAAACAGAATCACCGGAATTGATTAATAACCAAGGCATAGCCTGCTTAAACATATAGTTATTAATATTAGCCATTCGTCTCTGGAGTTCTTTATCGGCATCCGCTATTTTCTTATCTAAATTCTTACACTCAGTCTGAAAGCGAATACGATCTTCTGTATTTGTAACTTGAGCTTGAAGTTTTGCTGCTCGTTCAGATGCTAGCGTATATTCTGACATATATCGAGACAACTCCGCCTCAACATCTGTAATTTGCTTCTCTATCTCACGCTGTGTATGTTCATATTCATCAAAAGCTGCGAGATTTATGGCTTGATTTCGCTGCTGAGAGGCAAGATCGCTTTTTGCATTTCTAGAGAATGACTGACATGATTTTTCAATTAACTTTAATGATGACAAATCAGTTAAAGTTTCAATAGTTGAAGTTAACGTGCTAGAATCCGACAAATCGACAATATTATCAATTGCCTCACCTTGTAGCAAAGCATATGTGTGCATTGCCGGAGAAATTAGATTACGAACAATTGAAACCTGTTCTCCTAAATCATAGACAATAATCGGTCTGCTAAGAGATGACAATGAGCATTTCGTTACATTAGTGACTACCTCACCTATATTCCATTCTCTCTGATTATTAAAACTAGCATCTGCTTTCTTCTTAGTGAACGATATTGATTTCTCAATAACATATTGATTTCTAGAATCCTCATACACCAATTTTACACCAGAAACCACAGTTATTTCGCCACCTACTTTGGCTTTATCAGACAGAATCTTCAGTGGAGATGTCGTGATGTCAATAATCTTTCTCTCATCAGAATCATAAACCTTATCCCTTAAAATCCATAAAAAGCCGTTGAACAACTTGGATTTACCCATACCATTATCGGCATTAACGACATTTATACCCTCTGAAAACTCATAGGTGTTATTTTCATAATCACCGCTGTAATTATAAAAATTTTTAAATGATATTGATCTGATTATTGTTGACATATCAATTTACACTAAATAAGTTCTTAATATTCTTATAGACATTAGCATCAGAGACACTCTCACTCTTTTGTTGAATAATCGTCTTCAGCACCTCTATTATAGGATATGAAGACTGTACATCAAATGAGATGCGGTTTAATTCCGACTCTGGAATATTGTACTTTTGCCTCAGCATGGGATCTTTCAAGACCTCTTTAAGTAATTCTAGCTGTGTCATAATATGTGGTTTTATTTTAATTCATTGATTAGGACGCTTAGTTCAAGCTCATAATAATCGGCCAGTTCAGCCAATGTTGACGATATCTCATTATAGTTGGATGCAAGAGATGCAAAATATGCAACACGTGTTAATTCGCCTCTAACTAGAGATCTTTCCATATCAAACGTTGAACGGTCTCGATTATAATTAAAATTAGGTACAACTATTAAATCATATATTGTTGCAAATATCTTATCTTTATGCTTACGCAACAAACGCCCTCGCCTCTGAATAAATTGTCTCGGATTTCCTGTACTTGAAGTAAAAACGCCAACCTCTGTTCTTGGAACATCAACTCCTTCATCCAAACACTTCATTGCAAATAGCATATCTATACGCCCTTCTTCAAAGGCTCTGATCTTATCTTTTCGTTTCGAATCTCCACCTACTAGGGAATTTGTCTTTATCTCTGGATATTTCTCATTCACTACCCTCTGCATATTTTCAATAATCCTTTCATCATCCTTCGGATCGAAGCCTTCGGGTGCATATACGAAACAATATCTTGTTAAATCTTGCCTTACAAGTTCATCAATGACCGACTCGAAAACTCGGTATTTATCTTGTGCCTTATGTAATACATTCTTCCGCCTCATCAATAGTTTTTTTACTTCCGTATTGTTCTTGAATGACTTGGTTTTAGAATCATAGTATTTCAATAGCATTCTTGTATACATCTGATACATTTCCATCTCATCATCATCCAAATACACAATCCTAGGAAAGTACAAGTATTTCATTAAGCGATTGGCATTAATAGCTTGCTCCATGCTAAATGAATAACAATATGGAGGCTGATCATTAAAGAGTTTTTCAATGTCTCGAGTACCCTCTTCATCAAATGCTCTGTTCGGAGTCGCAGATAAGGCGATTCTCTTCCTAATATTGAGATTACCAAAAGCTTTCTTTACCCTAGGTGCACCAACATTATGAGCTTCATCAGCAATTAATATTGTTTTATCATCAGCAATTGCATTTACCAATTTCTGAAAAGTTGCATCGACAAAAGATGCATATGTTGAGATAATTACGAAATTTCGTTCTATGCCCCATTCAAAATCTTCCTTCAGACTATTCAGATCTGCCCTCCAGTTTGTTCCAGAATTAACTATGTATATATTTTGGTAATTAAACTGCCCTACTTCTTTTGTCCATTGATGCACAAGATCAATCGTAGGCACCAATATAAGCATCCTATAAGCCCCATTCTTCTTGTATTCTTCCAATACGCAATTTAATGAGGTTATAGTTTTACCCGTTCCGGTTGCCATTGCAAAAATACCGGAGCACCCCTGTTTTACCCAATTTTCATAGGCTGCCTTCTGGTAATCAAATGCCCCTGCAGCATATGGAAATCGAGGGAATTCACCGTCCTTCGCATTAACAACAATATCATACCTAGTGTTTATCGTTTTAATAAACTCCCTTTCTTCTCGCAAAAGAGCATCAACCTCCTTTGGTGGGAAAGACCTTAACAATTCTCGCTCAAAATTCTCAGATCTATAAACTGTTATATCGCTATCATTACCATTAAAGAATTTATCGAACAAGATCTCATATTCAGCAATTTGACATGCTCCACCTCCCCATGAGGTCGCACAAGATATCGCCTCAATATTCTTTGACAACAAGGCACTTGCCGTAAAATTCAGCGATCCATTAAATGCGATCTTGTTTCCATTTTCATCCGTAAACACGCCAAATTTCTGATGTGCGATGCCACCCGTCTTAGGAATAACAATTCTTATTTCAACTCTATTCTCTGCTATTAGATATGATAAACAATTAAAGAAATGCTCGTCTCTAACCGATAACGTTTCCCTCAACTTATAGAAATCAGATAAGATTCTTTTATCCATATCAGATGGTGCTGAGGTGGATATCACTTTATAGTCCTCTTCAGACAGAAATTGGTTAATATATAACCGCATAATTCCTCCATTGACAATAAAATTTGCGAAGCCAACAGACAAGACATTAATACTTGCCGTACTAAAAAAGCCCAATCCTAGATCAAATTTGACACTATTTGACAATGCATCATTGAAGAAGTGAAACGGTGTAAATTCCGTTCCACTTGAGGAATATATATGTTGAATTTTCTTATCCTTAAGCATATAGCGATTGTAATTTAATCATTAGAGGGACTTGCCAATCCTCAAGCTGGTCGAGTTTCAATAACCTTAAATACTTATAGCACCAATGCTGTTCATTAATGTTTAATGCATCCCAACCCTCTAGTGCTATTGTATTACATATTGACATATATGTCTGACGCCACTTATACTCATGCCTTGAAATATCATGATATGGGTATGTATCTTCTATATATTTAACAAACTGCAATTCTTCATTTGTTGCGGTACCTCTATTACGCCTATATAAAACATTATTCCAAAACCGCCTAAGTCGCTTTTCTTTCTCATCAACATCTTCTCCTTTAATAAAAGGATACCTACCATGCTGCTCAACAAACTCCTTGAATAATCGTATGCTAGTATCCAAAGAACGCACTATAACCATACTCTCCTCAGCAGGGATATACGAGACATCATATACTCGTCCCTTAAGTCCTATGTATTTCGTCTCACCTTTTGTATATAGTTCAAACTTGCCACTTGCCTCCAGCATCAAATTTGCCTGTATACTTGAATTGGTCGAAGTGGCTCTAAATTGTCTAACATAATTACCTATATCTTCCAATGCTGCTATTCGATCCGGCTGCATTAAAATAAACTCCTCCGCAAACTCTCGTATCGTGCCACCACGCATCTCACCCAGATTCCACTCCTTTAAAGAGTATGTACGACTCCTACCCATCGGCCGAATATTGGGATTATTGTGAATGCTTCCAACCAGACTATTTGCACCCTTACATTTTTGATTCGGATATTTTTCAAGCAGTACAGCATACATCTCTTCTGCAGTCATTGGAGCCCCATGCTCTCTGAGTATTTCTTCTGAGATCTCACTCAGTCCTCTATAAGCATTACTATCCAACAATATAATATCACCATTCGATGTGCAGTCGTATAATCTTAGGATTATTCTTTTGCACTCATAAATTATATCATCTAATAATGCGATCTGGATTGAATTTCTAAAGAACTTCATACAAAAAGACTGTAGATTCAATTCTGAAGGCACTGTCCTTTTTTCCACATATACCTTATCAAATTCACTTACGAATTTTCTAAAATCATATGCATCAGATAATACTACAGGAACTACATTTAGGTTGATTTGATGGCCATGAGGGTTATAGAACACATCAAATACATCACCGACAATTACCCAGTCTTTATTAACGAGAGAGATAGCCCAGTAGATAAAATTGTCTTGAAAATTTGTTCCTTCTTTTAAATTTATCTCATCGTATTTATTTGGTAAATAGTGAGACACATCTTCCGTATTACCTATTGAGATGATAAAGTTCTTAATTTTGAGCAATACTTTCTCTCGCAGCTGTCGTACTCGCTCGCCTGTTATTTTTAACTCCTTACCAATATCTTCCCTATGCTTAAGCTCCTGTCCATTGTAAATATCTAGCATGCCTTGTACAATGGCATAGTCTTTAGGCTTCATGTTATCAATAAACTGTTGAATAACATAAAATAAAGGAAAAGACTTTAATTCATCTATTAAATTAAGGATACAAAATATGCAATCATCTGGGAAAGACAGCAAGCTCTTATATTTTTCATATCCAATCTGTACTTCAACTTCTTCAACTGGAACAGTCCCGATCAAGGATAATATTTCATCCCTAAACACCCTTAATTCTTTATCTGTTTTCCTGCCACAATTCTTTGAAGATAAAAAACTAAAATTATTAGATCTAAATTGCATTAAGACCTGTTCGAATGAGCTATTGTCTAGAATAGAACTTAGCACATTATTGGCACGGACAGATAGCAGATGACGCTTAGACTCTATCAATAATTTAAAGGAGGTTACAATCTCTTCTGTTGGAGCCTCAATAATCTGAGGATCACTAAAAGGTACTTGACTAGTTTGTAATTCTTGACATGAATTATTTGCGATTACACGCAACTTCTCAATCGCATCCCATATTATACTAAAGGACTTCCTTCCCACATTGGGGATTTTCATTATATCAACTTTAGAACATGTCAACAGCCAATTTGTAAATTCAAACTTGTTTCCAAAGTATTCATATCGTGCAGTCAACACATTCTTACATCGCACATCAGTGCACATTAAGAACATCTGATCATGAAGACAGCAACTCCTCCCCAACGTTTGCACTTCATAAACTAAATCGAGAAGTGCATTAGAAGCAACTATATCCTCATGTATCTGCACTTCTTTTGCGGTCTTGGCTGACAAGAAATGTCTAGTCACCTCATGGACACTTCCATAATTCCTCAACAGTAGATCCAATTCATACTTTAAATCTTCTTGTGCATTATCATATTTTGCCTGAACATAAGAAACATAACCCTCTATCTTGTCACATCCTTCACTTTTGTCAGAATCCATCAAGTCATCAGACATAGAGACATCTGCTGCAGAACTATCTTGGAGTTCTGACAACAGTGCATTCAGTTCAGATGCAACACAATCGCTAACATACACAAACGAGTGATCTAGGAGATCGCCTGCTGTATTGATATTATTTTCAACACAATATAGATATGTCTCTCCACAGATTATGCCTTCTTCATAAAGTTCTGATATGTCTATACTACCTTGCATCATAGATTAAGAATTGGTCTAGTCCAGCGTCAATTTTATCAATCAAATAGTCGATGCCATTAAGATTCGGGTTATCCAACAACTCTTTATTCATCAACTCCAGACCATCATCTATGTGCATCTTAATATACTTAGGGATGTCCTTATCTGTTTTATACAGGTTATAATGAACGCATATCAATCCCAAATAAAAAGGATAATTTGTTCCAAACAGCACACTCTTGCTATACTCTTTTCCTTGAGAGTCCTTTATGTCATTTAAGGAAAGTTTGTGCCCTTTTGACAAAGAATATGTCAACGCAATTCTTGCGACAACATTCTCTGCTCCCAGATTAAACTTTCTACTGAGATTAGTTACTACCACTCGGTTTTGTTTTGATGTCTTTATTTGCGTAAACATATTATGACAAAGTATCAAATAATTTCGAAGGCTCGACCTCTACCAAAGATGAGACTCCGTTATAGTTCTTAATGACGTATGATTTGTTAACATTTGGAAGAAGTGCCTCATACTCTCCTGCCGACAATTCCTTGCCCAACAGAGGGAATATTACCACCTGTTTTGAGACTGCAGGATAGAACTTGGTGATAATGTTCTTCGAATGAATACTATCAAACTTCTGCAGTGGGCTATCAATAAATACTGGGAACTCAATATTAGATTCATCCACCAGTGCTTTAAGAATTGCTGTCGCATATAATTGCTGTTCTCCTTTTGACAACTTTTCTTTATTGATCAGCTCACCTTTGCTATCCAACAGATTAATATCAATAATATCTTCTTCCAAGTCAATTCTCACTTTGTGGATAAAGTCAGACTTATGCATCAGAACATCAATTTCCGACTTTATCTTTGCCTCTAATGATTGCTTACGCTTATGACGCAATGTCTGCAGTAAGTCTGTCAATTCGGCTATTATGCGTTCGGCAATAGCATCCTTTTCTTTATCAACATCATCTACCCTCATTGTTTTTGACAATTCAGATAGCTGCTTCTTCTTTACAGTTAGCTCCTTATTCAGAACACCGATCTTTTCCGATATACTTCTAATCTTTGCTTCCAAATCAGATATCTCATTTGATATCTCATTTTTCTGTTTCCTTAATATTGCGACCTCTGCATTTCTATCATCCTGCTCTGCAGCTTGGATCTTCTTCTGGGTTTTGATAAGGAAATTGCTATTGTTTTTGAGATCCTTAACTAACTGCTTAAATGCAATGCTAAAAGAAAACCTTAAGTTATCGTATAATGCTTGGAACTCATTTATCTCTCCAGCAGTATAATCTAACAAGACCTTACAGGTTGTGCCTGCCGGAGTCTGGGCTGGGACATGATGGGCAAACGAATCATTAATAATGCTTGTCAATAATTCAATCTGCGATTCTGTTAATCCGGCATTCTTAATATTGCTAGTGAGTTCTTGATGTGTTGATCTCAATGCATATATGATGGCATCCGCATTCGCAGTCTTAGCCTTAGCATCCTGTTCTGCTCGTAACTGATGATAAAGTTCATACAACAACTTTCCAGATATTGCAAAAGGAGCAAGATCCAACATATCACGAAACTTCTGCTTCATAGAAGCATTTGTTTCCTGTAAAGATTTAAGTAAGGCTTTCTGCTTTTCGAGTTCCTCCACACTCATCGCATTTCCTTCTCGAATCAAACGCTCCTGTAGTGAGTCATTCTCGATTTTTAATGCTGCGATCCTTTCATCCATCGTAGACCTTTCGTCAATAGACTTGTCTATGCTTTGTTCTATTGAAGCGACCTCTGCAGATAGTTTCTCCAACTTTGCTACACTTACAGAGGCACCTGCATTCTTCCTTAGTTTAAGTCTTAAGTTTTCCAGTGTTCTCCTAATATCCTCGTACTTCTTAATGCCCAAAACTTCGCTATAAGCAGTACTCAACCTCCTCTTCTCCTCGACAGACTTCACTTCAGCCAAGTTCACGATCTTCTCCGCATCAAAGAAAAAGAACTTTGCTATATCTTTTGACAAGATGAAGTCATTTATAAAAATATCGTATCCAACCTCCTTTGCTAACTCGTTAACATGGCCATCAATCAGCACCTCTACAACCTCGTTATCCAGAAAGTAATCGTATGTCCTACGGATGGATATTCTTCGACAAGGAATAGAAGGAATAAAGGTGTCTATTATATTAACTTCCACATAGCATTGAGCACAATCCTTTATCGCTTTCTGCTGCTCCGTATAACCCGTTTTTGCAATGTGTCTCCTTAAATCATTATCAAGTTGCATTGCAAGTAAATCAGCAGCTGAAGATTTATTTAGATTTAACTTGGAATAATTTTTATATCCCTGCGAATCATTGATTTCCCTACGAAACTTCTCATCTACATCTACCATCAATTTACCATACAAGCACCAAACTAGCGATGTTAAGAAGGTCGTTTTACCAAATCCATTATTTCCTGCCAACACAAAGATATTCTTTCCGTTTTGTTCAAACGAAACCCTGTTGCATCCTTTGTAAGCACGATAATTATTTAGTATGATAGATTCAATAAACATTATTTGCTGTTTATATAGTTTTCTAATCTCTTTTCAATATCTCCCAATAAACCATTATTGTTCATCAAGATCGTCTTACTTTTATGAAGTGACACCAAATCGTTGATTAAGTGATAGTCGTCCGGATTGTCCTTACAAACATTTTCTAGAATCAATCTCTCTTGATACTGCATGTTTTCCAAAGGCATATTCCTCTTATAAACCTCGTTATATATCTCAGTTACCTTTGGGGAGAAGAATCCATCACGATACCAATTTATCTGGATTGCAACCAACTCTTGATTAGATACCAACTCCATGTGAGGTTTGATCTTCTGCATTTCAAGTTGCGTCTCAAGAAGTCTACGAAGCATGTGAGTTCGGTATTCGAATGTGTAGTTTCCTTGATTGTTACCATCCGCATCTACAGCTGCTTGTCCATTCCTTCTAGTTGCATATCTATTCTCCGAAACATTCCTACCTTCAACCATCTCATTCCTATATTGCAACAAAGGCATCATCCAGTCATTACCACGCCTTACAAGAGCAGTCATCGACTTATCTTCCTTAACAACTGTACATACCCAGCAACCAAAGCGACTCTGGCCACATGCAGGCTGGCTTTTATCTGTGATCACAGTAGGACACTCATAGTCATCTGCTCTAGCATCAGCATAGATACTGAACAATTTATTATTATCATATCCCCAAGGAGATGGTTCATGACTAAGTACATACCATACTTCCTCAATGTCCAGATCCTTAATTGGAGCGTAGTTATAAGTATTCGGATTCAAAGGATGCTTAGTCAGTCTCTTGCCCTTAATTTCATGACGCTCAATTGTCCTTGCTCGTGTCGCACTCTCCGACTTTCTTGTTCCTATAAGCACAATGGCTTCTCCTAAAGCATCAACCTTATCGAGGATAAATTGTGAGGTAGGCTTAATCTTAAGGCGTTCTGTACACCAACGAAAAGCATTATTTGGCACAGGGTAACCTTTACCCAGAAAACTGATCCAAAAACTATCTTCCAACAACGGAGTCGTAACTTGAACTTTTATCGGCAGTTCCTGTTCAATTGCTGCTGAACGGATATAATCCAGTACTTCTGCAACATAATCTGTGATGATAGGATTCTCAACTAGAGTGTCGTTATTTACAACGAAAACCGGTCTTTTCAACGAATCTTGCCCATACTCCTGCCGGATTTGTAGCAAAGCTCTCCACACAAAAGTCAGAACAGCAGTTGAATCCTTACCACCGCTATAACCAATAATCCAAGGAATATTATTATCATTCTCCAGATACTGTTCCTTGATATCGGATATTATACCATCTATTTTTTTTGACATGATTTATACCTTGCTTGTGCACAAAAATAGCATCGCATTGTGCCAAATTGCAGCACATTGTTTTATAATGCTATAATTCGGATATAATTAACGCTAATTTACAAAGGTAATTATTTTCCACAGAACATTTATATAATTTTCAAACCTATAGCGAATTATTAAAAGGTCTCACGCATATACATGAGACCTGCAAGATGGTGAGTGCCAGAATTTCTACAAACCCTTCAACTGTCTTAACTTTACCAAGCCAAACTTAGTAAGCGTTATGTGAAGCGGTTTTTGGGAAAACTCACTTTCCATAACATTAATAAGTCCTGCCCTTTTCAGAGCCTTCAAATCCGAGGTATCTGTTTCTAGATACTCATATTGGTAACTTCCTAGAAGTCCCAATATCTTCAATTGTCTGTTATTCATATCTTTAATTCTTATTTCGCAAAAATAACAAGCCAAACATCCCATGTCAAGAAAATAAGGCTCAAAATAGGGCACTAGTGCCATAATAGTTATTAACAATGTTGACTATAACCTGTTAAGTCCTTGACTATATTTGCAATATAACCAACACTCATTATCATGGTACAAAACAATCACTTGACCGAGTGCCGTTTCATGCAAACGGTACGGTCGCAGCACATCATTGATGCAGATGAGTTAAAGGCTCAGTTCTGCGAATTTGACCTGCTCTTGCAGGAGTTCCTCTTCAGCGATGCCGGATATCTCGGTATCGACCGTACTTTCAACGACCTGCTTTTTGACCTTCGGTATTTCGGAAGGAAAAAAGGGGGACGGATCTTTATTATTTCATAAAGAAATCGCAAGAAAAACTGACGATTTATCTCCGTCAGAACGAGAAAAGACTCTCGTATCCGGATCTTTTCACTCCGCTGACTCCTCCTGCAGCATCGCCTCTACATTGGAGCCTCAAGGCTGTATGCCTCTCTGAAATTCTCGTGGCTCTGGATCTGGATTCGGCCATCACTCTCTCAAATGGAACAATTGCACCCTTTGCCGAGGTCGTGAGAGAGTTCGAGAGATTCTTCAACATCAAGCTCGGTGACCCTCGTAATGTGAAACGAAACATTCTGGATAGGAAAATAAAAAGCACCTCCTATCTGACCACGCTTCGTAACCGAATAGAAAAGAAGGTCGAATAATCAGTGCTGAATATCAGCCTGTTATAAGGAAAACTACTATGCGTATATATACACGTGTATAGTTTTCCTTATTTCGACTATTGACCTTTGCAAGCGAGAAAAACGAAGCAAGAATGAAATTACAACCAATCCTTGACGACATCCAGAATGGACTGAATATTCTCCAGCAAAAGGTGAATATTATCCGGACTCTGGATACCGGAAAATTCTATGAAGTGGATGTTCAGATGACCAGAAAGGAAGCTGCGGAATTCATTGGCAGATCAGTTCGGCAGGTGGACAGGCTATGCGATGAGCATAAGATCAAAAGGATCTATGTGGGAGGAAGTGTTCGCATCCTCAAAAGCAGTCTTCTGGAATACAAAGGACTTGTGCTGCAGCAGGACTGCAAGAGCGAAATGAGCGAAATCGAAAGACTTTATCAAAAGTATCTCTGACCCCATGAACTATCTGACTGAAATCAAACTATTCTACGATTGGCTGGAGACTCATGATCTCACTCCATCCGGAATCGCCCTCTGGCATGCCTTGATGTTCATTGCCAACAGATGCGGATGGAAAGAGAAGTTTGCAGCATCAAACTCAATTCTTGAGAGTCGTACCCAGATGCCTCGAACAACGATATACCGAGCAAGGAAACGCCTCCAGAGTTTCGGACTCATAGATGTTTTTCCTCAAGGGAGCAACAACTCATCGCTCTACACACTTCACTCATTGAAGGGCGTTCTTGCGTTCCAAAACAACGGACAAAATGAAACGCAGAATGAAACACACAATGGAACACAGCCAGCTGAAAATGGCAATCATGCGTTTCAGAGTGCGTTTCAGAGCGAAACACCTATCCTAAACTATACAGATCTTCTTAAGAAAAAAGAAAACAAGAAAAGAAAAAAGAACGGTAGTGCCTCTTCGAAAAAAGGAAAAGAAAAAAGTTCCGCCAAAAAAGAAAAGGAAAAGGCATTCAGCATTGATCAGTGGGTCAAGACCATAGACAGTCCTTGGCGAGAACTGATGCTGCTGTGGCTGGAATACAAGCGTGTACGCAAGGAGAGTTACAGGAGCGAGATTGGTGCAAAGAGCTGTCTTACCCGCCTCAAGAAACTCTCCGGAGAGAATCCAGCGATCGCCCAACAGATCATTGAGACAAGCATGGCAAACAACTGGGCTGGGCTCTTCGAACTCAAACAACCATCTGCAAGCAGACCTCAATATGGCCAGCGAATCGGTCAGATCATTCAGAGCGATGATCAAGCAAGACGACAGAGAATGATGGAGAAACTCCGTAACGCAGGAAACAATAAACCAGATAATAATGACTGATATGGAAACAATGACAATCGAACAACTTATCCAACAGATGGTCAAGGAGAAGCACATCACTCCAAGACAGAAATGGTGCTGGAGATGGGGCAAGACCTCGCAGGAGTGCAAGGCTCTCTTCACTCGGATATTCATGCAGGTGGATGACACCATTGACGACTTTGTATGGCTTCCGGAATACGATCAGATCGTGGATTGGATGACCAACACCAACGACAAGGGACTGATGCTGATGGGTGATTGCGGTCGTGGGAAGAGTCTGATTCTGAATTATGTCCTTCCTGTGCTCTTCCGGCTGCATGAACGCAATGTAAGACCAGTACACGCACAAGACCTTGGA
Organism: Bacteroidales bacterium; assembly: GCA_017437125.1. GTDB lineage: Bacteria > Bacteroidota > Bacteroidia > Bacteroidales > UBA932 > Cryptobacteroides. The sequence continues at coordinate 42,132 of JAFSBV010000003.1, read as the reverse complement.
CGGTTATTCCCGAACAGTCTGTGTAATGAGACCTATCTGGACAGACTTCTGCGGACGAGTTTCCCGATCATTGACGAGGTCGGTGTTGAGCCGATGATGAATGACTATGGAGAAAAGACCGAAGGACTGAACATGATCCTCAATGCTGCCGAGAGATACCACCGTCCGGTATTCATATCCACGAATCTCACCGAACTGCAGTTGCTTGACCGCTATGGAGAGAGAACAGTTGACAGACTTGCCCATCTCTGCCGGACAGTTCATTTCAAAGGAGACAGCCTACGCAAATAATCAAAACACATATACCATGATTGAAATCACAATTGTATCGCTCGTTTACAACTATGCTTTGAGCGACTTCCAGACCATTATTCCTCCGACTACCCACGTGCCAAACGGCTATGTCGGAGTAGCACCCCAGATCGACAAAAAGGATGCGGAAATCTTCATCAACAAGATGCACCTCAAGTATGTCAAAGGCCGAAAGACAGGTCGCTTTCCGACTCCGGAGATCGTAAAACTCGAACTTGAACTGTTCATGAAGCTCAAGGACTACAAGCAGAAGCTGGTATGAGAGAGTGGCGAGTCGTGTTCGTGCTGACTAATGGAAAGAAGAAGTATGCCACGCACGATGGCGAGATTCTGCTCTTTGAGAAGCCAGATCTGGATGCCTTGTTCACAAACTTCGAGAAGTATGAGAGGTTTGTCTTCACAGAGGATCTGCAAGACTTTGACTTCACAATCGAGGAACTAAAGAAGCGACATCCGTATGAGAGGCGGTTTGTCAGAGTCAAGAATATTGTTCTGGAGGATCCTCTCACTCCGGAGAAAAAGACCACACTGAAATAATGCCTGTAATCAAAAAGACCAGACGCAGACCTTGGATACCGGAAAGAAAGCCTTTCGAGAGATACAGGCATCACAACACACAATTCTATCAGAGCTCTCCTTGGAGAAAGCTCCGGAAGATGAAGCTGGATCAAGATCCCATGTGTGAAATATGCCAGCAGCAGGGAAAGCTGACACCTGCTCAGATGGTTGACCATATCGTCCCGATCAACAAAGGCGGTGCACCGCTGGATCTGGACAACCTGCAGAGCCTCTGCAATGCATGCCATGCGACCAAGTCAGCAAAGGATAAGTAACAATCAGCAAAGGAGGTACTATGGATTAAAAACGGATGAAGAGAGAAGTGGCTGGAAGAACTATTAATCACCCTTTGTGGAGCTTAATGGTTGCAAGCACATATTCCACATTCATTTTACCCAGCCACTTCTTTTTATCCTCACCTCCACTTCAAGCATCATGAGAACAACATTAAAACTTTCAGAAATAGTCAACGAATGGATCTCTACTCTGGACTGCCTTCCTGCATCAAGGGCGGACTACCGGAGGAAGATCGAGATCTGGCATCGCTGGCTCTCATCACAGGGAGTCGATCCAAGAAGTCCTACCAGAACTCACATCGTTCTGTACAAGCAGCACCTTGCCGAGCAAGGTAAGAGCATCTTCACAGTCAACGGCTATGTGACCGTTGTCAAACTGTTCTACAAATACTGCAGCAGCCAGAGATATTATGAGGACATCGGCTCCGGCATAAAGAGCAGTTTCCGGCAGAGAGAACACTACAAGCACCCTCTCACACGTGAGCAGTCGGTGGATCTGGTCGCTGCCATTGACACGACAAACATCATCGGCAAGCGTGACAAACTGATGATCCTGCTGATGCTTGCCAACGGGCTACGCACATGTGAAGTTCAGAGAGCCAACATCGGAGACTTTGATATGGTGGAAGGACGGCCAGTGCTGCATATCCAACGCAAAGGCTGCATTGACAAGCATGACATCGTGGCTGTCTCGGAGGAAGTCATGGAAGCGTTCGAAGACTATATATCCTGCCGGACTGACGGCTTTGGGATGAACTCTCCGCTATTCATCAACCATGTGCGTGGAGGAACTGCCGAGAGAATAAACAAAGGATCAATCTCCACTATCATCAAGAGGAGGCTACGAGACATCGGCATTGATGATCCGAAGATCACTGCTCACTCACTGCGACACACCTGCGGATCGCTGATGGTCGAAGAAGGAGTCAGCATAGAAACCATACAGGACATGCTGGGACATAACAACCCTTCGACCACCAAGATCTACATAGACATGGCTCGTCAGAGACGACTTCTGGAGAATAGTCCGAGCGACATGATTGCCCGAATTATATCGAAAAGAGCAAAAACCGAAACAGACTGACAGTCAGTTAAATGAACATAAAATTAATTGCTCCTTCTGATTTTCCACAAGTGGCAAAGTGTCAAAGAATTGGCTCGGTCGTATGAACTGCAGAAATTCTGCCCGAAAATGCTCGTAACTCTTTGATAAAGGGTCTGCGGAAGGACGAATGAACTGCAGGGGGAAGGGGGTCGATTTCCTTCGGAGGTTGGCGACTTCAATCGCTGCCCAAAACATTCGCACGTGCGTGCAAAATTGAGCGATTTAGAGAAAGCAGAATGAGCTTGCTCACTCTGCCGAACGCAAGCCCAATGAAGATTACGCAGTGATATTAATTGGAGAATTCCATAAAAGCAAACTCGGAGGCGTTCTTTGAAATATTGATTTTCTTAAAAATGCAAAATATATTACCTTTGTCAAAACGGCATTCACATGAATGAAATTAAGACTCTTGATTACGAACAATTGGTTGCTGACATCGGAAGCATTTTATCCGAAGGAAGAAACCGTGTTGCATCTGCCATCAACACTACATTAGTCCAGACATATTGGACGATCGGACGCCACATCGTTGAATTTGAGCAGCAAGGTAAAGACCGTGCTGAATATGGCGAATCCATCATAAACAAGCTCTCAAGCGATCTCACAGCAAGATTTGGGAAAGGATTCAACCGAAGCAATCTTCAATATATGAGGAAGTTCTATACATCTTTCCCAAATTGCACGACACTGTCCTGCAATTTGAGTTGGAGTCATTATGTTGAGATTCTGAAAGGCAATGATCCTCTGGAAATCAGTTTCTATTCGAAACAATGTGAAAAAGAGAACTGGAGTGTCCGTGAACTCAAGCGCCAGCGAGACAGTATGCTATTTCATCGCCTCGCCCTCAGCAAGGATAAGGCAGGTATTCTCTCATTAGCGGAACTGGGACATGAAGTACAGACACCTGAAGATGTCGTAAAAGATCCATATGTTTTGGAATTCCTCAATCTACCGCAAAAGGAGAGATATCTGGAAGGAGATATAGAGAACGAGATCATTAAAAATCTACAGACCTTTTTGTTGGAATTAGGGAAAGGCTTTGCATTCATTGGACGCCAATATAAAATTACAATTGGCGGTCGCCATTTCTTTGTTGATCTGGTATTCTATCATCGTATTCTGAAATGCTTTGTGCTGATTGACTTAAAGAGGAATGAAATAGAGCATAACGACATAGGACAGATGAATTTATATCTTAACTATTTTTCAGAAGAAGAAAACACTGAAGGAGATAATCCACCTATTGGTATCGTCCTTGGAGCCTACAAAGATGAGATTCTGATTAAGTATGCTTTGTCCGGAATCACAAATCAACTGTTCGTAAGCAAATATCAATTATATCTCCCAGACGAGGCCTCCTTGCGTCACGAAGTTCAAAAGGTTATTGAGCAATAGTAAGAATCTCAATATTTCAAAAGCAGCATCCGAGTTCCAACACTTGGATGCTGTTTTATTATAACATACTACAAAAATGAAAGGACGAAAGAAACTGCCGGACAACATAAAGGCACTGCGAGGGACGGATCAGCCCTGCAGGATGGAAAACAAGGTCGCAACTCTGCCTACTCAGACTCTGATCACACTTCCGAAGTCCGGACTCAAGGGTACGGCAAAGAAGATCTTTGCTATCGTAGCGACTGAACTGATCTATAACAACATCCTCGACCGTCTTGGTGTAGATTTGGTCATTGCTTACTGCAGGGAGATGGCGTTGTATCACGACATGATGAAGGATCTGGAAAAGGAAGGATACACTGTCAAGGTGGCTACCAAGACAGGATTTATCACACAGGTAAACCCGAAGAGGAAGATTGCAGAGAGTGCTCTGTCGGCAGCCAAGGCACTGGCTGTGGAGTTCGGAATGACTCCATCCAGCAGAAACCGAGTCGCTGCTCTGCTCTCCGGAAACGAGCCGAAGGATGATTTTGCCGACTTTGAAGATGTGGATGTGCAATGAGCAAGACAAAACTACACCCAGCGGAACAATACGCCCAGCAGGTCTTCAACGGAGAAGTGCTGGTCTGCGAATATGTTACCCTTGCCATCAAGAGGTACTATAACGATCTGGAGAACGCTTTGGACAAGGGATGGTATTTCGACCGCAAGGCTGCCCAGCGAGCAATCGGATTCATAGAGAAACTCAAACATACGAAGGGCAAATGGGCTGGACAAAGATTCAAGTTGGAGCCTTGGCAACAGTTCATCCTCTGGAACATCTTTGGATGGATGAAGGCTGACGGCACTCGCAGATTCCGTTATGTCTATGTTGAGATTGCCCGAAAGAATGGCAAGACTGCACTGTCGGCAGGCATAGGGCTTTATATGCTCTTTGCGGATGGTGAGGCAAGACCGGAAGTCTATTCTGCAGCCACCGTCAAGGATCAAGCGAGGATATGTTTCTCTGATGCTGTGGAGATCGTCAAAAAGACAGATCTAAAGAACTACCTCTCTCCTTATCGCAACTCCATCGTATATGAACTCAAGGGAGGCACAATGAAACCACTGTCATCTGACTACGGCACACATGACGGTCTCAACCCATCGTGCGGTATCATTGATGAGTTCCATGCCCACAAGGACTCCGGAATGTTCGATGTCATCAAGTCAGCATTCGGTGCAAGAAGACAGCCTCTCATGTTTATAATTACAACTGCCGGATTCAATAAGAACGGAGCCTGCTATGCCTATCGCAGCAATGTCATCAAGGTGCTGCAGGGCATCAATGAGGACGACTCCCTCTTCGGGATCATCTACACCCTTGACAGCAAGGAGGAATGGGACAACCCGAAGATGTGGATCAAGTCCAACCCCAATCTTGGAGTCTCTGTGTTTCCGGAATACCTCTCCGATCAGGTCAATGATGCCAAGAACAGACCGGAGGCTGTCCGCAATGTGATGACCAAGAATGTAAACCTCTGGGTGGATGCCGAGAAGACATGGATTCTTGACGACATGTGGCAGAAGTGCATAGGCTCTACTGAACGAGAATCCCTGCGTGGATGCCAATGTTGGGGCGGTCTTGACCTGTCCAATGTGTCTGACATCACAGCCTTTGTGCTGCTCTTCCATGAGAATGAACGATTCCAGCTGCTGCCCTTCTTTTGGATTCCGGAGGAGAAGATGCTGGAGAAGATACGCAAGGAGAACATCAACTACGACAAATGGGTGCAGCAGGGCTATGTGAAAGTGACTGCTGGTAATGTCCTTGACTATGACTTTGTAAAGGCTGACATTCTGCAGATCGTCGAAGAGTTCGACTTTCAGTCCACGGCATACGACAGATGGAATGCATCCCAGACCATCATTGACCTGCAGAATGAAGGAATGGAATGTAGTCCTTTCGGGCAGGGATATGGCTCTATGGGAGCACCGACCAAAGAGTTCGAGAAGATCGTGCTGACGCAGAAACTCGAACACTTCGGAAACCCTGTGTTGCGATGGATGATGTCCTCCACTGTGGTCAAGACCGATCCTGCAGGAAACATCAAGCCGGACAAGGAAAAGTCAGTTCAGAAGATTGATGGAATTGTAGCCTCCATCATGGCTCTCGGAGAATGGATGACAGCTCAATCTGAAGAAGACAACAACCCTTACAACCAGAGAGGAATGCTCTCACTTTGATCATGCCACTACGAAAATGCACCAGCCTTGAGATAAAGCTCCGACAGGAGATAGAGGCAGAACTATCTGCTATCATTCCACTCAGTGAGAAGGCACGTCACCTGCTCTATGAGGATGGATTTCTCATATATTTCAATGCTATGAAAGACCTGTATCCGTCAGCACACATAGCATACGAGTCGCTGGAGAGTTTCTATGAGACCATCTTCGGCAGACGGAGATACTCCGACTACGATTCATTCCGGAATGTCCTTCTGAAGAGAAACAGAAAATCCAGACTGTAAACTCGGTTTACAAAAGAATCCCTGCACGAAGGGTATGTTTGCCACCGATAAACCATAAATGGAAATAACGGTGTCAAGACTTCTCAACCTCATCTCTTCTATTCATAACCTTGCTTCATCTTTCAGTCGTGGCGAGAAGCGTATGACATCTTCGGAGTTCGAGTCCGCTGTCAACCAGACGCTTCTCGCTGACACCGTTTCTGATAACACCAAGGCTGTCTATGTCTCCGAGGAAGGCTCCCTCGCCATATCAGCAGTATGGGCATGTGTGAGGATTCTGTCCGAGACGGTAGGTACTCTGCCGATCCACCTGTATAAACGCACCAGCAATGGAAGAGAGAAAGCCAAAGGACACCCTTGCAGTCTGTTGCTACAGAAGCCTAACTCCTATCTCACACGATTCGCATTGATGCACCATTTGATGATCTGCTGCACGCTCTGGGGTAACGGGTATGCACGCATCCATCGGGACAAGTTCTTCAGACCTGTACGACTGCAACTCCTGCATCCATACGACATTGAGCCGATCCTCACTTATGATGACGAACTATTCTATAGGGACAAGACCGGACTGTTCATTCCATGCTACGACATAATCCACCTCAAAGGAATATCCACTGACGGCTACAAGGGAAAGAGCCCGATTGCAGTTCATCGTGACAACCTGTCTCTGTCCGTATCCGCACAGAGATATGGAGAAAAGTTCTTCAATCAAGGCGGTAACATGTCGGGAGTGTTCAAATATCCGTCAACCCTCAAGCCGGAAGCATACAAGCGACTCAAGAATGACCTCATCGCCCAGAGCACCGGACTTCACAACGCACATACACCTCTGCTTCTGGAAGGAGGAATGACCTACGAAAGGATCTCGATCCCTCCGGAAGATGCACAGTTCATTGCAACCCGAAAATTCCAGAAGACAGAGATCGCAACCATCTATGGAGTACCTCCGCATATGATTGCAGACCTCGAAAGAGCAACGAACAATAATATCGAACATCAAGGTATGGAGTTCGTCCAATACTGCCTCCTGCCTTATCTGGTGCGTCTGGAAGAGGAATTCAACCGCAAGCTACTGCGTGAGGATGAGTTCGAGGATTATTACTTCCTCTTCGGTCTTAACGGACTCTTGCGTGGAGATGCCAAGACCCGAAGCGAATACTACAAGAACATGAATCTCATCGGTGCTATGAGTGCCAACGAGATCCGCACTCTGGAAGACATGAACTCTTACGAGGGTGGCGACACATATTTCGTGCAGGCAAACATGCAGACCATTGAGAATGCTGTACTGCAACCGGTACAAGAGCCCGTTCCGGTCGCTGAGAATAATGACACAAATGAAGACGACAATGAAAAAGACTGACACACCGGAAATACGATGCAGCCAGAGTGAACTTCGGGCAGCACAGGAAGGACGCACCATTACAGGCTATGCTGCCAAGTTCAACTGCTGGAGCGATCCCATCATGGGATGGTTTAAGGAGAAGATCGACAGCAGAGCATTCGAAGGCACTGATATGAGCGATGTGATCATGTGCTTCAACCATAGCATTGACAACATACTCGCACGCTCCAGCAGCGGTACTCTCAAGCTATCCATTGACGAGATCGGATTGCGGTTTGAATTCGAAGTGCCGAACACCACTGCAGGAAACGATATGCTGGAGCTGGTACGCAGAGGCGACATTTCCAAGTGCTCCTTCAAGTTCAGAGTGGACTCCGATGAGTGGCGGTATGCAGACAAGGAAAACGGGCTCGAATTCGATGAACGCACAATCCTTCATATCTCCAAGTTGCATGATGTCTCGCTTGTGGTACATCCTGCATATAAGGACACCGAAGCCAGCATCCGTGAGCTGGAAGAACGCAAAGCCGATCATTTCAAGAACATCTCGGATGATGGATGTGTCGAATCCGAGAGCAGGAAAAGGACAGTCGAACTATTACACCTTAAAAACCGATAATATTATGGGTAAACTCAAACAACTGAAAGAAAAAAGAGCCTCGATCTTCAGTCAGATTGATGAGCTCCGAAAGGCTGCTGACGGTCGTGCCATGACAGCTGAAGAGCAGCAGAGGTGGAACACCCTCATGACCGAGTACAACAATGCTGACAGTGCTGTGGAGGCAGAGGAACGATTCCTGCAGATCCAGCAGAGACAGACTGAGCAGCAGACCGAGAATCGTGGAAACGCCAGCGATGAGCAGAGGGCTGCGGAATATCGCAATGCCTTTGCCGACTACCTCATCAACGGTACATCCATGACTCCGGAAAGCAGAACAATCCTCGAAAGAGCTGCCATCACCGGACTCACCGGAGGAGTGATCATACCGCAGACTCTTGCCAACTCCATTGAAATAGCACTCAAGAGCTATGGCGGTATGTTCGAGGCTGGCCATATCATCACCACTTCCAATGGAGGCGACCTCATCCTCCCTACAATCAACGACACTACTGCTAAAGCTACAATCGTGGCAGAATACGAACAGAGCAGCAAGCGTGCTCCTTCATTCGGCAGTGTGACACTCAAGGCGTACACCTACCGTACCCCTATCATCCCTGTGTCACAGGAACTCCTGCAGGACAGTGCATTCAATCTGGACTCACTTCTGAGCGGACTCCTTGCCGAGAGCTTCGGACGTGGTGTCAATGAGCACCTCACGACCGGATCTGGCAACGGACAGCCTAAAGGTATCGTTACCGCAGCAAAAGACAGCGGAGTATCGGCTGGAGCTGCTGCCATCACATTCGACAACCTCCTTGACCTCATCAAGAGCGTGGACTCGGCATATGCACGTAGCGGTAAGTTCATGTTCAACCGCAACACTCTCTTCGAACTGGCAAAGCTCAAGGATCAGAACAACCGGTACATTTGGCAGGACGGCACAATCTCCGGACAGCCTTCGACCATCTTCAGCAAGCCGTACATCATCAATGATGACATGGCTGACATAGGAGCCGGAAACACATCCATCCTCTTCGGAGATCTTCAGAAGTACAAGATCCGCATGGTCAAGTCGTTCAAGGTCATCAGACTCAACGAACTCCTTGCAGAGTACCTCTCAATCGGTCTCTTCGGATTCGCACGAGTGGACGGTACACTCCTCGATGCCGGAACTAATCCAATCAAGAAACTTGTTCACGCTACAGCATAGTCATTATGGAGCTTCCAATATCAGTTGAGACGGCAAGAATGCACCTGCGTGTGGGTGACGACACTTCTCTGGACGGCATGATCGCCCAATACCTTGAAATGGCAGTGGGCATTGCTTCCGATTACACCAACAGAGATGTGGCATCATACACCGAGGAGACGCTCCCGCCTGCGATAAAGGCTGCCGTCCTGCTGATATTGGGAACTCTCTTTGACAACGAAAGCGATGCCCTTGTGGGTCGCAGCGTGAGCCAATTGCCTTTGACTGCCGAGAAACTCCTCCTGCCTTGGAGGGTACACCCTTATTCCGAAACCGATGTTTGACAGATACATTGAAATATTCAGATACAAGGAGTCCAGAGATGACTATAACGACCGGACACAGGAACTCCAGCACGTGGCGACATGCTATGCACAGAAAACGGAAGCCGGAGGTCGAGAAAACCTCTATGCAGCACGCATCGTGCATGAGAACGAGATCGTCTACACGATCCGCCATCGGGAGGGCATTGCTGCCGGAATGGTCATTGATGACAACGATACCCTCATGAAGATTGTATCTGTTCATGAGGAAGGAAGAAGATGGAGGCTGCATCTCAAGGCAGTGAAAAGTGATGCTCAAGATCAAGGTTGACGGATATCGGGAAGCCAAGGCAATCCTTGATCAGCTACCCAACAACATGCAGAAGAGAATGCTGCTGGTCGCTCTGAGGTCTTCACTCAGACCGATGCTCTCATCCGCACGCAACAAAGTGCCGATCCGAAGCGGAAGGCTCAAGAAACAGCTCCGCATAGTGAGATTCAAGGACAGACGTGCCCCTAAAAGCGAAGTTGATGTGGCTCTCAAGCATGTGTTCGAAAAGTACAGCAAGAAAGGAACGATCAACGAGTATTACGGAAAGTTCATACATGAAGGTACGAAAGACCCTCGAACTCCAAGAAAGGAAGGTCGTATTCTGGCATTCAAGGGAGATGACGGGCAGATGGTCTTCACAAGAGCAGTGAAGGGTCTGAAGGCAAAGCCATATCTCGAAGAAGCCTACCGAGAGAACTCGGAAAGAGTGATAAAGGATTTCGGAGATGAACTCGCAACAGCAATCGAGAAATTCGTAAACAAGAACTTCAAATAACAATGACAGACTATCGGATACAACTGATCAAGACAGTGGAGTATGCTGTGCCGGAACTTCGGGACAAGATCCAAGCTGGTGCAGTGGATGCAGGAACGCCAGCACCCTTTGCCACATTCTCAACTCCGGAAGAGAAGCCGATACGCACCAAGAACGGAATTGTCGGATACGACATAATCTTCGAGGTGGCGGTCTACGACAAGAGGGTATCGGGAGCAGAGCAACTGCGACACAAGGTACTGGCTGCTCTTGAAGGACTGCTGATTGAAAACAAACGATGCTGGTACAAGTCATATACCACCGATTACTATCCGGAATATGACCTGCATTCTGCTGTACTAACATTCAGAATAATCTAACAATCAACAAATAACATCATGGCAAGCGAAAGAAAAGTCATACAGGGTGAGGACATCATCATCGTCATTGACGGGAAGCCTACCCTACACGCAACCACGCACTCTCTCAAGGTGGATCTGGAGCTCAAGGAACTACGCACCAAGAACACCAACGGGAAAGAGAAATGTGCCGGAGATATCAGCTGGTCGGCTGATGGAGACGGCCTCGTAGTCATCGATCCGGAAATCACTGAACACCTCACAGCAGAGGAAGTGCTGGATCTCGTACTCTCAAAGACTGAAGTGGAGGTAATGCTCAAAGCTCCATTGCAGGGACTCACAAAGAACTACAAGGGAAAGGGATTTGTCACATCATTCTCCCTCTCCACTCCTGCCGGAGACAACTCTACTTACAACTATTCTATAACAGGCAGTGGCGACCTTGCTGCTGCGACTAAGGCTTAAAGAACATGGCAGAGATAACCATCAACGGAAAAACATATCCGATCCACTTCGGACTGCGTGCCATCAACGAGCATGCAAAGAACACAAAGTTCTCATTCGAGCAGATGACTACCTCTGGAGATGCCCTCGCATCGCTGGACGACATCGTGGGGCTCATACATACCGGACTCAACGAGGGTGCTCGCAAAGCAGGAATCGAAGAGAGACTCACCATCACCGAGGTCTGGGACATGTGTGAGGAAGATCCAAAGGCAATCCTTGTGGCAGCGGACATCTTCCAGCAGAGCATCAATGTCTGCTTAGAGAAACTCGGAGAGTCGGTTGAAAAAAACTGATCCAGCCCGACAGTGACCCTCGCCAGAGACTCACCTACGAGAGACTCTACTCCATCGCTGTCGGGCAGATGGGGATAAGGCCATGCGACTTCGAAGACATGACCTTTGCACAGTACTGCTGGGCTGTATATGGATGGTCACAGCTGCAGATCCAAAGGCAGAGGCAGGAATGGGAACGAGCCAGATGGCAGACTTGGATTCTGACCAGCATCCAGCTTGAAAAGAAAGACAGGAAGCCGATGGACGAGATGTTCCCTCTACCTTGGGACAAAGACTCATGTCCGCAGCAGCCAGCGGATTTGTCTCTCGAAGAGAGAAGACGCAGAGCCACAGAAATGCTTAATAAATCAGAACAATGAGACACCTCTTTACTTTTGCCATATTCTTCTTTGCGGTAGCCTCCTGCTCACCGTTGCGTAAAGTACAGCAGACACAGCATCGTCAGACGGAGCTGTCTGACTCACTGCTTACGCATCTGGTGAGGGAGGAGGTGTCCCGTTCCCTGCAGAACTTCAGACAGGTAGAAGTGGAGTTTTTCCCTCCTCCGGACACCACCCTTCCTGCACCGGAATCTTTCACGCCTGCTGAAGAATCTTTCAAAACCCCTGCTCCAGTGCAGCCTGTCAAGCGAATTGTGGTGACGAGTCTTTCAACGCAGACTGAAAATCTTTCAAACACTGACAGCACAGCCACACTCATTCATGAAGAAGCCATACAAGAAGATACCGAAACCAAGACGAGTGAGAAGCCCTCCGAAGGACTGCACTGGTTTCGAGGAGTGATCATCCTGCTGGGCATGATCCTGCTGCTAATAATCATCATTAAAATTCGAATCTGAAATGTCCAAACTCAAAACACCCATATCCTACTACGGAGGTAAGCAGACAATGCTCAAGCATATCCTCCCACTCATTCCAAAACACACCCTCTATACTGAAGCATTCTGCGGTGGATGTGCCGTCCTCTTTGCCAAGGAGCCAGCAGACTGCGAGGTGATAAACGATGTGAACACCGAACTCGTAAACTTCTACCGCATCGCCAAGACTGACTATCCGGCACTCAAGGCAGAGATCGAGACCACCCTGCATAGCCGAGAGATCCACGCACATGCAAAGCATATCAACCAGCACCCTTCATTCTTCACTCCCATCCAGAGGGCATGGGCTCTGTGGGTATGCTCAAAGCTGGGCTTTGCCTCAATGCTGGACGGGACATTCGGATATGACCGTAACGGCACGACCACCCTCAAGATGAAGAATGCCAAGGATGCATTCACACAGGAGCTCTGCGACCGACTGTCAAATGTCACTGTGGAGTGCGAGAATGGAATCAACCTCATACGCAGGTACGACTGCGAGGGAGCGTTCCACTTCGTCGATCCTCCGTATGTCGGCTCCGACTGCGGACACTACAATGGAACATTCAACGAGGAAGATTTTTCTGAACTTCTGGAAACGCTCTCTGAGGTAAAGGGCAAGTTCATGCTCACAATGTTTCCGCATCCGAAGATAGAAGCGTATGTGCAGTCGCATGGCTGGATAATCCACCGGATCGAACGCACGATCACCGCATCCAAGACATCTCGCAGGAGACAGGAAGAGTGGATCGTAACTAACTACTAAATGCTTGAATATAAGTGCATTATTCTATGCAGATAAAGTCGAATTAACTTGCGTGTTCCAAATAATGTAGCGTACTTAGCACTACAATAAAGAAGCAAGATAAACCCTTAAAACTGAATAGATTATGACACGCAAAGAGACCCTTTTGAAAGAAGTCTACGCCCTCCGCAACCTTATCGCAGAAGTGAAGGGAAAGGAGCAGGAAGACCTTGAGGCACTTGTTCACACTTGGAAGTTCAAGGAAGAGGCAAAACGCTGGAAAGAATACGAGCTCAAGATCAGAATTGAGCAGATGGAAGAACTCCTGCAAATTGCTAAAAGGGATGCAGCCATCAAAAATGCTGCTGAGGACTACTACTTGACTCCAGAAGGTGCTTCTGCAAAGGCTGAGACAGAAGCAGCGATGAAGCGTACCGAAGCCTTGTTCGAAGAGACAAAGGAGCAGGTCATCAGCGACATCAAGGCTGAACTTCAGAAGCATCTCGGAAGCGAATGGAGCATCACAAGGCTCACAGACAGCTACATGGAAATCGGAGTCCTCAATCCCGAAAAGGAGAATGATCTGATCTTCGGACAGACTGCAGAAATCTACTACGAGAGACGCAACTACAAGGGTTGCGAACGCTTCGAGATTAACTTCGGCTCCTGCGGTAGTCACGAGCTCCTGCCACAGCAGACTGCCGGATCATTTGCCAGTTTCTTCATCGGAATCGGAAGACTCCACGCAGACACGTCATTCCTCGCATGGCTCAAGGATATCGCCTTCGGATACGCAGACCGTTGCAAGGAACTCAGAGACGAGTACAACAGTCTGAATGAAAGGCTCGAAAACCCACTTAATATCTAAGCCATGATGTACGACCTTATGATAGAACAGTGGAAGGATGACAAATTCGGCTACGAACAAGAAAGAGACAGGCTTCTCAATGCTGGCCACTTCGGAGAGCCCATCAGAATCCTAAACACCAAGATTGACATGTGCAGACAGTTCATTCAGTTCCTCAAAAGATGCGAAAAGCAGGAAATGGAACTTCTTAAAGAATCGGAGGAATAGGCATGGATTTCAAACTTCAGAACTTAAGGGATACGGCATATAATCGGCAGGTCTGCGAAGATGCTGTTGAGAAGTACGGCAAGAGGCACTTCAGCTGGAAGATAAAGGACAACGGCATCTGGATCTCGATCAAGGATATGACCATAGATGAATACAGGAACTTTTTACATTATTTGAAATAGGATATGAGTACAAGAGCAACGAAGGAATCTCCCTACAAGGTAGGTCAGCAGATTCACATCAATCATCTGCAGGGCGAGGACAACCGCTATGATGGCAGAGAAGGAATCATCATGAAGATTGACGGCATCGGCCAGCTGCATGGCACATGGGGCAGTCTGGCGGTCATTCCTTCTGATGACGACTTCTATGTCATGGAATAGATTGCCGGATTCAAAAAAGTCGCTATATTTGCACTGAAACACATTCTCAGTGTGACAGCAAGATACTTCTGTTCAAGGTATTCAGCCCCCAATTCTGAATACCTTTTCTTAATTTTAACTGCAAAAGTTTGTGGAAATCAAAAAAGTCTGTATATTTGCGACATGATAATAGAATGCCGAAAGGCAATTATTGAGAAAATAAGTTAAGGTGTTCAGATCCCTACTGAATACCTTTTCTTTTTGAAAGGCAAATATAGACCCTAAAGCCGAGGGACGTACTCAGTAGCCAAAGCTTGTTTTACATCTCAATAAACAAATGGCAATGGTGCCTAAATTCTATTATCATGAAGACAACGCTTTCGTTTACAGTGAGGCTTCGTATCGAAGTTGACACTATCAAGCTTGTCAAGGTCAAGGCTCACAAACGCCTTATCAATGGCAAGATTGTGAAAGTTCGTTCACATTATAGATGCATTAGGGAGGCTCTGTAAGGTGATTGAACTTTGACCGCATCAGCGGTGTGCCTCTTCCCCTCGGTGTTCATAGCAGAGACAATGCCATAGCGGTGTTGTCTCTGTCTTATTCTATCCCTCAGATAAAAAACAAGAGGTCGCTTTTGGCGACCCCTGCATTGCGATTGCTAAAGCTCTACTCACGGTAAGTTACCTTAAGAACTTTATCGCATGACCATGAGTTTGCTGTCTTAGCATATACTTTAGGTGTTGTTGTATAATCATAGAATTTATCTATGATTCCGTTACCATTTTCATCTTCTTTCTCTTCATATACGACAGTGTTTCCTACAACAATATCATATGTAACCTTATATTCCTGATAATTGAAGGTTTCTGTAGCAGTCTGCGGACATCCGTTTGCATCAAATGTCCACACTATCGGATTACCGGTTTCTGGTACTTCAACCTGCACTGTCGTATATTCCACTGGAATGGTTACATTAGGAGTGGTGTATTCGCTCCAATGATTCAATGAATCATACTCATCATACGACCCTCCTATTTCCATCAGACAATCGGTAAATTTTCCGCACATCCTCATAGCAATGAAGAGATAATCTTCATCCACTCCAAAGTCGCCTTCCATTATATAAGGATTCAAATCCACATTGATCTTGTCATTGGCATAGCGGTTGACATACATGTTATTCAGATAAGGGATCTGCTCATATTCATATTCTGTATAAGTATCCCACCATTTCATTCCCGAAAGAAGACCATCTGTATAGAAAAGTTTTACACCCTCTTCTTCCACACGACCATCCGTCTCGTCACCGAACGCCATTGCAGACAGGTAGCCTTTGCTATCATACTCGAACCTTCCATACTCTGAGTATTCCTCATAATCCTCAACGTCTATCCATTCAAAACGGGAAACCCTGCCTGCATTATCAAGTTTCGCATCCACAATACTTGTTCTCGTACCATATTCATCAGTCCTTACATAAGTAAGTTCTACCTCACCAACGACTGAGTAATTAAAAGACCATCTCCTATTTTGCTGATTGTATGAATCCACATAATCCCTTTCCATTCGGGCAATGCGATTCTTTTCATCATAAGCGAAAGTCAGCACATCATTTTCAACTTCTCCATCATAGTCAGTGAAGTTCCATTCCAGTTTACTTACGTACTTCTTATATTCCGGTGTCTGAATTTCTCCCTGTGACGGAACATCCGGAGTAGCCACCTGTGTTATGGAAATCGTTATAGTCTGCTCTCCACACGAAATAATGATATTTGCCTTTCTGTCTTTACCTGTGTCGTTGGCTTCGAGGTTGATGGTTATCTTATAAGTACCTGCTTCGTCCCCATGATCCGGAGTTATTGACACCCACATAGGTTGAGAGGCTTTTGTTGAGACAGGAACAACCTGCGATGTCCATGCACCAGTAGTCGTGAATGACACACCTTCCGCTGTGATTGTTTCCGAGCCGACAGTCTGCTCAAGATGAGCATCCTCAACAGGATCAATAATCAACTGATTATCATTACCTAATTCCTCGCATGAAGCGAATATTGCCAAAGCAGCAATGGCATATAAACAAGACCTTAATACTTTCATGATATCAGATTTTTATGCGTTATAATCCACAAATATAGCAATCCCCCCCCCCGACTTTTCCAAATTTCAGAGTCAAAAACGAAAAAAAGAGCTGCATTTCTGCAACTCTTCTCACTTCTGTTTGATATTGATTAGAATTTCATTGCAAGAGTTAGTCCTGCTGTAGGTTGTACTCTATTCGCCATTCTGATATAATCAACCGAAGGATGCAATTCAAAAGAATAGTTCATCTTTCTCAGATCCTGCTCATACATATTTCTGACTTTTGCTACACGACAAGCATCTACTATTGCACATATATCTACAGTCAGCAATGCTAATGAGCCTGCCAGCAAGAGTACTGAACCAGCAATTGCCGTTCCCTCATCGTAGTAATAGTCGTAACCATCATAATAGTATGCACCAGCATTCACACCAGCACCTATACCCATGAGGACAGAACAGCCCACAGCTCCACCAAGCCAGCCAAAACCTCTGCCGACTTCACCGCTTATCATCTGACCCAAGCCCGGAATGAGCCATGAGCAGACACCCATCAAAGCAGGATTATGCTTATCACCAAGTCCAGAATACCAGTCTTGATAATGATAAATATGCTTCAACTCCTTATATTTCATTCCTACTCTTATTCCATCAGCAGGCTCCCTATTAGTTACTCCATAACCATAATTTGGAGCAGAAGCTGTATTGAACACCTCATTCCTACCAGACTCATAACGAATCATAAGAATTTGAGACTTCGGCATTGTATAGGTCACTCCATTCGGCTCATCAAAGAGCTTATATTTCACATTGCTGTTGTCAATTTCAAGTACCTTAGCCTTGATGTCCTCACCATTCTTCTTTGTGATAACATCCTGTGCTGAAGCTGTCGCTGCACAAACGAAAAGTGCAGACAGGATAATAAGAATTCTTTTCATACGATTGGATTTAAGTCGTTAATAATGGGCAAATATACTGCCCCCCCCAACTTTTCCAAATTTTTCAACACATAGTTGAATTTCCAGACTGTAAACCCTGTTTACAACTGAATCCAGACCGCAACTATACCTTTACCGCAAAGGAAATGAAATGGCGACATTCGGTCTGAAATATTATGCAGAGTTACGCAGCAAGTACAAGAACATCATCTGGAGAGTGGAGATTGCTGAAAGAGGATACTCCGGATCATCCGAGATGATGACCTTTGCCGGAAACTCACCTCTGCAGATCACTTGGGAGAAGCGTGGAGATGACTTCACCGCACCCGTCAAGGCTTCGGAAGCAAGCATAAAGATCATGTGCTTCGAGAACTTCCACTACCTTTCGCTCTTTACCTCGGACGCACGAAAGTTCAGAGTGTCCATATTCAGAGGAGGCGTTCTCTATTGGAGAGGATTTATCACCGCTGACCTCTATTCAGAATCCTTTACTGCTCCGCCATATGAGGTCACAATCAAGGCTGTGGACGGATTTAACCTGCTGTCCGGATACATATTCAAAGACCTCATGAATATCGGCACAAAAGGCAGAAAAACCCTCTGGGAACTGCTATCAAAGTGCATAGACTTGCTGGAGTTGGACATGACCGTTTCCGATTGGCTTGACATCTTTGCGGAAGGAATGAACGAGACCACCTCGCCACTCAAACAGACCTGCATTGACCTTGAACGCCTATACTTTGTGTACGAGAATCCCACCTACAGAGATGTACTCGAACTCTGTCTGCTTCCCTTTGCTGCACAGATATTTCAATCCAATGGAGCACTACACATCCGCAGAGCCGTCGCCCTATATGAAACCTCTCGCCCGTCCACATTCTTCCAGATCGGAGGAGAGTATCCGAGCGGATATGTCACAGTCGATGAGGACAAGACTTTCCTCGCTGCCGACCAGAACTCACTCATAGTGACGACTTCGGCCAGAGAGGTAATGGATGAGATGTGGAACGGCAATCTGAATGTGTTGGGAGAAAGCATCCTCGATATCGCTCCAGCTCTCCGTCATATATCCGTAAATATCAAGAACAAGGAACTCGGAGATCTTATCGGCCAGATGGGATATTACAACCCAGCGAAATGGAATGACACTAATGAGCTGCTGGCATTCAACCTCGACATACCAAACCTCCAGATGAGCGGAGATGACGATCACATGAACATTATCCTCTCCACATCCGGATGCTCAGTAAAGCGATGCAGTTATGCACTCACTTGGGAATTCAACATCTCAACCTACTACCAGACATGGACTGCCGGATCATATTCCAGACCGACACAGAACTATGCAATAAGTGTCTATTATGGAATCAAGGTCGTAGGCACTTCAGAGACATATTACCTCACTGAATCCGGAGATTGGTCTGACACAGAGACCAACCTTGTGACCGAGGTCAAGACCGGAGATGCCCAGACCATGAAGATAGATATCAATGGCATCCCCTGTGACGGCACTTGGCACTTTTACATTGTCCAGACTCTCAAGGGAAAGGTTACCAGCTATATCAATCGAGGACAAAGGGTCACTTCCGGATATATGCAGAGAGTCACCTTTTCCAAGATGACTCTCCGGATTGATGCCGGAGAGCTGTATGAGGACGGACTGTCTGAGGAAATTCTCATCAATGCTGCCAACAATACAGATCTGAGTATCAGCCTTCCTATCAGTGACATTCCGGACATTCCAAACGACCACCTGCTGTACTCCCTGTATTACCTGTACACTGACGGAACTCCGACAAGGCTGTGGCACACCAGAGGACGCAGCGACCATGAGACACTTATCGGTCATCTGGTCATGCAGGCTCTGCGATTCATGCAGCTCCCAAGCAGGAGGATAACCGGAGACATCTTCACAAAACTGCATGTGGATCTGAATACGGTCATCAAGGACGGGATATTTACCAAGACCGGATACCTCGTTAATTCCATCGAACTGAATGCCCTTGACGACACATATAACAGCGAGCTGGTGGAAATGCCTCGGCTGTTTGAGACAGACACACCTGCAGCTGGAGACGACTGCATATGCGTAGCTACATTCGACTTCTCGGTCAAGAAGGTCATCCGGTGCATGAACTACATTCTTATACAGACAACAACTAACCGGATCATCCTCTTTGACTCCATCTCAAGAACACTCCGAGAAGTGTTTTCATCATCCTCCTCTTTCAATCTGTTCTCGGCAGACAACGGATTCATCGTGGAGCAGAACGGCACGTTCCAGTATATGGATCACAGAGGAATAATCCAGAGAACTCTCACCACAGACGATTATGATACGGGACTCTATAATGGCTGGGCTACATTCATGGATGGATACTTTGTACTTCTGTACAAGACTGCCAGAGTAGGAGCGAACTATACAGCCCCATATGTCTATCTTACAAGGCCAGAAATAAACTCCTCCGGCAGCTACAGCAGGACGGGCACTGCAACCTACGACAGTAAGTCATACGCTGCCCTCAACGGAACTGCCCAATCTGTATGCAGAGGCGAGAATGCCATTGTGATCAATCTCACCAACGGTGAAAGTCACATATGCGATACCAGACTCTACCGGATCGGAGGGCACGACCTCGTGGGAGAGTCAATGGAAACGATCTCTGTGTCTGACCACTACCTCATTGCCAATGCCTACGATGACAAGATCCTTCTCTTTGAAAGGACTTCCATTGAGGAATTCACACAGCTGGATGTGCTTGGAGAATACGCCACTCTTTGCGACCACAACCTGTCTATGGTGGCACGTTACTATGAAGAGGTCGCAGTCTATGACATCCACTCCGGAACGACAACATATGTAAAGAACATCCACAGGACTGATGAGGATGTTCATGGACTGTTCATCATCTATGGAGACCTGTATATCGTCAGAGGTGGAGCGATCTATAAATACATCAAACAATCATAACCTATGGAAACAATCAGCATCATCCTAAACTTCATCCTTGCCAGCGGTCTGCTGGGCACACTCATATTCTTCAAAAGCAAGAAACGCAAGGAAGCAGCAGAAGCGGACTCTGCGGAGATCAAGAACACCGAGCAGGTGGTCGCCATTCAGTCCGAACAGATCACCCGTCTGGACGGCAGGGTCGAGAAACTCGAAGCCAAAGTCGACAAGCTGGAGATAATCATAGAGCACAAGGATGTCGAGATCAATCAAGGCAGACGGATTATCCGGCAGGCATATAAATGCAAGACTCCTCCGGAGGAATGTCCCGTACTGCTGCTTCAGAAGGAACTAAACCAGAAAAAAGACAAGAGTCATGACAAACGCCACTAAACTACTCCCACGAGGGCTGCGGAACTGCAATCCATGCAATATCCGGATATCCAAGACAAAGTACCTTGGAGAGATCGTCCCGTCTCAAGACAGAGCGTTCAAGCAGTTCGAATCTATGGATTGGGGATATCGGGCGGTATTTGTCCTGCTGCACCATTACTACCACAAAAGAGGACTCAAGACCATCCGGCAGATCATAAGCCGATATGCTCCCCCTGTGGAGAACAGTACGGAAAGTTATATCTGTACAGTCGCAGCTGCCGTTGATCTGTCTCCGGACGACATCGTGCCATTCGAAGATCGGGAGACAATGATCCTCATTGTAAGTGCAATGTCAAAAGTCGAAAATGGAACTCCTGCCGTCATCACTGATGTAATAGCCGGATGGGAGCTGTTCCAGAAACATAAACCTTAATGAATCATGTCCAGAAGAATTGCAGATCTGCTGATAAAGATCGGTGCTGACTCGTATGAGTTCCAGCAGAAAGCCAAGGAGGTGGAGAAAGGTCTCGCTGGGTTGGAGAAGAAGCTCACCAATGTGGGCAAGACTCTCTCCATGAGACTGACCGCACCTCTGGTAGCTCTCGGTGCTGTGTCATTGAAGAATGCCGATGTACAGCAGCAGGCTGAATCCAGACTGCTTAATGCCCTAAAGGGCAGATCGGATATCCAGCAGAGGCTCTTGACGCAGGCTTCTGAACTGCAGTCACGATCAGTTCTCGGAGATGAAGTCATAATCGGGCAGCAGGCATATCTCGCCTCTCTCGGCATGACTGAAGAACAGATCGGAAAGGTCATTGAAGCATCGGCACAGCTATCTGCAGCTACCGGAATGACGCTTGAAAGTGCAGTCAAGAATCTTGCAAAGACATTCGGAGGACTGACCGGAGAGCTGGGAGAAAGCATACCGAAGTTAAAGGAGTTCACTACCGAGCAGCTCAAGAACGGAGAGGCGGTGGACTTCATCCTTCAAAACTACAAAGGATTTGCAGAGACTGCTGCAAAGGAAGGGCTCGGTGCTGTAAAACAACTTAAAAACGCATGGGGCGACTTCACCGAACAAATCGGTGCTGTGATGATTCCTGCCGTAAACACTCTTGCAAAGGCTCTCTCAAAGGTTGTGGCAGCTTTGCAATCCATGAGTCCTCTGACAAAGAAAGTGATTGTGACCATCGGTGGAGTGGCTGCTTCAATAGCCCCTCTGTCACTTGCCATTGGAGGCGTTATCAAGACACTTCCGATGATGGCATCCGGATTCACAGCACTGTTGTCACCTGTCGGTCTTGTGGTTACAGCCATACTCGCTCTCGGAGCAGCATTCGTCTATGCCAAGAACAAGCAGGATGAGTTGTTGGAAAGCATGACCAACGAGTTCGAAGGATTATCTCTGCGAACACTTGAATCACGACTCAAGGAGAATCGAAGACTCCAAGCAGTCAACGAGAACGAGGAACTCTGGTCAAGCACTCGTTCTGTCGCCTCAAATGTTACATATGCACTCAACAAGGGTGACAGAAGGAGACAGCTCCAGATGGAAGAACAAGCCTTGCAGGAAGCGATCCGAAGAACGAAGAAGGCGATCGATGACAAGGCAAGAGCGGAGCGAGAGGCTGCCGAGATTTCCAAGCAGATGGAAGATGCACTCAAGGGTGTATCCGGACAGACGCAAGAACAAGGAGGACTGATCAATGATCTCAAGAATCAGATCGCTGCCCTTGAAAAGAAGAAGCTCCTGCCGGAAAGCACTGTTGATGACATTGCTGCCTGCAATGTAGAGATTGAGAAACTGCAGAAAGAACTCAAAAGACTCGAAAGCATAAAGCCGGAAGATCTCCTGCCGAAAGAAAGACTGTCGAGTTCTCTCCCTGCGATCAGCTTGGAGATCCCTGCTCCGAAACTCACTGTCGAGATGGGTAATCTCCGTAAGGTGGTGGATCAATATGCCGTCCAGATGCAGGAGATATTCACTTCTGTGCGTGAGGGCATCTATGGATGGGCAGATGACACTAATTCCATGATGCAGGCCAACTTTGCCGATATGTTCAAGATTGTGGAGAATTATACTGCAGCACTCACCGAAAAGGGATGGAAGTTCTCCGAGGCTCTGGAACATGTGCAAAGCACAATGGCTTCGACAATGCAGAAGTTTGAGGCATCCGTCTCACAGTTCCTCGCTGACAGCATCGTGGCTGCTGCAGATGCCATTGGGCAGGTCATTGCAGGAGACCTCGGGTTCGGTGGGCTCATGAAAGCAATCCTCACACAGCTGGCCAACTTCCTCAAGAATATCGGAGCACAACTCATTGAGTTCGGTGTGATGATCGTGGCATTCAAATCAACACTCAAATCCGTACTCGCCAATCCGTGGGCAGCTATAGGAGTGGGTGCAGCAATGGTGGCTGCTGCAGCTGTAATGACGGCTCTGATAAATAAGAATGCTCAAGAGAATGTTCCGGCACTCGCATCCGGAGGATTGGCTTACGGAAAGACACTCGCTCTTGTAGGAGACAACGCCAATGCTGCTGTCGATCCGGAGGTCATTGCACCACTGTCAAAGCTGCAGGCCATGCTGCCTGCTGCCGGAGCCTCGCAGAATATCAACATAACCCTCGGAGGACAGCTGGTCGCAAAGGGACGTGACCTTGCTTATGTACTCAACAAGGAAAACTACAAGAACTCAGTGATGGGAGGATAGTTGTGGAAAAACTACTTATTTCTAATTGCAACAACAGGAACTGTCTTTTCCACAGACTCCTTGGTAACATATCTGTATATACCTATTTGGCGAGCACACTTGCCCTTTGGTATTGTTATGTTCTGACTATCATAGTAACTATATCCTTCCTCATCTATGAATAACACCACCAAACCTGTAGGGATACCATAGGTATACTCCATCGCCAACGCACCACCATTCACTACCTGAATGACATTAAATGAATTTGTGCTGATGGCATCACCTTCCTGCTCGAACATCGTAATGCCATTATCTGATGATGATGAGTTATTATAAAAATAGGCAACGCCAAAGAGCAATGCAGCTCCTGTTATCATACCTGCGAGGAAGATGAGAAAATTTTTCATATGGCTTATCGTTTTATTCCCTACAAATTTAACAAAACTCAAGTGACCTACAATGAATTATTGTAAAATATGGCTGATGTAAGAATTAAAGATCTCGCTTCTGCAGAAAAGCAATTGGATAACTTCGATGAGTTTGAATTCATCGCTGATGTGCCGGACGTGGATGCATCCATGAAGTTGTCCGGCAAACAGCTGCGAGAGAAGATAACCCCTTCGAAGCATACGCACCCCATTTCGGAGGTGTCCGGATTGCAGGATGCTCTTGACAAGAAGTTCAACAAATCCGGAGGATCTGTCTCCGGAGACTTTGCTGTACTCGGAAATACAAGGCTCCGGAATCTGGCTGTCGAAGAATTCCTCGAAGTTCCGGAATTCAGATATAACCGCATTGAGACTGTTGTTGGAGACAAGTGGTCTGCTGCAGGAGCTGGCATAATCGAATCTGTTGATACCGAGAATTGTATTCTCATAATGAAGCTGGAGTCCGGAGAGATATCTTCAATGAGGAAGGACGATCTGTGCAAGGGCATCTTCTATAACGTGGCGGTCAACAATTACATCCAGCAGACAGTGGACTCCGATGACAGCAAAGGAAACATTACTCATGCCGGATTCACGACCGTATATTTCAAGCTGGTGGAATGCCTCAACACAAGCACTTACGGAGAATGGAAGTACGAGTTGCGAGCGGGATATGAATTCCACCCACAACCAGCCATGAACATAGTGGCTTATGCCAATCCTACAGATATCTCCCGTCAGACCTCTCGATATGAAACCAGAACATACCAGAGGTATCTGGTAGGGATGACTGATTGGGAGATATCTCTTGAAAATATCGCAGCCCAGTTCGGTGATCTCTCCAACCTGTATGTGCATGGTCTGAATATGGAGGGATACTCAGCATATCTGAAGAACATCTATCTGCAGGGATTCATTAGCGACCTCATGGGAGACAGCTGGTTTAACTCCACTACGGGAGAGGCACAACTCTACGACCGGACGACCGGATGCGGTCTATCCTTCAAAGACGGCATTCTTCGAATCGGACGAATTGATCCCACTGACCCTACGGAGGGAACGGATCTGGATGAACTATTGGAAGACCTGCAGGAAGCAAGAGACACCCTTGACATGATCAACTCGGATGAATATGTATCTCCGGTGGAAAAGACCTATCTTAAGGAAAGACTATCGGACATACATGCCGAATATAATCATCTGCTGGATCAAGCATCCATGTATCTGCTCAAGAGTGGCACTCGTGCTGTCAATGGCATGTCAAGAGTTGTAAACGGAGTGGTGCGTAGCGTCAACCTCACTGATGAGAATTGGAGAGAATATATCGCTGCTTATAATCTTGCGGTCGCTGCCTTGCAGAAATATACCGCAGCCAGTCCGGAATATATTTTCATTGAAGATGACTTCGAAGACATTGATGCCTACTATGCTGCCAGAGCAAAAGTAGAGACTATGCTGCAGGAGAAAATGAAGGAGGCACTCAAGGCTGACCAAGGACAGACTGACCTCGAATACCTGCGAGAGAACTTTGCCAAATCCACCACAGACATCGATGGCCAGAGCGGAGTAGTTCTCTCCGGATTCGTTGGAGTCAAAGATGAGAGCGACACAAAGGTCGTAGCTGCGATGGCCGGATGTACACTTCCGGATGCCAAGGATCCTGTGCATGGAAAACTGATGCTTTTTGCTGGAGCGGATGGAGTTGCAAATGCCCAGAAAGCAGCTGCAAGGATCTATGAGGATGGCCATGTGGAATTCAATAGCGGAGTATTCGGTGGTTATACGAGAGTCCTCTTCAAGAATCTGGATGAAGCTGGAACAACTTTCAATTCGAGCACAAGAGAATATACCGTCAACAAGAATCTGAATCTTGTAGTCTCATACGGATATTTCAGCGGTGCATACATGGTAACCGTCAATCTCCCGACCTCCGCTGACTATATCGGAAGTGTAGTAAACCTGTACGATTACCCTGTCAGAACTAAATCCTCCCCAGAAATATATGTCGTATGCAATGATGAATACTGTGGAATAATGTCAGAGCTGCAGGCAAACAGTTATGGATTCATCCCTTTCAAGAGCCTGTGGTTTCATGGTGGCATCGTTCAGTTCTTGGGAGTTCCATCGCAAAGCGGAGACAAATGTGCATGGCTGGTCATGAGTCACCTCGCAGCTGCATATGCACTCGGAGAAACATTCTAAAACTATATTAACATGGCAGACACTACCGGATACGCAATTTCTGACTTGAGTGCAATAACATCACTCAAGGACACCGATCTCATCGAAGTGGATCGAAGCGGTGCTGGATACTCCATCACCTATGGGAACCTTGTAACTAACCTTGAATCATCACTTGGTCTGAGAGACCTTGCTGATGCACTCGAACAGATAATCGGATAAGATATGGCAGACTTCTCGGCACTAATAAACTCCCTCGAAGCACAGAGGAAGCAGCTATACGACTACCTTGTGATCAAAGGAATCACATCAATAACAGAGACAGACTCTCTTACCACTCTTGTCAGTAAGGTCATATTCATTGACGATGGGATCTCCGAGGTACGCAATGGCCATGAGTTGTTCAAGAGCAACAACACTTTGAAAGAACTTCCGGCTTATCTCGAATTCCGGAGTTTCACCTCAATGTACAAGATGTGCTATGGTTGTACTGCACTAACACATGTGCGACAACTCGAGACCGACAATGTAACGGATATGATGTGGGTATTCTACGGATGCAGTTCACTGCAGAAGATCGATGGGCTGATAACCTCCGGAATCAAATCCGCCTCTGAGATGTTTCATGGATGTTCCTCCCTGCACACAATCAGCCATCCGCTGGACTTCAGTAATGTCGAGTCCCAGATCGACACAACCTTCACATCATGCAAACTGCTCTCTTATGTACGGTTTTCCGGAACGATAAATGTGGACATCTATATGAACGGATGCCCGAAGCTCACTGTCGATAGTCTCCTGTCACTGTTGAACGCACTCGCAGACGGAGTAACAGACAAGACCTGCAAGATCGGCTCAACCAACTTTGCCAAATTGACTGAGGAACAGAAAGCCATTGCAACCGATAAAGGCTGGACTTTGGAATGACAGAAGCAGGCTCACCATCTTGGCGAGCCTGTATTGCTTTATTTGGCGGTTTTCTGGGCTTTTTACGAAAGATGAACTCCAACTCCGAGGGTGTGCAGGTCTTTGGCTGCTTTTGCCCTGTTTTTGGCCTTTATTGAAGTTTCCAACTGCACCGCACTTGCCCCGTTGATCTTCGCTGCAAGAACTTCCATATCACTGCCGACCTTCTGATCAGTTATCCTCGCATATATCTGAGTCGTCTTGATATTCGTGTGTCCCAGCATCTTGCTGACAGTTTCTATCGGCACTCCATTTCCAAGGGTGATGGTCGTTGCGAATGTGTGTCTTGCCATGTGGAAAGTCAAATTCTTATTAATTCCACAAAGAGCTGCGATCTCTTTCAGATATTCGTTACACTTCTGATTTGTCGGCACATGGAAAAGGAGTCCGTTCCTGCGTTTTGGCTTGTACTTCTCTATGATCTGAAGAGGTATATCCAAGAGCATAACATTGAATGGAACTTTCGTTTTCTGGCGGTGACAATTCAACCACCAATGGCCATCGCCCCACAATTTCAGATTGTCCTCGGACAGTTGAGCAACATCGATGAATGATAGTCCGGTATAGCAGCTGAAGATAAAGAGGTCTCGAATCTGCTCAAGCCTTTCGCTTACAAACTCCTTCTTGTACATCAGTTGGATTTCCTCATTAGTCAAGAAGCCTCTGTCTACCTTATCCATCTTAAGTTTTACGAAATGGAACGGGTCACCTTGTACCCATCCGCAGTCCCTTGCGAGTTTGTACACTGTCGAGAATCTGTTGACATACTTCACTGCGGTATTGTTCGCAATTCCATGTTCAAGCCTAAGCCAGATGAAGAACTGTTCGATAAAACGCTTGTCGATATCGGCCAGTGGCATGTCGTCAACTCTGTACTTCTCTTTTGAGAATTCCAGAACTCTTTGACGTGCCATCTTGTATCTCGATAAAGTTGGAACGCCAGCCTTGTTCATCTGCACCTGCTTTGTATAGTCTTCTATAAACCTATCGAAAATCTCTTTTACACTTACGCACCTATGTTCCTCTGTGCAGAACATCATCTTCTTGATCTTCGATGCGGAAACCACATCTCCTGCAGCCTGCAGGTCAAAATAGTGTCGCTGAATTGAGCACTTAAGTTCATCCAGAAAACCGTTGATGTTCTTCTCATCTTTTGTTTTGCCGAGGGTGCAATAATTCTTCGCATCCCAGCGATCTGGCTGGATAGATAGTTTCGTTGAGAAATGGACTCTTTCTCCATTGACTGTGAGGCGAGCAAAAATAGGTGCTCTGCCATTGGCTGTTACCTTACCCTTCTGGATAAAGAACATAATGTTGAATGTTGCTTTCATCTCTGTATCGTTTTATTTACAAAAATATTCCGTCATGAAAGCCTGCACAAGGTGCTAAATAGACGAAAACTTGACATAAAAACGACACTCTGAAAACAATGGAAAAACTCTGGTAACCTTTGTCTACTCACCAATGACATCCGGAAGACAAAGGTGTAACCGTACGCTGTAACCGTTTTTGAAAATCGGCTCGTAACTCTTTGACACTCAAATCGGGTGACATGGGCCAACCGAATCACGAAACTGGAGCAAATCGCGCAACCTTTGGTTGTGCGATTTTTTGTGGTACGGCGGAGCGTCGAAAGCTCGCTTTCGTAAGCGACGACGGAGCACAAAAAACGGCATCTGCGTCAGCAGAATGCCGATTTGCTTCAGTTTCGATGATGGCCCGCGGAGGAAGGGAAAAAGCCTCGCAGAGGCTTAATCCCGAATCACTTTAATCGCCCTCTCAGATGTCTTAGAGGGCGATTTTTTCATTTTGGCTCCAAATTGGTCCCAAAATTTGGCGGGGTGGACATTTAGTAGGATGAAAACCTTGTAATCAGCTGATTTTCTTACATTTGTAAAGATTATCATTGATATGCTTAAAAAATGCTTTTTCTATGGGTCTAAAAAAGTGGTCAGGAATGGCCTGAGAGGCCGTAAGCAATTGTATAAATGCAAGGATTGCGGGCGCCAATTTGTAGGTGGTCATCGTAGAGATAAATCCCAGGTAATAACGGACTATGTTGATGGCAAGCAGACCATAGAACAGCTTGCCGAAAATATCATTTTGCACCATGACATTTTTTATACTTTAGGCCACTCCCACAGAAACACAAATCGTTGCGTCCTAAAGGTTTATTAGGCAATAAAGTAGTTGTACTATGAGATGTCGCGCATTTCTCGCAAGCCCATTCCAATGTCGAGTCAAACTTCCTTGGTGCTTTTATATAGAGCAAAGCATCAACTAAAGATTTACTTCCAATATTACTACCTAAAGACAACCACTCATCTGCTTTTGCCTGATACTTTTTAGTTTCACATTGACATTCCATTTCTTTGAATAAGCCAAATGGTTCTAGAGAATTAGCCGTGTATGATATACCTCGAAGTGAAGACACGCCATCCAGAACCATTGTTAGCGTAACAACAGTATGATTCTTTCTACTTCGTTCGCGTGCCATCCTCATCATCTTAAACAATTCGTCAATACAATCTGAGCTAAGATCATATAAAGCAAAGAGTACATCTGTCTTTTGAGGGCTTGAACTTTTTGAAATTTCATCACACAGACGTTTAAATTCTTCATTTTTCCATCTATTTGCAATTCGATCACCTTCATCCGACACCTCCGCGCCAATTAGTTCAGGATAATAATTCCTATCAATACATTGAGCATAGTCCTCATCTAACATCACAAAGTGCTTCGTTCCATCATCCCATAGTTTATGCAATAAATGATAACCTAGATATACTATTTCATTTGTGGCAAAGAACAGCTTATAAGTAGCCATACGTTGTCTAATATAGTAAAGGAAATCATACGGTGTCGTCAAATAGTGAGAGATCAATGCTAAATCAAACACACTGAATGCTATGGCTGGTTGATCATCATCTTTTTTTGATAGTAAATAAGCTACCTGAGACGTTAATGCATGATAGTTTTCAGTTGTCAAGCATAATATAAAAACATCATTAATGGACTCGAAATCTCGTAGTTCTTCATTAGTTTCTTTATTTACAAACAACTTACCGTCTTTATCCATTAAAGCTTGTTTACATATTAGCCCTTGATTATATGCATTTTGCACGGCAAGTTTAAAATCCTTCTGCTGAGAATCCCAGTCTCCTATTTTCGACAATAAGGTTAGACGTTTAGACTTTATTTGAACGCACAAAGCCTTATTGCCATAAACACATAAAACATCAATATCAGTAATATCTTTATGGTGTTTATCTTTTATTACAATGTTTTTGTAAGTGTTTTCTGTCCCAAATATTGGTGCAAGTAGCTCATAAGCTATATCCTCACCGGCATTTCCTCTATTAGTACCAGCCTTTTTTCGGTACTGGTCATTTGAGTTCATCCAATAGAATGGAGCATCATATATGGCATTAAAGACTGCATACGTTATAGGGATAAAATACTTATCATTATCTATTTTAATTATAGGCGTCTCTTCTATCTTATTAAAAGATCCTGGCTCTATATACAGTTCATTACTCTCGCTACCCAAATTATATGTAAAATTAGTCATAAACTGATCGGCTCCCGGAAGATGATCTAATTCTGACTTACTTACACAGAACATATCCAATAGCGAGTCACAAAAAGCCTTTACCCCCAACTTACGAACTGATTCATCTTCAGATATAAAGTATTCTACAAGTATCTCACTATATTCTATAAAATCAGAAAACCATTCATTCCCCGAATCTTCACTCTCATGGAGCATTTGCTTTATTTCAATAGGCATATGAGGTACTTTAGAATTCTTAACACTAACTAGCGCTTTTATTGACTCTGCGATTGCAGCAACCTCTTCGCATACAAAACCTTTATTTTCCTTCAACCAAGCAACGTCATACTTGTACTTCTTATATAGAAAATTCTTGTACTCATAATCATACAGATTATCACCACCATAAAATATAGCCTCTCTAATCCTAAGATTTAAAGGAAACACTTCATCTATTTGCTCCTTGGTAGTTATTTCTGACCAATTTAAGTTATCCACTTCTGTCTTGATAAATGAGTGATGAAGTTCATCCATCAATAAGCGAATCTCACGTTTTAATTCAGATAATTCCTGCAAATCATTAGGATAGTTTCTTAAACAGCACTCATTCTTCACCCAAAATCCCAGCAACAACTTGATTTCCTCAGTGATCAGCACATCCCTATGATTCACCAAATGATATTCTTCAAGCATTAAAAACACATCTCTTCGAATTATCATCAACAAAGCATATATAAAGCCATCCTTCTTGGTAACTGCAATAATATCAGCAATTACCTGATCCATTGTTCTCACATTCATCTGTAGTATTTTTAAATAATTTCCACTATTCCAAAGATATGAACTTTTCACCAAGAACTTTCCCAAGAAGGAAAAGGTATCGTTATAACGATACCTTTTCATAAAACGCATATTTTCGAGTTAAAGTCTCAAAATCGCGACTTTAACTCACTTTTATGTGAAATTATCACGAATTTGGCAGTTAAAGTCGAAAAATCGGGAATTTAACGCATTACTCCCACAAGAAGTTATATATAAAAAATCTTACATATAATTTAAATTATACATAGCACTAATTCACATACATTGGGGATGACAGTATTTGAATGGCCAAAGACAAATTATGCTCCCAGAACATAATGTTCCAGAAGCATAATATCGCGTTAAATATGTTCTATGCGGTATTTAAAATTTCTTTAAGTACCATATTAGTCAATAAACTCATTCAGTCTCTTTACTAGCTCATGCACTGTCGTAGAAGATTCCGCTGATGAGGGTGCAACTCCCGCTTTCTCTGCAAACAGGGTTTCTGCATTTTGAATTGCTGTCTGCTCCAATGGCTTTATCCTCTGGTAGAGCTTCTTTGCATAACCGATCTTCTTTGAATATGGATCTCCGAGATACTTGCTCAGTCTGTCTGCATATTTGCTCCTATGAAGGGGGCCACGATGTAGATTGAAGTGAAGCAGGAACCAGAGTTCGAATGCCTGATTACTGTACGCTACGTTAAAACCATTCTCATTTGCATAAGCAATCGCTTCATCAAAATCATTATAGTCATCCTTATCGAAGACCACCCAGCAATAGTCAAAAGTCTTTCCTTTTGCCTTTTCTGTCTTCTTGATAGCAAGAGCCTCCTTAACCAAAGACATAGTGCCTAATCCCTTGCCGACAGCCTTGACTGTGGCAGAGGTAAGACGGAACGCATTGAAGTACTCCGGTTCAGTATTTTCTCCCTCACAAACAATCAGAAAGGACTTCTTCGGGATCCGGAAGCCGTAACTTCTCTTTAAAGAGTGTTCCTTTCTTGGGTTATATCTCGCGCTCATACTACTTTAAAGCTTTAGACAGGTCATCAATTATCGGAGTGGCTCCGTACTTTCCGAGAAGGTAATCCTTTTCGTAGGATGCATCGCTTCGCACCCTGTAATCAGACAGAGGATAGAGACAGCTTTCGCCTCGACCATTTTTCTGAGTGAACCAGATCTGATCGCGTCTGAGAAGGTTGCTGCTAAGCAGATTCGTATCATGAAGAGTGACAAGCAACTGCGCGTTGCGACTGTTACCTGACTTAGTATTGAAAAGTGATACGATTCTCTCAAGAAGAAGTGTATGAAGCTTTGCTCCAAACTCATCCACAATCAGACGCTTACCATTCTCCAGAGCATCAAGTATAGGATAGGCCAATGAGAAATATTTCACTGTTCCTTCAGATTCGCTGTCAGTCATAGAGAAAGTCACAATTGAAGCCTCTTTACCTTCATCGTCATACTGTGTATGGGATGTCAGAACTCCGCTGTCGCTCAAAGTAATGTCATCGATTCCAAGGTCTGCATATCTTGAGAAATCAACCATCTTCTTTCTTGTCACTGGGTTCTCCATCGCTTTCAGAGCCATCATCCACACTTCATTCTCTGAGTTACCGGTAATTATGGTAGTATCAGCCAGCCACTTCATTACGGCACCGGAATGCGGCTCATTAAACTGTCCTGCCAATGAAAGGAGCAGAGCATTATCCCTGACCATATTCTTGCCGGTCAATTCCCTTCCGATGGAGAAACGTGGATGTAGTTCGTACTTATTTTCGTCACGATAGAATAGTTCTACTTCCTTTGAACGCTTTTTACCTGCCTTCACATACAGCCACTCTCTATGCACCTTTTCCGCACTGGCTTCGAATCCGTATCTATAAGTATCCTCGCCTATCAGGATCACGATTTCAAAGAGACTCGGCTCCGCCACACTTGTAGTTGAAAGTGCAAAACTGCTTACAGGAATCTTCTCTCCGGCCTGCACATCCTTTGAGGAATTCATGGTAAACCACTTGAAGAAAGACAGAGCCTTAATCAGATTAGACTTTCCGGATGCGTTAGCTCCAAACAATGCACAAGTTCTTGACAGCACAACAGGCATTTCGCCTCCCGCTGAGAAAGTGACATCACTGATATCTGCCTTCTTATCCCTCAAAGATGTAGCGACCATTGAGAATGTCACCTTATCCTTAAAAGAGAGGAAATTTGCGAATGAGAACTCTAAAAGCATAATTTAACTCGGTTTTATGTGAAATTTTCACAAATTTAATAGTTAAAGTCGGAATATACAAAAATCAAACCCGGTATTTGCATGGATTCAAAAAATAATTCTTGAAACAACCTCACGATACATTTCAAGAATTATTCGTAAACTGCCATTATTCTCACTTGATTTTTGTCGGAATAAAAATTCTAAAGGTATTAGAGGCATATTTCAAACCACTATTATTTTGAATGTCTTCCCCTACTTCCAAAGTCAAACGCCCCTTACAAAAGTTAATAAGTTTCAATGCCCTATTCAGGCCTATACCCTTGCCCGACTTACCAGCCTGTTGAGCCTGCTTCCCCTTATATCCTTCAGTAAAAATCAATTCTTCCTCACCTTCATTAACATACAAACTTTTCATTGCAAACTCAATCACGAGTACATCCAATCGTTCAGTAAATGAAATATTCATTCTACTTGACCGCATAGTATACTTTGCAGCGTTTTCGATGATATAATATGTTGCGACCTGCAAGGCTTCAAAATCCACATTAAATCGTCGATAGTATTCACCAACATCTACATATACACTTTTCTTTTTGAAGTCTGGATATAGCATATAAACATTCGTCATTATCGCATCTCTAGGATTCGCTAATGAATAATTTGGCAATGCAGTAGGATTATTGAGTTTTGAAAACACAGACAACTCCGTTTTAACATTCAGATTGTACCTTGCTAGCCTAGTAACAAGGTCACCTGCGCCATCTATATCATTTTTAATAGCTCGTTTAACAGATTCCAACAACTCTCGATATTTTTTTACGAATGTTTCTTGTGGAATAAAAGAATAAAATTCATTAATTGCATCAGAATTAATATGCTCAATGTTATGCTTCAAGGAATCTATTTCAACTCGCACTGCAGCAAATGAATTCTCCTGAGCTTTCCTATATAGCGAGACCATATTGGGAACTGAATGCTCAATTAATTCGGAAAGGACTTTAAAATTTGCGGAAGTTTTTTCTTTAGAATCGCAAATATACAATTCACCTTGATTAAGTGACTTATAGGACAACCGCTTTTTTATGCTAGATAAAGGACATACTATATTCTTAATATCCAAGTTTATATTTTTACAAATACACGATAAACACGACATATCCGGTAGTGTATTAAGCACAATCTCTTTATCGTGAGTCTGAATGAAAATATTAGTCTTCCTTTCTTCCATATTGTTCTATAAGATACATAAACTGCACTGGCTCTGCATTTTTAGGGAGTTTTGCATCCACCTTGTCTAAATCCAAGTCAAAAATATCATGTTCGTGAGTTCCTGAGTAGATAACAACACCTTTATCTGGATAACGCTGTTTAATTGCTGCCGCCAAGCCTGCACCTTGATTTTTAAATCCCAAAGACAATCCCACTCCTTTAATATCGACAAAAATGATATTAGCATTACGTACATCGATATCATCCAGATCGCATACATCCTGTTTCTTTTTTACATTCTTCCATCCGGCTTTTTTAAGCATTTTAAGCACACTAAAATCTTCATCATCTATAAACAAAATCTGTGTTGCATTCTTCTGCTTGTTTTCATTCGCAGACTGTTTTTCTCTACCACTTGGAGCAGCCTGCACAACATTATTATCTCCGACAATCGTCACATTTCTGTCCCCAGAAATAATATTATTTCTCGTTCCATCTTGGACATTACCATTATTATGCTTCACCTTAGTCATTCTTTTATATACCATATAACCGCTACCACCGCATAACGATGCTAACGTTAGTATTGAAACAATAATGCCAAGAGTGCTATTTATAAAATCCATCATATGATTAAGTTATTAAGTATTCCAAAGTTATTAATTTATTGCTTGTTTTCCAAAATCTTCACAAGATCCTTCTTCATATCGATGTCGATCGTGCGGTAACGGGTGAATGCACGGCTGCCTTCAACGTGGCCGGTGAGGGCTGAGACGAGGTTCGGATCCTTGACCAGCTTGTAGATGTTGCCGATGAAGGTACGGCGAGCCATATGACTGCTGGCAATTTCGTTGATCGGAACTTTCTTTTCTGTGCGTGTCAGGGCATCCAATTCAGTCACCAGGTATGTTATCCCTGCTTTTTCGAAAATAAGTTTGATATTGTCATTGTATCTCTCTGAACTCTCAAATGGCAAGAGTTGTTCCCCTGGCATTTCTGCATATCTATTGACGATCTCTTTTGCAATCGTATTCAAAGGCACAACAACTGTACGAGCATTTTCCTTGATCGTCTTTGTTGGAATATACTCGATTGCCCCATTGATGACATCACATTTTTTCAGTCGCAACAGGTCACCGATACGACAGCCTACATTACATTGGAACACAAAGATATCGCGCTGTACTGCAAGGTGAGGGAAGGATGATAAGTCGGCATTGTATATTCTCTGCACATCATCCAATGTCAGATAAATAGGTGATCCATATCTTTCAGACGGCATCTCAAAACCCTCGAAAGGGAATGTGTCAATCAGTTTAGTCTTGTACGCCCAATTGAAGAATGCACGGACTTCTTTGAATACACCACTCATATAGTTCTCACTACGAGGCTTTATTTCACGTGCTTCCGGATTATCCTCAAGAATCTTCGGAAACTTCTCTACATACTCGTTTTCATTCTCAATGTAGTCATATAAACTGTCGAGCACATCCTTATCTACCTTCAGCAAATCAAAAGCATAGCGCTTTCTACTTGTACTACACCTTACATATGACTCATATCTGTGAATCATTCGACGCAGAACCTCATAATGGCGACGACGGCCTTCGCCTAAATCTCTTACTGAAAGGAACTGATCATAGAGTTCATCAAAAGAGGGCAGCTTCTTTTTAGGAGCCACCTCCTTCGCTTCAGGATCATAATCCTTCAAAGCCTTTTCAAGCCAGTTATCTTTTACTTTACCGGCTTCTTTATCATCAGAATACTTCTTGTGGATATATGACTTAAGATCACCAAGATCTTTTATAAGCTTCTGCTTGACCTCTTCATTAATAAGGATCCTCTTCTTTAAGTCACCGGCTTTGACATCCCAATATTCCGGATTTATCATTATGCCGGTAACCTGCCTCTGCCTAAATGCCCTTCCGTCGGAGACACTGATATGCAAAGGTACCATCTCAGCACCCTTGGTCTTCTTTGTTGTCCTAAGTTCGAATCTTATAGTCATACTCCTTCGCTTTAACTTATGCAAAGGTATGCATTTTTTCTAAAACTTGGACAACATTTGGACAACATCCCCAAATCCTTCTTCTAAAAAAGTACTACTGTTTACTACTTAAACAAAACATCAAATATAATTTATATCATTATATTTCAATACTTTATAAACAATAGAGACAGTCAGTAAACTACAAGATTTCGCCGGAAAACACGTGATTCTGCCGAATCCCAACCGAATCACGAAGTAAAAACCGGAAGTCTTTGACTATCAAAGACTTCCGGTTTTCTTTTGTTGTGTTTCTGGCGAGTTTTTGGCGAGATATTACTTTTGAACGCTTAATAAACTTGAAATAGCTTCTTTTATACGAAATATCTTTCCAACTCCCGTTACAACCCCCTTACGTAATACATAAGATTCTATATCCATCTTTACATTGTTAAACACAGCGTCAGTCTGTTTGTATTCAGGCAATATCTGACTTTCTGTATTTGTTATTAATTCGACAATAGTCCTTAAAGAATCGAAAGCACCCTCCTCGGAATCATTGTTCAACTTATAAACAACTTGTTCTATTGTTTCATCATTATTAAATTTAAACGCAATAAAACATGGTAATTGTTCAGAATTTTTAAGGGAGAAAAAATCCAAGTACTTCTTATTTTCATTTGGTTCTTTCCATTCCGGCACCATATAACCAATAGTATCTGGAGGGAAATTGGGGTATCCATAATATCCTTTCGACAAAGGACGTATAGCAAATATTGGCCAATTCTTACCTGAAATCTCATCTAATGCATTCCAAAAATCTTCATCCCTCAACACCTTGATTATATATGGATGAGCACTGGTATACATAATAAAGCCATATATATTAGAGTACGGTTTATCAGACCTATTTCGAATATCCTCAATTCCAAAATCTTTTCTAAAATCAATCATATACTACAATGTTATCAAGTACAACAACGTTTATCAATCAACACTCTTGAGGGAAACGTTACATTTCTAATTGCCCTGTAATAGCCAAACGACAAGTCAGAGCCACAAAAACATTATGGCAAAAGTGATTATATAATACTTTCTCCAATTGTTTTTGAAGTTCAGTCATATTTGATTTTTCAAGCATCAAGTCATTATAATCATTGAATCCTCGCTCGGCCTGTGATAATGTATCTATTGAGATCTGCCCTTTATATCCCATACCATTCACAATACACACATCTAACACCTCAGCAATAGCCGGACTTTTCAATGCAATCTTCATTGACTTTGCAATTTCATGTGTCCCTTCATCACTACACTGAGTTAAAATTTCCAAGAACAAATCAGACAACTTCATAGTATTATAAATTTGCCTTTATTCTTACTATGTGACTCTTCAAATAATTATGCATCAGACTCTCACATTAATTCAAAGATTCTATAGCTTTCTTGATTTGGAATGATAAATACTTACGATCCTCACACTCCCCACCACATACTCTTTTACAATTAACAAATTGAGCATAAATCGCATCATTGCTTAATGTGATGTGCTGGCTCGTCGCCTCATGAACTTTACGCTTAATTAGATTGATCACAGCATTTGTCAAAAAATGTCCCTTTATTACATAACGCAGACTACGATTATCATTATCAATTACTCCTATCATACTAATTACTTTATCTTCAGGAAAAGTTGTCGATATTCGAGTTATCCACTCATCAATCTTATCATCATCCAAACTAGCAGATTCATTAGACTTCAAAAAACGACAACAATTCTCTCCAAAACATGGATAAGTCGAACAATGTAAAGTCGAATTTAGAATATCATATGGTAACAATCTCTTTGCACTCTTACAAAAAGCATCATACCAGTCATTAACTTCTGAAGAATAATCTACTCTATTTCTTGCCAAAGCTCTAATATATGCAGAAATTCTATACGGACAAAACATTGAATTTTCTATCGAATATCCATACGTACGGACAATCTGAGGGTGACTTTTACAATTCACGCCTTGATATATACCATAGTCTTCATCACAAGCAATTACTACATTTTTGATACTTCCTGATAAAACCCCTGAAATATAGACATCAAGATTCTCTTTACCATTTACACTTTCTATTTCATAATTACTTGAAGGAATTTCAGCACTAAATTTATCATCCCAAAAAGGAATATCATCAGGACCTTCAACATAAACCATAAATCTTTTGTTATAAAATCTATGAATAATGCTAATGGCCTGATCAGAATGCACAAAAGCGTTAGAATTACTCATAGCAAATAATATCTTGCATATTAATTATATTTAAAGGAAAGTTACCGGCAATCTCAGGGGAATGGGTTGCTACAATTATTTGTGAATTCGGATTTAAATTTAATAATTCTGCTAATATTTTCCTTTGCCAATCAATGTGCAATGACAATTCAGGTTCATCTGCAATAAACAAATAATTTACACCCTTTTGCAACAAGGCTTCAGCCAACAAAATAAATAACTGCTTTTCTCCCGAAGATAGCGATGTTATATCAATCTCTATGTTATTAGAACTTTCTTTAAGAACGACTTGCTTATCATTATTTAAATTAAATTCTTTATTAGGCATAAACCTTTTCAAACACTTCCAAAATAATTCCATCGGGGCAAAAATCTCATTAGTATTCTTTTCGTGCTCCTTCGAAATCTCAATAATCGATAAAGTTCTATTAATCAACGATAACACAAGAAGGTCATCAAACTCAATAGACTGTTGTTGCTTTGTAACTTTAGTTATAACATCTTTTATCTGCTGAATATGTCGATTTATGAGATCTTTCTTATCTTTAACAACTCCTAAATAATTAAAGGCTCTATATAGATCTCGTCGCATTTGGTCCGCATCAGCCAATTCAAAACGAGCAATATTATCGAAATTATACTTATCAAACGATTCGTTAAACAACATTAAAGATAAAACTTCCTCTTTAAACTTATTCGCATTCCTATTAGCCTCCGACTCCAACTGCAACTGATAGCCAACAAGACTCCTGATCAAATCTATTAATTTGTAATCTACCATATTACGTATCCTATCAACATAATCTCGATTTCTATCCAAATCATTGTATGATAAATTATCTCTATTAATAGACAACCAAGATATATTCGTTATAGATGCCAAACGTTCTTTAAGGGCATAAAACGTTTCTCGGTATTTAGAACTCCCCCCTCGATATGGGCGTAATATTGAATCAATACAAGGAATATCGTAACTAGATCCATCAGCAAACAAATACTTAATAGTACATATATCCTCGTCATTTACTCGATTTACGACCAGCTGACTATTCTCCTGCAAATCAAAGTCTATTGTAATACTATCAAAATAGATATTTCTAAATATTTCAATATCACACACTAGAACTGCCTCTAATAAATTAAGGAAGGTGGTTTTACTGGATCCATTTGATCCAATGAAAATATTAACATCGGGAAAGAAATCTGTTGAGATATCTTTAACGCCCCATAGACTCTTAATTAGGATTCGTTTAATCTTGCATTCCATATAAAATTATTTTAGAGATGAAAACTAGCCTTACAAATATAACTAAAACTTTATACTTTGTCACTATAATTGTAATCATCAATAAATTCTAT
This sequence comes from Bacteroidales bacterium, assembly GCA_017437125.1. Lineage (GTDB taxonomy): Bacteria > Bacteroidota > Bacteroidia > Bacteroidales > UBA932 > Cryptobacteroides. The sequence goes on along the minus strand of JAFSBV010000003.1, from coordinate 1,460 downwards.
AACTTTGCAGAGTGATTAGAGATATCTGGTCACATTTTTGAAAATATTAATTAGCGTTTGCTATTTATTCGGAATACTCTGAAAACTTGGCCGTTAACAGAATTCCTATATCCGGATAAGTTCAGTGAACGTCTGCGCTATAGCGTGGATGGAACTTATCCCATAGGAAAGGCCAGGCCAAGTGCCTAGAGTATGGATTTGTGAAGTCCATGCTTTTTTAATGCACTTATCTGGTCTTTCATCCGAAGGGATAGCCTACGCACAATTAGCGCAGGATGAACCACCAGATCAAGTCGAAGGAGAGGGTGGAGGCTCACGGTGAGGTGTTTACTTCAGAGCGTGAGGTGAATGCTATGCTCGACCTTGTGAAGCAGGAGACGGAGAGGATCGATTCCCGTTTCCTGGAGCCGGCGTGCGGTGACGGGAACTTTCTCATTGAGATTCTCCGTCGAAAACTCGCTGTATGCGAAGGACGCGTCAAGGCAAAGCAGCACACCCAGTTGCAATATGAGCAGGCTGCCGTGCAGTCAGTATCAAGCATCTATGGGATAGAACTGCTTACGGACAACGCCGAGGCTTGCCGCAAAAGACTTTTGGACTATTTCACACAGCAGTACTCCGCTCTATTCAAGTCTAAATGCAAATCTGAATGCATTGAGAGCGTGAAGTTTCTTCTTTCCAAAAACATCATCCACGGGGATGCGCTTACATACAAGCGTGTGGACCGTCCGGATGAGTGGATTCATATCTGCGAATGGGGATTTATCGGTAAAGGGATGGTCAACAGGAGGGATTATGAGTTCTCTTATCTCGTAGGAGAGGGAGAACCGGATGATCTTTTCTCTGACCTGCCCTGCGAGACATACGCACCGGTTCACTTTCTAAAACTATCCGCAGAGGCCTATGGTGAACAGTTACAATCCTGATGTACTCAACTGCATCGCAAACTTAAGCAACGACGAGGTCTTCACTCCTCCTTCTCTTGCCAATCAGGTCCTGGACCTGCTACCGCAGGAACTATTCAGGAGTCCGAAGACAAAGTTTCTTGATCCGTTCACAAAAAGCGGAGTATTCCTTCGTGAGATCGTGAAGAGGCTTGACAAGGGCCTTGAAGATCAGATTCCGGACAGGCAGAGCCGTATAGACCACATAATGCACAATCAGGTCTATGGAATCGCCTGCACTGAACTGACAGCCCTGCTCGCCAGAAGGTCGGTATATTGTTCGAAGACAGCCAATGGCAGATTTGCAGTTTCCAGGTTTGACAACCCGGAAGGCAACATCCGATATGAGGCTATCCAGCACAGCTGGGTGGGAGGGAAATGCCGTTTCTGCGGAGCCAGTCAGTCGGTCTATGACAGAGGAACCGATGCCGAGCAATATGCTTATCAATTCATTCACACGGACAATCCGTCTCAACTCACAGGAAATATGACATTCGATGTAATTATTGGAAATCC
>JAFSBV010000001.1 GCA_017437125.1 Bacteroidales bacterium | reverse complement strand
GTCCTCCTTATTTAGCCTGTTTGTTAGCTCTTCTCTTCTCAGCATATGCTACTGCATGCTTGTCCATTGCGAAAGTGAGGAATCGCATGATTCTCTCATCGCGACGATACTGAGTCTCGAGTCTTGCGATCACCTGAGTGTCAGCCTTGAACTCAATCATGTAATAGAATCCTGTAGTCTTCTTCTGGATAGGGTAAGCGAGCTGCCTGAGACCCCAGTCCTCTTCGTACACGATCTCACCGCCCTTAGAAACGATGTAGTCAGTGTACTTCTTTACCGCTTCCTTCATCTGAGCTTCAGACAAAACGGGAGTTGCAATGAAAACGGTTTCGTACTGTTTGATCATTTTGTTTGTAATTAATTGTTTAATAATAATTTGCGCCCATTTCAGAGGACTCAATCCACCAAAATGGGCTGCAAATATAGGAATAATTATTTAATAATCAAAATGTTTTAGATATTCTCGAGGACAGCCTTGAGGAACTCCCAGCATTTGGCAACAGAAGGGATGTTCGCACGCTCGTCAGGAGAATGAGGGCTCATGAGTGTAGGACCGCATGAAACCATATCCCAATGAGGATAAGCACCGCTGAGGATACCGCACTCAAGACCTGCATGGATAGCCATCACAGCCGGTTCCTTGCCATAGAGGTCGTTGTAAACCTTCTTCATGGTAGCGAGGATAGCCGAATCAGGGTTTGGAGCCCATCCTGAGTATCCGCCTGCAAACGATGTCTCGATACCTGCGAGAGCGAACACAGCCTCGAACTTCTGTGCGAGAGCCTCCTTCGCTGTGTCAACAGAACTTCTCATGAGGGTCTTTACAGAGAACTGTCCTCCCTCGATCTTGACCATAGCGAGGTTATTTGAAGTCTCTACGAGCCCTGCCATTTCGCTGCTCATGCGCTCAACGCCGTCCGGACATGCGATGATCGCACGGATGAAACGGAGAGCATCAGCCTCGGGAACATACTTGCACTCGTCACCGCCGCAGCAGCACTCGCCTTCAGCACATTCATATGGCTTGAAGATGAACTCTGAATCAGGGTCAGTTCCGGCATACTCGGCCTTGATGGCAGCAGAAACCTCTGCAAACACCTTTTCAGCTTCAGCAAGCTTGTCTGCAGGTACATATACCGTAGCGAAAGCCTCGCGAGGGATCGCATTACGGAGAGTACCGCCTTCGAGATCAAGGAGCTTCACGTCAGCCCTTGTAATGAGAGCGAGAAGGATACGCGCAGCGATCTTGTTGGCATTTCCACGACAAAGGATGATATCCATACCTGAATGACCGCCCTTGAAGCCCTTCACAGCAAGTGAATAGCAGAGCCAGTTCCTGTCATAGTCTGCAGGCACATAAGCAGCTGAAGCAGAAGCGTCAAGACCACCGGCACAACCCACATAAAGCTCGCCCTCCGTCTCTGAATCGAGGTTGATGAGGATGTCACCCTGAAGAAGGCCTGGCTTGAGAGCGTTAGCTCCGGTCATACCAGTCTCCTCGTCAACGGTTACAAGGAGTTCTATAGGACCATGCTTGATGTCTGTAGCCTCAAGGACAGCCATACCCATTGCTACTCCAAGTCCGTTGTCAGCACCGAGTGTAGTGCCCTTTGCCTTCACCCATTCTCCGTCGATCCATGTCTGGATAGGATCCTTCTCGAAATCATGTACTGTATCGTTGTTCTTCTGAGGAACCATGTCGATATGGCCCTGGAGGATCACTCCCTTCTTGTTTTCACATCCTGGAGTCGCAGGCTTGCGGATGATGATGTTTCCGATCTCATCCTTGATGGTCTCAAGTCCGTGTGACTTTCCCCAGTTGTACATATACTCGACTGCAAGCTCCTCATGCTTTGACGGACGAGGAATCTGAGTCAGCTCATAAAAGTTCTTCCACACCACCTGTGGATCAAGATTCTGAATGCTCATAATAAATATCGATGTTAATGTGTTTTACTTCAATACAAGGCTTGCCGGAATCGAGCTGTCCTGACCAAGCTGATAAACAGGCATACGGCTCTGGAGAAGGAGGTTGGCACCATCCTTGAGCTTCACGGTGCAGATCGCAGGTATCCTGTAATGGATCACCTCTTCCTTGCCCTTCTTCACAGCGTCAGTCTGAACGATCTCCTGAGGAACGATTTCCATCACAACAGGTGAGCCTGTAAGGTCATCTGCAGGTGCAAGGCCGTTCTTATCGGAAATACGGAACGCAATGTACATCTGATTCTCACGTCCCGGTTCAGGAATGACATCAAACCTCATCTTCTGTGTCTGGAACTCGGAATATCCTACGAAAAGAGTCATATACTCCTTCTCGAGCCTTGTAAGTTCCTCAATAGCAGCTCCCATAGCCTCACCGCTGTATGTGGCATCGGTATCGCCTGTCACGATCTGAAGACGCTGCCTGCGGAGATCAAGAATTGTTGACGCCGTTTCGGCAGCCTTCTGTTCAAGAGTCTTTTCCACCACCATATTCTGCTGAACGGCAACACGGTTATAAGCAGACTCCTTCTTTTCGTTCCTATACAGTGTAGTTGACTCTGATGTGAGGTTTGAAGATATTCCCTTGTCCGAGAAGTCACCCTTCACCTCGACAGGGAAACGCCATACCGACTCATCCGCAAACTTGGCATCAGCGAAAGTCACAAGACCGGCCGAGCTCAATCTGAACACGGAAGAGGTGTTGAGACCCTTCTTTGAAGCTGTCAGAGAATATCTCCTGCTCTGGTCCGCCTCGACAAGAGGGGTCATCCTGAGCTGGGTCAGCTGAACGGTAGTCTCATCCTTCATTCTTGGCTTTATGCCGAGATATTTTTCCGCGAACTTGGCATATGGTCCTGCATAGAACCTCTCCTGAACAGCCTCTACATCAAGAGTGATGGTAGTAGAGGGAAGTGAATATGTCACGTATCCTTCCGGATCGGCATTTGTCTGGGCTGATACCGCCATCGGCATCACGGCCAGAAACGATGTCAAAATGATTACTAATGTCTTATTCATATCATTAAATGTTATTTCCATCTCTTATGAGTCCACAGCCAGTTGTGCGGAGTCTCGTTTATTTCTTCCTGCAGGAGATCGTAATATCTGCGCATAATCTCCTCCGGAGTCATCTGCGAAGCATCACGGCATATCGGGACAAGGGTCATTTCATATTTTCCCCTCCTCACGTGCTTCATCTTCATGTACATCACAGAATGAGCGAATTTGCAGGATATGCCCACGCTGCCGAGCATGGCATTCGTCTCCTGATGCATGAACTCCCCTATCGGATGTTTGCCGGCCTTCTTGTAAGGAGCCTGGTCCGTCGGATAGATATAGACTCTTCTCTCATCCTTGTGCTTCATGGCGAACCTGAGTACGTTGGATGATTCCAGTTCGCATGAAGTTCCGACTATCTCCAAGGCAGCAGCCCTGTTCCTCTTGAAGACATCATCAGACACCTCGCTGCTGAGCTTCTTGTAAACCACTGTTATCTGCTCCTCCTGTATAGCCACCTTCACATCACCGGCAGTCCTGTAGCCGAGAAAACCTCCCATGAGTTCCCAGTTTCCGCAATGGGTGCTGAGCACCGTCATTGAAGGGGTCGAAAGGAAGTAATCATTGATCTCTTCCGGATTCATCACCTCTACAAGGCCCTGCTTATGGAGACGCCTGTAATCGCTGGCACCGAACCATATGGCTTCCGCGACGATTTCACCGAGATGACGGTAAAAATCCTTATAAACCTTCTTCAGTTCCTTATATTTCATTTCAGGAAACGAGCGGGATATGTTGATCCACACCACGTCCGACCTGTAACGGAGCAGTTTTTCCGCGATCCACGAAAGAATATCACCCATGAAATAATGAAACTTCAAAGGCAGTTTCCCGACGATCACGATGCATCCTCTTATAATATTTGCAAGCAACTTCTTCATACTCAATAAAATACACCCGTCCATACACACCTACAGATATGAACAGGACTTACAGAAAAGCAAATATACCGATTTTCCTCGTGATTTCCGATATTTTGCCTGTAAATTAAATTTACTATCTTTGTCGGGATATAATAGGATTATAATTATCAATTAAATCAATAAGTTTATGTCTTTCATCACCAACCTCTGGACGAACAACCGTCCGATGGCGATTCTGATCGCGATCCTGATCGTAGTCATACCTTTCCTGGTATTCTACATCAACAAGGCACGTAAAGAACACCCTAAGGGTCTGATTGCAGCTGCACTCAGCAACATGGGAGAGCGTTTCGGCTACTACATCATGAATGCCGTACTTCTTCTCTTCATCTGCTCGAAGTTCGGAATCAGCGACAGTGCCGCAGGCTGGATCTATTCAGTATTCTATTTTCTGATATATGTCCTCAGCCTCCCTGGCGGAATCATCGCAGACCGCACACAGAATTACAAGGCGACAATCATCTCAGGCCTTCTCGTGATGGCTGCAGGATACGGAATCCTTTCCATCCCTGTATTTGCCGAGACTACAGGAGTTTCATGGGTACTCGTTCTCACCTGCATCGCATTGTTCATCATTGCATTCGGTAACGGTCTCTTCAAAGGAAACCTTCAGGCACTCGTAGGACAGATGTATGACAACTTCGAGGCAGAGGCTGCGAAGGAAGGTCCCGAGGCACTTGCAAAGGCAAAGGACAAGCGTGACTCAGGATTCCAGATCTTCTATGTATTCATCAACATCGGTGGTGTGATCGCTCCGTTCATCGCTCCGCTCCTCAGAAGCTTCTGGCTCAAGATCCACAACCTCGCTTACAATTCAGACCTCCCTCGTCTCTGCCATATGTTCATCAAGGATCAGAACGCTATGGCAGCCACAGACGCGGAGAACCTCACAAAACTTGCTACTGAGGTAGGTCATTCAGGAGTCGTTGACGCGGCATTCTGCAACAGCTACCTCGAGATCTTCAACACAGGTGTGCATTTCTCATTCATCGCATCTGTAGTGGCAATGCTCACATCGCTTGTGATCTTCATCGCCATCAAGAAGAAGCTTCCTAATCCGGCAAAGAAGGAGAAGGCTGCGGTTGCAGACTATACTCCGGAGGAAAGAGCAGCAAATGCAAAGGAGATCAGGCAGAGACTCTACGCTCTCTTCGCAGTACTCGGAGTTGCTGTATTCTTCTGGTTCTCATTCCACCAGAACGGCCAGTCACTCTCTATCTTCGCACGTGACTTCGTGACCACAGCAGCCATTCCACCTGAAATCTGGCAGTGCATCAACCCTCTCTTCGTGATCATCCTCACCCCTGTCATCATGTGGGTGTTCGGTGCTCTCGCAGGCAAGGGCAAGGAAGTTTCGACTCCGCGCAAGATCGCTCTCGGTATGTTCATCGCAGCATGTTCATACATCCTTCTCATGGTCGTTGCAATAATTCAGGGATATCCTTCAGGCGACGAATTCAGAGGTCTCAGCGATGCAGTGAAGATGGGAATGAAGTCAAGCCCAATGGTACTCATAGCCACTTATTTCTTCCTCACTGTTGCAGAGCTCTTCATCTCTCCTCTCGGACTTTCATTCGTATCGAAGATCGCTCCGCGTCATCTCCAGGGAATCTGCCAGGGTCTCTGGCTCACAGCTACCGCCATCGGCAACCTGTTCATCGCCCTCGGTGTGACAATGCTCAACTCATTCCCTCAGCAGTGGATGTGCTGGGCCGTGTTTGCAGGATTCTGCCTCATCTCGATGGGTGTGATGCTCGGCATGGTGAAGTGGCTCGAGAGAGTTGCGAAATAACGTATATTCACAATTAAAATCAGATAAACATGTTCAAAGGTCAACCAAAAGGACTCTTTGCCCTCGCGCTCGCCAACACTGGTGAGCGCTTCGGCTATTACACTATGCTGGCCATCTTCCTCCTGTTCATCCAGGCGAAGTTCGGTTTCAGCGCTGCTGCGGCAACGCAGATTTATGGAATCTTCCTTGCTGGAGTTTATTTCATGCCTTTCTTCGGCGGTATCCTCGCTGACAAGATCGGTTACGGAAAGTGCGTAACCATCGGTATCGGTGTGATGTTCCTCGGATATCTCTGCCTTGCGATTCCTACCGCTCCGGACATCACCGGAAAGATCATGATGTTCGGTGCGCTCACCTTGATCGCAATCGGTACGGGTCTCTTCAAGGGTAATCTCCAGGTGATGGTAGGTAACCTCTACGACGATCCTAAGTATGCTTCAAGACGTGACGCTGCATTCAGCCTCTTCTACATGGCTATCAACGTAGGTTCGATGTTCGCACCTTCAATGGCAAAGGCCATGACAAACTGGTCGCTCAGCAAGTATGATCTCGTTTACAATGCCAACGTTCCTGCACTCGCACATCAGATGATGGACGGAACCATCACTCCTGAAAACCTTGCAAACCTCCAGGGCATCGCAGCAACAATGCCGGGAGCGGCAGGCATGGACATGGCAGCATTCGCACCATACTATATCGAAAGGCTTTCTACCGCATACAACGGAGGTTTCGCAGTAGCATGCGTATCGCTCATACTTTCAGTACTCATCTACTACGGATGCCGCTCATGGTTCAAGCACGCTGACGTAAACGCAAAGCAGGCAAAGGCAGCAAACCCTGCAGCAGAGGTAGAGCTCACACCGGCACAGACAAAGAGCCGTATCGGAGCTCTCATCTTCGTATTTGCAGTGGTAATCTTCTTCTGGATGGCTTTCCACCAGAACGGAGCTACAATGACCCTCTTCGCCCGTGACTACACAGCAAGCAGCACTACAGGCATCCTCAGGATCGGATTCAACATCTGGTGTCTCGCCATCATCGCACTTTCGGTCTATACCCTCTTCAACGTATTCCAGGCTGAAACAAAGAAGGCCAAGATCACTTCAGGCGCAATAACTGCCGGCCTCTGGGCACTCGCAGCTGTCCTCTACATGAGAATGCCAGAGACTGTAGGCATCCAGCCATCAGACTTCCAGCAGTTCAACCCATTCTACGTGGTAGCCCTCACACCGGTATCACTCGCCATCTTCGGCGCACTCGCAAAGAAGGGCAAGGAGCCGTCAGCTCCTCGTAAGATCGGTCTCGGAATGCTCGTGGCAGCAGCAGGCTTCCTCATCCTCACACTCGGCTCATTCGGTCTCGCATCTCCTAAGGAGCTCGGCGGAACAGTAAGCCCTGACCTCGTATCACCAACATGGCTCATCTCAACATACCTCGTGCTCACATTTGCAGAGCTTCTTCTTTCACCTATGGGTATCTCATTCGTGTCAAAGGTTGCTCCTCCTAAGTACAAGGGTATGATGATGGGAGGATGGTTCGCAGCTACAGCCATCGGAAACTACCTTGTAACAGTTCCTGGCCTCCTCTGGATGAAGATTCCGCTCTGGTCGATCTGGGTTGTGCTCATCGCCATCTGCGTCCTCGCAGGTGTATTCATGTTCGCCAACATGAAGCGTATCGAGTCCGCAACAGAGTAATTATCCTCATAGCGCATCACAAAGGGAGACGGCTTACACAGTCGTCTCTTTTTTATGTCCGACGGGATGGCCTGTTTTGAGATTATTGCTATCTTTGTAAGATTATGGACACAGCATTGAAAGAGACCCTGATCGGGTGGGCGGAAGAATATAATGACCCGAAATATTTTCAGGAAGATCCGATAATCTTCCCGACACGGTTCGCACGCAGATACGAAGCCGGAGAGGCCTCGCTTGCGGACATTGAGATTTCAGCCCTGCTTGCCGCACATCTGGCATGGGGACGACGCGCGATGATCGTGAGGGATTGCGGGAGGATGTTTGACGAAATGTGCTGGAAGCCATATGATTATATAATGAACGGAGAATATCGCGACGAGAATGTCAGTCTGCACAGGACGATAAAATGGAGTGAATTCTCGGCGATATGCGGCAGACTCAAGGTACTTTACGAGAAGTACGGTACTCTGGAGGGGCTGAGTGACAACGACATAAGGACACAGATATTCGGTCAGAAGGAAGACAGGAAGGCTCCGAACAAGAAGATCAGCATGATGCGCAGATGGCTTGTCCGGGACGACGGGAAGGTGGATCTCGGAGTATGGAAGAACTCCGACAAGAAAGGTCTGATACTTCCGCTTGATGTCCATGTATATGCCCAGGCAACAGCCCTCGGTCTGACCGGAAGGAAGCAGAAGGACATCGTCACCGCTCAGGAAATAACTGACGCATTCAGAGAAATATGGCCTGAGGATCCATGTAAGGGCGATTTCGCCCTCTTCGGATACGGTGTCACCCATAAATAAACCGAAGCGACTATCGCGTAATTTATAAATTTGCATTATGCCAAGATTGTATATAATATCAGGCTGCAACGGAGCCGGCAAGACCACAGCTTCATATTCATTGCTGCCGGAAATGCTGGACTGCAGGGAATTCGTCAATTCAGATGAATTCGCCAAGGGGCTGTCACCGTTCGATCCGTCGAAGGCTTCGATACAGGCCAGCAGATATATGATCATGAAGATCAGATATCTTCTGAAGAAGCAGATGGACTTCGCTGTGGAGACTACATTGGCGACAAGGACCCTGCTCAAGACGGTAAAGATGGCACAGGATGCCGGATATACCGTCACACTCCTGTATTTCTGGCTCAATTCACCGGAGCTGGCAGTCGAAAGGGTTCGTGCAAGAGTCGAAGCGGGCGGCCATAACATTCCTGAAGAGACGATACGAAGACGCTATCATGTCGGCATATATTACTTCTTCAGTTCATATGCTCCGATCTGCGAAAGATGGATCCTGGCAGACAATTCGCAGATACCTTTCCGCGTAATAGCCGAAGGATCAGGAAGCGAGATCATCAACATAAAGGACGAGGCCACATATGCAAAGATCAAGGCTATTGCTGAAGACAGGAAGAAGATTGTTGATGAGACAGGAGAGATACTCTCCCTCTAAGATGAGAAAGACGGACATGAAGAACAATTATCTTAACATATTCAAGGTAACGGAAACCCAGCTGCAGACCCTGGTCGGAACGGCTCTCGCTCACGGAGGCGATTACTGTGACCTGTATTTCGAGCATACGACATTCTTCAACCTCCTGCTCAAGGACGGAGTGGTTTCTTCCGGAGGCTTCCATACGGACTTCGGAGTCGGAATCAGAGTCCTCAAGGGAGAAAAGACAGGATATGCATATTCCGAAAATACGGAAATGGCCGACATGCTGGCCGCAGCAAAGGCGGCATCTGCCATAGCATCAGGAACCGCTGCAGGCGGAAGGACATATATGAAGGTCGGAGACACCATGTCCGACCTGTACCCCATGAAGGAAAACTGGAGAGACAGGAGCGCAGACACATTCCTCCCCTTCATGCAGGAGCTGGAAACAGCCGTATCTTCGAGAGACCGGAGAATAGTGAAGGTCATTATCAGACTTTCGGATTCGGTAAGCGATGTCATGATGTACAATTCCCTTGGAGAACTCACATATGAGACAAGGCCTATGGGAAGCGTGACTGTGACTGCCGTATTCCAGCAGGGAAACAAGACAGAAAACAAGAGCGCATCGAGAAGCTTCCGCATGGGAGCCGAACTCATCGGACCGGAACTCATGAAGGAACTTGCCGACGAGGTCGTCAGCGGAATTGACGAAAGATTTGATGCCATCAGGCCTAAGGGCGGACAGATGAGTGTCGTGATGGGAGCCGGAGCTTCCGGGATTCTTCTCCACGAGGCAATGGGCCATGCATTCGAAGCCGACTTCAACCGCAAGGGGCAGTCGATATTCTCTGACAAGATGGGCAAAAGGGTCTGTCCCGAAGGTGTTGACATCATAGACGACGGAACCATTGCATTCAACAGAGGATCAGGCAATTACGACGACGAAGGCGTACCTGGGGAAAAGACCTATATGGTAAAGGACGGCATCCTGTGCTCATATCTCCATGACAGGATCAGCGCGAGCTGGTATGGCGTGGCGCCTACAGGAAACGGCCGACGCGAGAATTTCAGATATAACCCTATTCCACGAATGAGAGCCACTTACATGGAAAGCGGCGATGCCGATCCTGAGGGAATAATAGCGTCCGTAAGAAACGGCATATACGTCAACGAGTTCTCCAACGGACAGGTCAAGATCGGAGAGGGAGACTTCACCTTCTTCGTGAAAAGCGGCCATCTGATCGAGAACGGCCGTCTGACAGCACCGGTAAAGGACATCAACATCATAGGAAACGGTCCTCATGCCCTGACAGACATAGTGGCAGTCGGCAACGATCTCAAGATAGACAACGGCACATGGACATGCGGAAAGGATCAGAGCGTTCCCGTATCATGCGGAATGCCTACCGTCCTAATCAGTTCGCTCACAGTCGGAGGCGAATGATTCCGAAACAATTGGAAACACACGGAAGAAGATGATTACAACTGAGGAAAAGAACATAGCGAAACACTGTATCAGTCATGCGCTTTCATGTGGTGCGGATGGTGTAAGAGCATATCTGAACAAATGCGTGTCGGATTCATATACCATCCTGAACGGAGAGCTCGACAAGGTGACTCATTCTGCTGACCGCTCCATATATCTGTATCTGTTCGTCAATGGCAGATATGGCACATTCTCTACCAACAGGCTTGAAGAAAAGGAGCTGGAGGACTTTGTCGGCAAGGCCATCGTGATGGTAAGGATGCTGGGAGAAGATGCATGCAGGCAGCTTCCGTCCCCGGAGCGTACAGCCAGAGATGCCGTAACCGGTCTTGAGCTCGGACTCTATGACGCAAGCCATGAGTCGATGGATGCCGACACGATGCTTGCAAATGCCATGAAGCTCAGCATATACGACAGGCTGATATCAGGAAACGAGGCCAAGGGATATTCGCTGATTTCAGAAGAATGTGAATACTCGCGTACCGCAGATGACAGCTATACGGTTGATTCACAGGGATTTGAAGGAAGACACATGGAAACTACCTTCGGTGTGTTCTCCGAGATGACTATAAAGGATACGGATGGCAACAAATACAGCGGCTACTGGTGGCAGAGCGTTCCCAAGGCAGCTGACACCGACTTTGCGGAATGCGGAGCAAAAGCATTGGAAAGAGCAGTAAGCCAGATCGGTCCGAAGAAAAGGCGCAGTGGAAGATACAGGATGATAGTCGATACGAATGTAGCTTCCAGACTGGTATCCCCTCTCCTGACAGCCCTGAATGCGACATCCATCCAGCAGAAGATGTCATTCCTGGAAGATTCCGAGGGAAAGAAGGTATTCAGCGAAGGAATGACACTGATGGATCTGGCAAGGACCCCGGGAAAGAACGGTTCAAGGCTGTTCGATACCGAAGGAGTGGCCACGAAAGATTCTGCCATCATAGAGAACGGAGTGGTAAGACAATATTTCGTCAATACCTACATGGCTCTCAAGATGGGAGTGGAACCGACGGTGGAAGATGTCTCAAGGCCATGTCTGATGCCATATATCAAGGGAGAGCGCTTGCAGTCAGCGGAAAAAGAAGTATCTTTGAAGGATCTGATGAAACTCGCCGGAAACGGTATTCTCGTGAGCGGATTCAACGGGGGCAACTGCAACCCTGTGACAGGAGACTTCTCCTTCGGTATAGAAGGTTTCGCTTTCAGCAAGGGCAGGATAACCCATCCTGTAAGGGAGATGCTGATAACCGGCAACATCATAGAATTGTGGAACAACCTTCTTGCAGCAGGAACGGATGCACGTGAAAGCGCAAGATGGCAGATACCGTCGCTGGCCTTTGACGGCGTATCCTTCTCTGCCTGAAGCATCTTGAACATGATAACATATAAAAAAGAAAACAATATGAAAATTACACAGAACACAGTAGTCGAATTCAGCTACGACCTCGAGGTTGACGGACAGATTGTCGATCATACAACCAAGGAAAGACCTCTTGACTATATTCATGGAACAGGCAGTCTTCTGCCTAAGCTTGAGGCACATATCGAAGGTATGGAGCCTGGCGACAGATTCGATGTGACCCTTGCACCGGCTGACGGTTATGGCGAAGTCGATCCGAGCAGGATCATCGACCTTCCAAAGGCGGCATTCGAAGTGAACGGAGAAGTACGCGAAGATCTTCTTGTACCAGGAAACACGATTCCTATGATGAACAGCATGGGCGGTGTGATCCCGGGAGTAGTTCTTGAAGTCAGCGAAGATTCCGTTAAGATGGATCTCAACCACCAGATGGCAGGCAAGACACTTCATTTTACAGGAGAGGTGATCTCTGTACGTGAAGCGACAGAAAAGGAGCTTACAGAAGGGCTCCACGGCGAATTCGTACATTCATGCGGATGTGGCGGATGCCATGGCCACGACGGAGACTGCGGCGGATGCGAAGGCGGTCACTGCGGCGAAGGTCATGACGGCGACTGCGGTTGCGGCTGTCATTAATATCTGCAGACAAGATGTGGCTTCTGCTTGCATTCGTGTCTGCGACCCTCCTGGGTTTCTATGACACTTCCAAGAAAGCGGCACTGAAGGACAATGCAGTCCTTCCAGTGCTGTTTTTGAACACCCTATTCTCAACTTTGATATTCTCCCCCTTCATCGCAGACAGCATACTGGGAGGAGGAATATTTGCCGGAACCGTACTGGATCCTGTAGTATATCCTGACGGCATTCCTGCAGATGGAAGCGGTTTTTCCGCATCTCACCCGCTCCTGAGGGCTCACCTCCTGGTAATACTGAAAGCTTTCATCGTCCTGAGCTCATGGATAGCGGGATATTTCGGTCTGAAACATCTTCCGATAACCATTGTCGGTCCGATAAACGCCACGAGGCCTGTGCTGGTACTCGTCGGAGCCATGCTGTTCTTCGGGGAAAGGCTGAACTGGTGCCAATGGACGGGAGTCCTGCTCGCCATACTCTCAATATTCCTCATGAGTCGTTCCAGCAAGAAGGAACAGATCGACTTCACCCGCAACAAATGGATATTCTGCGTGGCCGGAGCGACAATAATGGGAGCATTGAGCGGACTCTATGACAAGTTCATAATGAAGGAACTGGGACCGATGTTCGTCCAGAGCTGGTTCAACCTCTACCAGCTGATCATCATGACAGTCATATGCGCCTTGCTCTGGTATCCGAGCCGAAAGGCCACCACGCCTTTCCATTGGAGCTGGGCAATTCCGCTGATATCCATATTCATAGCAACCGCCGACTTTGCATATTTCAATGCCCTGAGCGCACCGGAATCGATGATTTCCGTCGTATCTCTCGTAAGGAGAGGATCGGTACTAATATCCTTTGCATGCGGAGTCCTGATCTTCAAGGAACGTAACCTCAAGGCCAAGGCAATCGACCTCCTTCTCATCCTTATCGGAATGGTATTCATATATTTCGGAAGCCGGTGATGTCATTCCGAGCTTGACGAGGAATCTATCCAACTATTTTACTATATTTGTAGGTTGAACCATCATGAGAACCGCAGTAGTCATACTTAACTGGAACACGGAAGGCTTCCTAAGGGAGTTCCTTCCCGGCTTGCTGCGTTCAGCCGGAAAGGTGGAAGGGGCCGAAGTGATTGTTGCCGACAATGCTTCCACAGACGGATCATTGAAGGTGATGAAAGAGGAATTTCCTCAGGTCAGGACAATCTCTTTCGAAAGGAACCTCGGATTCACCGGAGGATACAATCAGGCATTCAGAGAGATAGATTCCGATCTGTTCGTACTGATAAATTCAGACATAGAGGTGACCGAAGACTGGCTGTCTCCCCTCGTAAGATGGATGGAGGACCATCCTGAATGCGGCGCATGTGCTCCCAAGCTGCACAGCTGGCAGGAGCGAGGGAAGTTCGAATATGCCGGAGCGGCAGGAGGATGTTTAGACAGATACGGATATCCTTTCTGCAGAGGACGCGTGATGAAGCGCCTTGACACTGATCACGGCCAGTACGACTCCCCTGCCGATGTGTTCTGGGCCACAGGAGCCTGTCTGATGGTGCGCAGCAAGGTATTCGGAGAGCTCGGAGGACTTGACGAGAGATTCTTCGCCCACATGGAGGAAATCGACCTGTGCTGGAGGATGCAGCTTGCAGGACATAAGGTGACTGTCGTACCGGAATCCATGGTATATCATGTAGGAGGAGGTACTCTTCCTGCCACCTCACCTTTCAAGCTCTATCTGAACTTCAGGAACAACCTGCTGATGCTCGAGAACAATCTTGCCATGACATTTGCATTGGCAATGAGAAAGAAAGGGATGCCAGTTGACGAGGCCGCAAGGAAAGGCAGCAGGAAGGCGCGCAGAACCATAAGATTCAGAAAATGTCTCGACGGACTTTCTGCCATGGTATATATCATGACGATGAAACCGGAATGCTTCAAGGCTGTATGGAAGGCACACAGGGATGCTTCCGGGATGGTCAGAAGGCCGTCAGTCGAAGAAATCTCCCTTTACCTGAGGCAAGATACCGGAGAAATACATGGTTTTTACAGGAAATGGATTGTCCTGCACTCCATGCTGAAGGGAAAAGACATCTTCAGCAGTATAGAAGACAAGGATTTTTATAAGATTTGATGATATGAAGATCGTAATCGCCGGAGCGGGTGAGGTCGGATCGCACCTCGCCAAGATGCTCAGCAATGAAGCAAATGACATAACTGTCATCGACGAACGTCAGGAAAGGCTTGACGCTCTTGCCGCCAACACTGACGTCGTGACAGTGGAGGGTAATCCTTCCGCTATCCGTACGCTGCAGGATGCCGGAGTTGCGGAAGCCGATCTGTTCATTGCAGTAAACCCTTCCGAATCTCAGGATGTGAATATCGTCAGCGCCATGCTTGCCAAGAAGATGGGAAGCAAGAAGGCTACGGCCAGGATCAACAATGAGGAATATCTCTCATACGAGAACAAATACCTGTTTACGGAAATGGGTATAGACCTTATGTTCTATCCTGAAAAGATCGCCGCTGGCGAGATCATCGATCTTCTCAGAAGGACTGCCTCCAGCGATTCGATGGATTTCGCAAGAGGAAAGCTTCAGGTGGGAGTCTTCAAGCTTGAGGAGGATTCTCCGCTCATCGGCTTGAACATGATGGAATTCAGCAAGATAGCCGCCGAGGAAGGACTGAAGTTCAGGGTCGTGGCGATTTCACGTGGCAATGACACCATCATTCCGAAATTCGACACCAAGTTCAAGTACCATGACCTCGTTTTCATCATCTCCAAAAGAGAAGGCATGGATATGCTGATGAAATATATCGGCAAAAGGAACATAGAG
This sequence comes from Bacteroidales bacterium, assembly GCA_017437125.1. Classification (GTDB taxonomy): domain Bacteria; phylum Bacteroidota; class Bacteroidia; order Bacteroidales; family UBA932; genus Cryptobacteroides. The sequence goes on along the minus strand of JAFSBV010000001.1, from coordinate 292,678 downwards.
GTCAACAGCGTGATGATACTCGGTGGAAGCCCGATCGGAGAGATGGTGGCGAAGCAGATGGCAAGACAGCTTGATTCCGTGAAGTTGATAGAGATGAACAAGGAGAAGTGCCTTAGCCTCTCGGAAACACTGCCAAGCAACGTTATAGTGGTGAACGGAGACGGACGAAATTCCGACATGCTCATCGAGGAATCGATAAAGGAATATGATGCATTCGTTGCAGTCACCAACAACTCCGAGACCAATATCCTTGCCTGCGTTGCCGCGAAGAGCCTTGGCATAGCCAGGGTGATCGCCGAAGTGGAGAATATCGAGTATATACGTCTTGCAGAAAGCATGGGAGTCGATGCCGTGATCAACAAGAAGCTCATTACGGCAAGCCGTATCTTCAAGTTCACATTAAGCAACAAGGTAAGGTTCATCAAATACATGAGCGGCACGAATGCCGAAGTGCTGGAGTATATCGTCGCTCCGGATACAGCCATAACAAAAAAGCCGCTCAAGGATATGAATTTCCCTAAGAACGCAATTGTCGGCGGAGTCATCAGAGGCAACGAATCATATATCGCCGTCGGTGAGACACATATCCAGGCATATGACCGTGTGGCGGTGTTTGCCCTGCCTGAAGCAGTGAAGGAAGTCGATAAATTCTTTAAATAGGTATGGCAAGCTATTTACAGATAGAGAATATATCGAAGAGTTACGGACCGAAGATTCTTTTCGAGAAGATCGGATTCAACATAAACGAGGGTGACAAGATCGCCCTCATAGCCCCTAACGGTACAGGAAAGACTTCGCTGATGAGGATTCTGGCCGGAAAGGACAAGTCAGATTCGGGCGGAAAGATCATGTTCCTGAAGGACATCAAGATCGCTTTTCTGGAGCAGGAATATGACTTCGATCCTGAAAAGACGATCTTCGATCAGATCATGTCATCAAGCGTGGAATTCACCAAAGGACTTGATCAGGAGCATCTTTGGGAATACGAACGCAGGGTCGTGAAATTCCTGACGAACTTCAATCTCTCTGATCCGGAACAGCTTATGAAGGAACTGTCCGGAGGAGAGGTAAAGCGTGTGGCCATCACCCAGATGCTTGCCACCGAGGCGGAATTCTTCATCATGGACGAGCCTACCAACCATCTGGACATTGATGCGATCGAGTTCCTGGAAGGGTATCTCAGCCGTTCGCGCTGCACCCTTCTCATGGTTACCCACGACCGCTATTTCCTTGACAGAGTCTGCAACATAGTCATGGAGATGGATCATGGAGCCGTCTATACATACAAGGGAAACTATCAGAATTATCTGGAAAAGCGTGAGGAACGCATCGCCAACTACAATGCCGAGACAGACAAGGTACGCAACATTCTCCGCAGAGAGCTGGAATGGATCAGGAGCACTCCATGTGCCCGCACAGGAAAGGCCCGCTACCGCATAAACGCATTCTATGATCTGAAGGACAGAGCTTCCCAGGTATATACCCAGAAGCAGGTCAGCATGGAGGCGATGAAGGGAGCAACAAGGCTCGGAACAAAGATCGTCAACTGCAAGAACCTGAGTTTCTACTACGGCGACAAATGTTACCTGGACGGATTCACATATAATTTCCAGAGGTATGAGAAGGTCGGCATCGTAGGCCGCAACGGAGCCGGGAAATCGACTTTCCTGAACCTTATTACGGGGAATTACACCCCGGATATGGTACAGGAGATGACTGCAGAGGAGCGGTCGAGCGCAGCATATCCCCCGTTTTCTGCGGAGCGAGCCGCTCCTCTGCAGTCATCTCCAGGTATCATTACCGGTACGATCGAGCGTGGAGAATCGTTGAAGATAGGATATTATCATCAGAGCGGAATGTCTTTCAACCCTCAGGACACCGTCCTTGACATAGTGAACGACACATGGCTGCTGAACCGTTTCCTTTTCCCTCATGAGATGCTCAACAACAAGATCGAAAAGCTGAGCGGAGGAGAGAAGCGCAGGCTGTATCTGCTCACTATCCTCATGCAGCAGCCTAATCTGCTCATTCTTGACGAGCCCACAAACGACCTGGACATCGTCACTCTGAACATCCTTGAAGAGTATCTCAAGGAATTCGGAGGATCTCTGATCATAGTGTCTCACGACCGTCATTTCCTTGACAAACTTGTTGACCATCTCTTCATATTCTGCGGAAACGGCCTTGTAAAGGACTTCGTGGGAAGCTACAGCGAATATCGCGAATTCATAAAGGAATATGAGGCGGAGCAGCGCTCGATAGCTCGTGCCGAAGAGAAAGCCGCAAAGGAAAAGGCGGCCAAGGAGGCCGTTGCATCAGCACCGGAGGCTCCTGCAAAGAAAAAGAAACTGAGCTACAAGGAGCAGAAAGAGCTCGAACAGCTTGAAAAGGATCTTGAATCCCTGGCTGCTGAAAAGGCGGCATTGGAGGATAAGCTCGGCAGCGGCACACTTCCTTTCGAGGAACTGCAGTCGGCATCCGAGCGCATAGGGCAGATAATGGAGCTTACAGACGAAAAAGAGCTCCGTTGGCTGGAGCTCTCTGAAAATCTTTAAACCGCCTTGCTTGCAGACGGATATTTACCTTGCATATACGAATCCTCTGGTCTGTTCCAGAACCCTGTCAGGATAATTTGAAATGATGGCATCGACCTTGAGATCGAGGATGCGCCTGATATCTTCCGGTGCGTCAACAGTCCAAGGAACTATCTTCATACCCTTTTCATGGCATTTCTTCACAAGGTCTTCATCAGTGATGGTATGATGAGGACTGAGCCACTGAGGAGTGAACTTCAGCTTGGCCATATATGTATCGAAATCCGGAGCCTTGGCATCGACAAGGTATGAAAGGATGAATTCAGGGTATTTCTCATGCATGTAATTCAGTGCCCTCACGTCGAAGCTCTGCACCACGAGCCTGTCACCCAGATGCTTTGAATGAAGGAATTTGCAGCACTCGGAAACGAATCTGTCATAAGTCGGCCAGTTCTGTCCCTCGCCTGCAGCGTCCTTAGACTTGATTTCGATATTGTATCTTACAGGAGAATAGCCCATTTCCTTCGTATAGTTCTCAACGAAATCTATCAGATCATCCGCAAGAGGCTTCACGGTCTTGACACAAGCCTTCTCCGGCCATACCTCGCTCGGACGGCTTCCTACATCATACTTCGCAACCTCACTGTAAGGCATGGTATAGATATACTCCTTAGGATCATCCTTCTGAACATGGCTTCCGTCCGGACGGATGGCATAACGATGGTGGAAATACGGATCATGGGATACGACCACCAGACCGTCCTTGCTGATCTGAAGATCCAGTTCAAGAGTGTTGACACCCATGTCGAGAGCATGTTTCATGGCCTCGATGGTATTCTCCGGCATGAGTCCGGCTCCGCCTCTATGGGCCTGCACGTCAACATATTCCGACATATCCACATTATAGACCCATCTTTTTCCGAAACGGCTTTCCACGGATATGGTCACATTCTTCGCATACTGGCTCGGAGTCGCTGCGAAATAATGATAATTGATGTTCGGCTGCTTGTATCCCGGAATCTTCCTGCCGGCGAAAGCCTCATTGATTTCATGGATATAAAGAGGAGAATATTCCTTCACAGGCTTGAGAGAGCCCATCGGCTTTCCATCTTCGAACCATTCCACCTTCCATGCCTGATCCCAGTCCCAGACGTTCACCACGACGCTGTTCGGATGCTGAAGAGTCTGTCCTGGTTTGTAAAGCTCCACCTGATGATCCTTGTCATGTCCTACAGACTTGTAGTACCAGCTGAGTCTGCCGTCCTTCATGGTAAATACCTTGTATCCTCTTGGAGTACCGTCAGTACAATGGTCTGTATCCCACCATGAACCGCATATTGCAGCCACATTATGCTCAGTTATGTTCTTCTCGTACTCAAGGTTGTTGTTCACATGAGTGTGGCCTGAAACGAAGGTTACCTTGCGTCCACGGACTATGTCGATAAGATCGGATGCACCGATGATCTTGCGTCCGTTCTCCCAGTATTTCACAGGAGAATGCTGAGCGATATAAAGGGATGCGCCTTCAGGAAGAAGAGCCTCAAGGCCTTTCACCCACGAGATCACATGAGATGCATATCCTTCCTGATATTTCTTCTGAGTGTCATATATGATGTTATCGAGAACGATCACCACGTCCTTGCCAAGACAGAAGGCATAATTCTCGGGGCCCATGATCTTCCTGTATGTTGCTGTAGTCTGTATATCACCCTGGGCTTCGAGCTCATGGTCATGATTGCCGACCACAGGATAGAAAGGGATTCCAGTGCGGACGATCTCCTTCCTGTAGCTTTCCAGAAGCTCAAGAGAATCCCAGCAGATATCACCAAGAGCAAGGCCCACTGAAGCCCCTGTCAGAGTCGTGACTGTCTCGCAGAGATCCGCCATCGGCTCGTCTGCGAACTTGGCGAACTGCTTCTCGTCACGTGTCTGTGGATCGGCAATGGCCACAATCGAGTAGTCACCGGATGCATCTGTCTTCTGAAGTTCGAAAACGAACCTGTCACGACCTGCAGCCTCCTGATAGAAAGCCGGCACACCTGTGCTCCAGTCAGCAACATAGCCTGACGGAGTCACAATGTAAACGAATTCCGCATCATCCTTGATCTCGAAAGAGAACTTGCCGTTCTTCTTTGTAGTTGTGAAATTCTTTCCGTCAGTAACGATGACACCGGCGAGCTTTTCCTCACCGGAGACCACGCTGCCGGACACCTTCCTGGCTTCGGCGATGCCGCCGAACATCATGAACGCCAATGCTATGGCAAATATCTTCTTCATATCTTATAGTTTATTTTCCTGCTGTCTTGATATCAGACTTGTATATTATCGGATAATCGGTAGTATCTGCGTCGAGGACGAACACCTGATACTCCTTACCGCCATCATATACCCTCACGACGATATGGCCCCAAGGCTTGAAATGGCTCCAGAGCTCTTCGCTGAGCTTTTCGCGCGCCTTGTCAACGGTAATATAGAATTCTCCCTGCTCTGTCCATACGAGCGGATCAGTCATTCTGGCCATAGTAGAAGGTACAGGATGATTGTTGCTTCGCGCATCGATGATGACAACATCAGGTGAAAGAGTATTCATGAAGAAGCCGTTGCAGGTGTCGTAATAGCCATGATGATTTGCCTTTATGACATCTACCTTGCCGCACACCTTGGCTACAGGGGTCTCCATGTCCCTTTCCTTCGATTTATATATGTCCCAGTTTCCACCGCTGAGATCTCCTCCGTTGTAATACTTGAAATTGCCGTATGTTATACGGATCGCACAAGAGTTCACATTCTCGTCAAAAAGCTTCGGGTCTCCCTTGTACTGTTTTTCGGCATCCTCGCCCTTTCCGGTCCAGACTTCGCCGTTGGCAGCAAGGTTGCGGATCTCGAAATTTTTCCTGTACTTCTTAGGATTGTTGAGCATCCTGATCTGGTTCAATGCACCGACATCGAATTTCTCCATCTTCATTCCATGAGCCATCTTATGCTCCACGAACTTGTGATACTCAGGCATGAAGCCCTTGTTGGCATTGTTCACGTTCTTCTTTGAAGGGAAATCATAATCCGGATATGCCCTGTCGATCAAAGTACCGAAATCCACGAATTCACCTACCAGCGTAATGCCCGAAAGACCGTAGCCATTGCTTCCGGGAAGCATCTGACGGACAGCTCCCATATGGTCGTCATGGAAATGGGTGATCATCGCATAATCCACCTTGTTCCTGTCAGGAAGGTCTTCCATGACCTTCTTCATATATATGGCCTGCCACTCACCTGCCCTTCTGGTGGTATCGGGATGCTGGGGATCCTTGAGCTTGCCGTTGTCTCCGGCATCGATCATGAGGGTCGTACCGTCAGGCATCACGACAAAGGTCGCGTCTCCCCTGCCTGTAGCGATTGTATGGATATCCATATATCCCTCCTGCCATTTCGGGAGGTATTCCTGGGCTGAAGCAATGCTGAAAGAGACTGCCAGTGCAGCAAAAAATGAAAGTAACTTCTTCATAAGATCATATCTTATCTGTTAAAGCCGATGCAGAGATCTGCACCGGCTTTTTCATATATAGGAACCTGTTGTTACTCTACAGTAACGATCTTGATATTGTCAAGATACCAGCGGTTCTGCTTCCTTGAATTCTGAACAGTCGGATCAGGGTTTGTAGGCCTGATTGTGAGGACTGTCTCAGCTGTCGCATCGTTGAGAACGATGGACACGTGCTGCCAGGCGATATGGCTTTCTCCATCGACAGTTGACTGTGCAGACTCAAGAGCCACGCTTGTAGGAGCACCTGAATCAGGGAACTGGCCTACGCTTGCATCAACTGAAAGAGTCATGAGGTCAGGCTTGTACGCACCTGTAACCTGCCAGCACCAGTCAAACTCGATGCATACGTTTGCCGTACCCTCGATTGCAGAGAGAGCAGGAAGTACAAGAGCACCGCTGTAGCTGGTCTGACCGAACTTGAGATAGTTGGACTGGATGTAGAGTGAACCTTCCTTGCCGACATCTGACTTTGGTTCCTGTGCAGGACCTGCTACAAATTCGGTAGAACCGATAGTAGAATACTTATACTGGTAGCCGATCTCGTTGAACTTAGCAAAGAAATCAGCGCTTGTGCCCATCTTCCATACATTAGGAGCAGTAGTACCTGGATCATCTGTACCTACAGCGTCACCAGCTCCCTCAGTTGTTGCCATTGGAGCGATCCATTCGAAATCATCAGAATAAACGGTCTTGGCTCCGCCTGCTGGTGGAGTTACAGGAGCACCGCCAGCGTCGATAATCTTGATGTTGTCAAGATACCAGCGGTTCTGCTTTCTTGCAGGATTCTGTACTGTAGGGTCGGCATTTGTAGGTCTGATGGTAAGTACAGTCTCTGGAGTTGCTCCGTTGAGAACGAGCACTACATGCTGCCACTCGATATGACTTTCACCGTCAACCTGAGACTGGGCCGACTCGATTTCGTTGCTTGTTGACGATCCGCTGTCAGCGAATGCACCGGCCGTAGCATCGACTGAGAGAGTCATGATGTCAGGCTTGTATGCACCTGTCACCTGCCAGCACCAGTCGAACTCGATCTGGATGTTTGCAGCACCCTGAATTGCCGAAAGTGCAGGAAGAACGAGAGCTCCATTGTAGCTGGTCTGACCGAACTTGAGATAGTTGGACTGGATATAAAGCGAACCGTCCTTGCCTACCTTCGAGTTAGGTTCCTGAGCCGGACCTGCCGCGAACTCTGTAGAACCTACAGTACCGTAAAGATACTGGTAGCCGATCTCGTTGAATTTAGCGAAGAAGTCTGCGCTTGAACCCATCTTCCATACGTTAGGAGCGGTTGTACCAGGATCATCTGTACCTACAGCATCACCTGCTCCCTCGGCAGAAGCGATATCAGCGAACCAGTCGAAGTTATCGGTGAAGTAGATGATTTCGTTAACACCGAGGTCAACGATTTCAGTCACGATGATGTTTACGACAGAAACTGTAGCACCGAAACTGAAACCTCTGACAGTGACATTGTGTCCGTTAATGGCAGCAAGATCAAATCCAGCTGCAGGATCGAGAATAGCTCCTACCCTTACAGCACCCTCTACTGTCACATTCATGCCATCAAGGGAACCTGTAAGTTCCACATATTCCATCTTCGAAGGTGCATATGCATCGAGAGAAGGAGTGATGTCCTTGATGAGAGGATATGCAGGAGCACGATTATCTCCCTTCTTCTCCACAAGGTCGCATACAGTGATCGCAGGAATGTCATTGAGTGTTCCCTTTGAACCTCTTACATGAACTCCGTCACCGATTACAAGGTCTTCCTTGCTTGCTACATATATGCTTTCGTTTCCGTCATTCACGACGAAGCCGTTTGCAGAAACAGCCACGACTGCGACGTGATCAAGGATGACAACTTCCTCATCCTTCATGGCGTACACTTCTGGAATGATTACAGGAGGCACATCCCTGTATTTGTCACCACCCTGGCTTACAATCACATATGCATTTGAAAGGAGGTTGTATCCTCTGAAGATGACAGTATCCTTCTTCGGGTTGTCCATTGCACCGTCACGCATGTTGTCTGCTACGGAAATGGTAACATCCATAGTACGGCTGCCTGAAGTCCTGTCAACGGTAACCCACTCAGGAGCCTCAACGGTCCAGTCAGCATCCGCATAAACCGTAATGGTCTGCGGCTCAGCATTCAGAGCGTCGAACTCAAGACCTGAAACACTGGTCATGATAGCTCTTGAAAGCGGAGATTCCTCAGGCTGGCAGCCGGTAAACGCGAGAACACCGGCTACTGCAGCTAAGGCTGATATATATAGATTCTTAATAAATCTCATAATCTCATCTATAGTTTAATTGTTAGAAATCAAGACCATCGTCCCAACCATCGTTCTGGGTAAGGTTAGGGTTGAGAGAACGCTCGTCGCTTGGGATCGGATAATAGTAGTCTCTGTTCTCATTGAATGTATGTGTCTCACCCTTGTGAGGCTCTACATATCCGCTTGTTCCGTTGCTGAGAAGAATCTCCGAACCGATCTTGAGGACAGATGTCGCCTTTGAATCCGGCTTCACGTCACCTTCATAGAGGCAGTAGTCAAGCTTGCCGTCACCATTGATGTCATATTCGCCAGGACCTGGGAAATAAAGGCCATAGAAAGGCTGGTCAACGCTCTTGCCCTCTCTCCAGCGTACGATGTCATACCAGCGGTTGTTGCCCTCCTGTGCGAGCTCGATAGCTCTCTCACGACGGATCTCGAGGATGATTGCGAGGTTAGGATCAGCAAGAAGCTTAGGGTTGGTATATCCGTATGATGGATTTGTGAGATATGGGTCAGCAGTCACACCAAGTGTAAGGCTCGGCATTCCTACCCTCTTGCGGAGAAGGTTGATCGAGTTGTTGAGATCCTCCTGGGTAAGCTCGCCGAGTTCGGCCTTTGCCTCTGCATAGATGAGGAGGATTTCGCCGAGACGATATACCGGAAGGTCGCTTGTTGAACGGTCAACACGGTCAGAGTCACCACCGTTAGCCTTGCATGACATCACCCACTTGATTGTCTGATATCCAGTACAGCTTGAAGAAAGATCCGGTGCAAGGATGTCGGTTCCGTCGATTCTGGTATAGCCAGGAGTACGGAAAGACTGTGCGAGACGAGGGTCACGGTCAGCCACCTGAGCAGCGAACTCCATTGACTCCCAGCCTGCCTTGTCTGTGAAGCGTGAACCGTCCTTCATGAGGTAGCTGTCGATGAACTTCCTTGTAGCACCGATACGTCCCTGTGACGGGAGAAGACCGTATGCAGTACCGTTGTGGAAGATGGCGAGACCGTAATCACACTTGATGGAAAGGATGAACTCCTTGTTCGAATCACTGTCCTCAAGCACGAACATGTCGCGGTAATCCTGCTCAGGCTTTCCTGTCGAATAGAGCGAGTACTTTCCGCTGTCCATGATCTGCTTTGCGGCATCAGCAGCTTCCTTGAGATAGAACCTGTAGTCCTTTGCATCAGCAGGAAGGGTCTTGAGTGTTGACTCACCTGCATGATACTTTCTGAAAGTACCCTCGAAGAGACAGAACTGAGCCTTGAGTGCAAGTGCGGTATATTTGTTCACACGGAACTGTGTGGTAGGTGCAGGAAGGTTCTCGATGGCATAGTTGATATCCTCGAGCATGTGCTGCATGACTACCTCACGGTTGTCTCTTGGGTTCCAGAGAGCCTCGTCAGCAGATCCGAGTTCCTTGTCGATCCATGGAACGTCACCGAATCTCTTCACCTTCTCGTAATAGAAGAAAGCCCTGAAGAACTTTGTGAGAGCTGTATATTCGGTTACTGCCTTCTCGTCCTCGCAATTGTCGATATATCCGAGGAGAGTGTTCATCTTCCTGAGGTCTCCCCATGACCAGCCGCTGCCTGAGTTAGGAACGATACGGTAAGAACCGCCATGAAGCTCGTCAGACATAGTCTGCTTTACATAATGGTCGCTCTGGTAGCCGTAAGGCGACTTAGGAAGAAGGTTGTTATAGAATGTGTTTGAGAAAAGCTGGAGATCCTGCTCAGTCTTGAAATAAGACTCCGGAGACATCTCTGACAACGGCTCCTTGTCAAGCATGTCACAAGAAGCGAAGGCGAGAGCTGCAGCAGCTATCATTATCAAATATTTTTTCATCTTCATAATTCTTTAATGATTCAACTTGACTAGAATGTGATGTCAACACCGAACATCATGGTCTTCTGCCATGGATAGAATGCGTTGTTGTAACGTGTAAGACTTCCGCCGCTCTTTCTGTCAAATGCAGCCTCAGGATCGATGTACTTGCTGTGCTGCTTGAATGGAGACCAGTAAGCAAGGTTCTCACCAGAGAAGTAAACGCGCACCTTCTCGATACCGATCTTTCTTGTCGCGTTCTGAGGTACGGTATAACCCACTGTAAGGTTCTTGAATCTGAGATATCTGATATTCTGGAGATATCTGTCATTCACATTGGCAAGGTATGCACCTGAAGTGTATGCAGAATAAGCACGTGGACGTGGGAAATATGCGTCTGTGTTATCCTCAGCCCATACATGATCAAGGAAGTCATCTGCTATGAACGAGCAGTAAGGACGTGAATAAGGTCCCCAGAATGCCATTGACTCGCCATTAGGATACCAGTAATGGTTACCTGTTCCCTGGAAGAATGCCGAAACATCGAATCCGAGGTAGTCGAAAGCGAGAGTGAAGCCATACTGAAGAGTAGCATTGGTGTTTCCGAGAATCTTTCTGTCACCAGGTTTGTCAACTGTATCTGAACCGAGGCCGATCTTACCGTCACCGTCGATATCGACATACTTGAGGTCACCGGCAAGCCATCCACCTGTCAGACGCTTTGTGATGTAGCTGAGATCAACCTGCTGTGCATATGCCTGAGCTTCTGCATCGCTCTGGAAGAGACCGTCAGTAACGAATCCCCAGATCTCGCCAAGCTCCATACCCTCATAGTAATCCTTTGCGAATGTCCTCTCAGGGTTGTCATACTTGGTGATGATGGTCCTGTTGTCGGAAAGGTTTGCAGAAATGCTGTAGCCGAACGGTCTGCCGCCGAGATCAAGCTGATCTCTCCAGCTGAACGAAAGCTCGTAACCTGATGTACGGAGGTCTGCACTGTTCATGAGAGGAGAGTTAGCGCCATATACGCCTGGAAGAGCGACACCCTGCTGGAGCATGCCCTTGGTATCACGGATGAAGCCCTCGACAGTGAACATGAGCTTGTCATTGAACATTCCTGCATCAATACCTGCATTGTACTGTGTCGATGTCTCCCAAGTAAGGTCTGATGCATTAGGAGCAGAAATGGTAGCATATCGTCCCATTGCAGAACCGTCAAACGAATAAGCGGCGAAGTTGTCGAACGTGATCTTTCTCATCCATGCATTGTTGGTCACCTTCTGGTTACCGAGGCTACCGAATGATGCACGGAGCTTGAGGTTGTTGACAACGTCCTTTGCTGGAGCGAACCAGTTCTCCTCAGAGATACGCCATCCGGCAGAAGCTGAAGGGAAGAATCCGAAACGATGTCCCTCGGCAAAGCGTGAAGTACCGTCGTATCGTCCTGAAACCTCGAGAAGATATCTGCCCTTGTAGTCGTAGTTGATACGGCCGAAGAATCCGGCAAGAGCATAGATTGTCTGACCACCGCCGAGGACAGGCTGTCTTGTGGTAGTGATGAGGTTGAAGTCTGAAAGCTCGTCGGTGATGAGGTCGTAACCTGTAGCATCGATGGCCTTTCTGTAATATGACTCATAATTGAAACCGGCCATTACCTTGAGGTTGTGGTTCTCCTTGAACGAATCCTCATATGTTGCAAACACGTTTGCAGCAAGGTAATTCATGGTCTGTACAGTTTCATAGAGATTGTTGTCACCGGCACCTGTAGTATATGCACCGAACTGGCCTGGATAATCAGAATATACCATATTGGTAGATCTGTTTGTGTTGCGGTTCTGGTGGAATCTGTAAGTGAAGTTACCTACGATGTTGAACTGCTTTACAGGAGTGATTGTGAGCTCGGTTGTATTAGAGAAATCGGTTTTCCTGTCAAGGTTTGTGTTGTAACCGTTTCCATAAACGATATGACGTCCGTTGGCAACCTTGTAGTTGAGGTGCGGAGTCGAATAGATCCATGATCCGTCAGGGTTCTGGAGAGGGAAACATGCAAGACCGTGGTTAGCGGCATATGCGATTGCATTCTCGACGTTTCCTACGCCCGGATAATCATATGTAGAGCTGTAGAATGACGTATTGTTGGTCATCTTCGCATACTTGTTGATCTTGAAGTCGATCTTCGAACGGAGATTGTACTTTGTGAACACGTCAGGATTCTTCTTCACGATACCGGTCTGCTGGTCGAAAGCTCCCGAGAGATAGAACTTCACAGCCTTTGATCCGCCGCTGAGGGATATCTGATGCTGCTGTACAGGATGACGGTCAACGAAAAGCTCATGCCACCAGTCTGTATTCGCATAATACATATAGGTATCCTTTCCGTTTCTGTTCTCGATCACTGTCCATGGACGGTCAGGATGCTCTGTCTTGTCGTTGATACGGAGAAGGAGCTGCTGCATGTCATAGTCAGTATATTGGATATACTTCGAGTTGGCGTTATCAGCCTTCCAGAACATGTTGTGGATGAATGCAGACCAGTAACCTGTTGTCTCGTAATCAGTCGATGTAGTAGGCTCTTCCCAACCGAAACGGCCGCTGTAACGTACTGTAGCCTTTCCTTCATTGTCAGAACCCTTCTTCGTAGTGATGAGGATCACACCGAAAGCACCACGGGCACCATAAACGGCTGCTGCAGATGCATCCTTGATAACTGAGATAGACTCGACGTCAGCAGGATTGACACGGTCGATCTCACCCTCTACACCGTCGATGAGCACGAGAGGAGTAGTGTCGGCACCTGAACCGATAGATCCGATACCACGGATATTGAGGCTTCCGGAGCTGCCGGGATTACCGCTTGATGTCGAAATATTAAGGCCTGGAACAGAACCCTGAAGCATTGCACTGAGGTTATGCGATGTTCTGTCCTCGAGCTGCTTGCTGTCAACCACTCCCACAGCACCGGTGAGGTTGACCTTCTTCTGAGTACCGTAGCCGACAACGACGGTCTCTTCGATCATCATGTTGTCTTCTGCGAGATAGATTGTAACCTTGTCCTGTGTCGCAGGCACTGTAACAAGCTTGGTCTCGTAACCAAGTGACGACACATTAAGAATGACTTCAGTAGCCGGTACGGTCAATGTGAACGTTCCGTCATCTGCTGTCATGACTCCGTTTGTCGTTCCGTCAACGATGACAGCCACGCCGATGAGCGGGAAGTCAGTCGCGTCCAGTACGACACCGGACAGTTCCCTGTTCTGCGCAAAGGCACTGAAGCCTGCAAGCAGAAAAGCCAGAGAAGCAGCGAAAGATTTAAGTAATCTCATAAACTTAATGATTAGTTAGTATTGTTAATAGTTGTAAGATCTTATCTGTATGCCTGAAGAGAGAAAGCCTTAGGGCGCTTCATGCTCTCCGAAGCAGAGTTTCCGAACCTGTCGGTCACCTTTATTTCAAGGGTGGATGTGGCAGAAGAAGCCTGAACCCTGAATATATGCGAATTCACGGTATAGGCATTGAAGCTTGAGGTCGGAGTCTTGTTTTCATTATATCTCTTGGCCTCATACGCCACAAGATGCAGAGGATCCTTGACCTTTACCACCTCGTAAGGAAGGCTCTTTCCATTCTCCGTCACCTCTATCTTCCACGAAGGATCATAATCAAACACATTGATATACACATAATTGTCAGTGCTGCCCGATACCCAATGGGACGCTGTCTTTTCGAATGAAGATGCATGTCCGGAATCGGCATTCGGTGCAAACCCAGCCGCTGAAAGAACGATCTCATTCCTGTCATACGTACGGAACATATGGCTGAAATCCTTGTCTGTAGGCTTGAACCTCCATTTGACATCGGATCCTGTCATTTCATATACATAATATCCGGCTGGAGAGCCGTCCTTGCAAAGTCCGAGTCCGGAAGTATAATAACCGGTCCACCACCATGTAGCGCAGATTGCACCGCTGTTATGGTGATATATTCCGTTTTCCGCTGTCTTGTCGTTGTTCCATACGACATGGGTATGTGCGCTGATCACATGGGTCTCATATCCGTTGCAAAGTTCCTCCAGCTCTGAAGCGAAAGCCATCGAAGCCTTTCCCTTCTCGTCATACATCTGAGCATGCATGGTTATCACAAGAGCCTTGGACTTATCAACATATGAAAGATCCTTCCTCAGCCAGTCGATCTGATCTATCGTAAGGCTTGAATCATATGTCCTGTTTCCGGTTCCGTCATTCGTACAGAGGATATTGTCAAGAACGACGTAATGCACATCGCCAATATTAAAGGAGTAATAGGTAGGAGCTACGGTCTTCTTATATGCGGACACCGTATTGAAGTCTCCGGCAGAAAGCATGTCATGGTCATGATTTCCTATGGTATGGAATATCTGAAGTCCAGTAATACTTGAATTCATCGTCTCGACATATGAATTGAGGTCATACGCGTTGTCATACCAGTAAAGATCCCATGTCATGTCTCCCAATGTCAGAGCATACTGCTTCTTCATCTTGTTCGATGAGACAAGAGCGCCAAGATCGGCAGTGAAGTTGGCGAACTGATTGAGGTCATTAGTCCTATTTGCAAGATGCATGTCACCAAGGACATACATGATATGGTTCTGATTCTCGACCTTGACAAGATTCCAGTCCGCCCTCTCTGTCGTAGCTGCATTTCCGTCAAGTACCTTGTGGAATTTCGGAAGTACTCCTGACGTTTCAGCTTCATAACCGCTTGGAACCGACATGAACACCACCCTGTTATACTCCTTGGACTTAAGGTAATAAACTCCGTCATTGTCGGTTACGGTCACCTCCACTCCGTCAGAAACGACAACTCCAGGAACACCGGCACCATCACATGAGATCAGTCCATATACATTGAAGCCCTCCTTTTCAGGTATCTCGCTTCTTTTCTCGATGTTGAACTGGACATCCCTGACAGCCTGAGTCAGGTCACCTCTGCGTATGCAGAATGTATATTTTCCAGTTTCCACCTCCGATGCTATCTTGAAGCTGAATGATTCGCTGTCGATGGAAACGATTTCACATGATATTTCAGACGAGCCTTTCTTCAGGACAACAGAATCGCCTGATTTCGGGCCTTTTCCTGAATAATACTTCACTGAAATGACATCACCGGCAGCTCCGTCAATTACTGCCGGAAGACTGATCATGAGATCAAGCTTTTCCGGAACATCCACATCAGGTTCCGGCTCCTTGCCACACGAAACTGCCAGAGCTATTGCTGCGGCTGCAGCCAGCAATGAAATGATTCTCTTCATATTAGCAATCAGTTCTTTTCCGACTTCAGAGTCATTACGCAAAGAAGGATACCGAGTGCAGCACCGATCACCATAGTGAAGTTTGCCATGTCCCAGCTCTTGTCTGCGATACCGCCGACGATGATCTTTGAAAGGAGCGAGTCACCGATGAGGTAACCTGAAAGACCTACGAAGCCGGCTGCAGTACCGGCTGCATTCTTAGGAACGAGATTGAGAGCCTGGATGCTGACGAGGGCCACAGGGCCGTAAATGCAGAATCCGATGAGGATGAGGGCCACATATACCCATACCTTTGCTGAGATTCCCGTAGCGACCGCGAGTGCAGGCACCTGCCAGTAGATGAGACAGCCGACAAGCACGAGACTCATGAAGATGATGTTAGGAGGAGCACATTTGCCCTTGAAGAACTTGGCGGAGATCCATCCGCAAACGATTGTTCCGACAGCTCCGACATAATTGTGGATAGAGAATGCGAGCTTGCTCTCTGCACCTGTCATAATGCCTGTTTCCTGAAGATATGTAGGAGCCCAATCACCGACACCGTATCTTACCATATATACGAATGCATTCGCCAGAGCGATGAACCAGATCCACTTGTTCTTGAGGACATAGTCAACGAGCTGGGTCTTGAAAGGCACCTTCTCGCCTACCTTTTCCTTGGTCTTCACGCCTGAATGGTCATTTCTCCAGTCGGCGACAGATGGAAGACCGCATGACTCAGGAGTATCTCTCAATGCCCACCAGCAGAAAGCAGCCAGAACAAGGGCGACTACAGAAGGAGCAATGAAATTGGCCCTCCAAGGCTGTGCAATGCCCATATCGGCAAAAAGACCGACACCGAATATGGCGATGATTCCGAGAGTACCAGCACCGATGGTATGCGAAGTGTTCCAGAGAGACATCTTGAAGCTTCGTTCATTGTTCGAGAACCAATATGCCATCATTCGTCCGCAAGGAGGCCATCCCATTCCGGAAAGGACACCCACGAAAAGCATGATGACGAACAGCATCGCCACATTCAGGGCCATATTTGTAGCCGAGAAAGGAAGGAAGCCTACGGACATCATCACGAGAGATGCGATGACAAGACCTATCGTGAGGAACTTCCTCGCATCCGAACGGTCTGAAAGCATACCCATGCCGAACTTGCTGAAAGCATAGGCGATCGAAACTGCAGAAGCCGCGATACCGACTCCCTGCTTGTCGATGAGGCCTTCCGCGATCATGTCGGCTGAAGCCAGTGAAAGGTTCTTGCGGACCAGATAATATGCGGCATAGCCGATGAACGAACCCATGAAGACCTTGAATCTCATGGACTTGTAAACGCTGTCGATCTTCTCCTTCGGAAGAAGAGGCTTCGCCTGAGGCGGATCAAAGAATTTTGCCATATTATTTGCGGTATATCTAATGTTGGTAATAACCTGCAAATTTAATCAAATTCTTTGAAACAGTGCATTAAATTAATGATTTTACGTAAAATCCGCATTATCCGGAAGAAGCGGAACGACTATAGATAATAGTCGCAATTGTAACGGTTCAGGATATCCATCTGTATGAAATTATCCCTCTTTGCGACAGGAGTACCGAGAAGCAGATGATCGGTCATGGCATTGACGGCATCAAGAGCCTGACGATCGGTATGCTGAGCTATCAGGGCATATACAGTACCATCCTTAAGGGCGGCGACATTACGTTCAAGAGCATCGAAACCAACGACACGGCAGTCATGAAATCCCTTGACAGACAGATAATCCGCCACAAGATGTATCCTGGAATTGAACATCACGACGAAGCGTCCGTCCTTTTCCCTGCCGACGGTAGCATCCAGCCTTTCGTAAATGGATGCTGCATCCTTAGGGTCTATGAACACATTCTCTATCAGTGTTTCAGGATAATGTCTTGCCATGAAGTCCATGAAGCCAGCCCTTCGCGCAGCAGTCGGATCCGACAGGCCTGTCTTGTCGCGTGATATGCGTACCACATATACCTTATGCGGAATATTGCGGCCTCCGGTGAGTATGTCAGCGCAGAGATATCCGCTTTCATACATAGGCATTCCGAAATAAGCAAGATAGCCGGCATCATCGATCTTGGAATCCAGAAACATGAAAGGTATGCCGGAAGATGAGAGAGAATCAGCAAGCCTCATAGTCTCGTCCCGGAACATCGGAGCGACAAGCACGCCCGAAGGATTCATGGAAACCACTGAATCACAAGCCATTCTGAACGAATCCACACTATATTGGTCAAACCCTGCACATACCACCTTCACCCCATATCTCGAAACTATCGCCGCCGCTTCCTGGATACCTTTCCGGGTCATGGACCAGAATTCCCCGGGGCGGCATTCCGGTATGATGCAGCAGATGGTCCTTTCCTTCTGGGAAGCCAGAAGAGACGCATAGAGGTTAGGCTTGAAGCCAAGTTCATCTATGACGCGAAGGACCTTTTCGCGGCTTTTACGGGACACCTCTCCCCTGTTGTGGATCACCCGGTCAACAGTTCCCTTGGAAACCCCAGCCGCCTTCGCGACATCGTTGATAGTGACTTTGCTGATCTCGGCTTTCATATTCTCATTATTATTAAGACATACAAATATGATAAAAAAAATCTGTTAATACAGCCTTTTTACCGTGCCCGCACACGGATTTTCAGAAATAATTCATAATTTTGCATTTGGCATTATATGCCTGAAACGGAATAACCAATAACCACAGATAAAAATGAAAAAAGACACTGGCAAAGAACTGATGACCAACTGGCGCTGGTGGATGGTCGTGCTGCTTTTCGTGGCGACTACCGTCAACTACATGGACCGTCAGGTACTTTCACTCACATGGAAAGACTTCATTGCACCGGAGTTCCACTGGACCGACAACGACTACGGTACAATCACCGCATTCTTCTCGATCATCTACGCGATCTGTATGCTTTTCGCAGGCAAGTTCGTGGACTGGATGGGAACCAAGAAAGGATATCTCTGGGCCATTGGCGTATGGTCATTCGGAGCTGTCATTCACGCAGCATGCGGATGGGCTACAATGCATATCGAAGGATATGAGTCCGTACAGGCGATGGCTGCGGTCGAGGCTGGTTCGGCAGCAGCTCTCGGCATAGCATCAGTAAGCGTATGGCTCTTCCTTGCGGCACGCGCTATCCTCGCCCTCGGTGAGGCCGGCAACTTCCCTGCAGCGATCAAGACCACAGCAGAATACTTCCCTAAGAAAGACCGCGCTTTCGCGACTTCGATATTCAACGCCGGAGCATCAGTAGGAGCTCTCATCGCTCCTGCAACCATTCCGCTCCTCGCACAGTTCTTCAAGGACAGAGGCATAGGCGGAGGCTGGGAAATGGCCTTCATAATCATCGGAGCCCTCGGCTTCATCTGGATGGGATTCTGGGTGTTCATGTACGAGAAGCCTCACAAGTCAAAGCATGTAAACGCTGCGGAACTCGCTTATATCCAGCAGGATGAGGACGAACCGGTACCGGCAGAAGGAGCAGAGGAAAAGAGCAGCATTCCTTTCCTCAAGTGTTTCACATATCGTCAGACATGGTCTTTCATAGCAGGTAAGTTCTTCACCGACGGAGTCTGGTGGTTCTATCTCTTCTGGGCACCTGCATATTTCTCGGATCAGTTCGGTTACAAGTCGTCCTCAGGAATGGGAATGGCTCTGATCGTCACCCTTTACGCGATCGTGACCGTGATATCGATATTCGGAGGATATCTTCCTAAATATTTCGTGGAGAAGAAAAACATGCATCCTTACTCAGGACGTATGCTTGCAATGCTCATTTTCGCATTCTTCCCGCTTTTCGCGCTGTTCGCACAGCCGATGGGACAGTTCTCGGCATGGTGGCCTGCAATAATCATAGGTCTCGCAGGAGCCGGACATCAGGCTTGGTCTGCAAACCTCTTCTCAACTGTCGGTGACATGTTCCCTAAGTCAGCGATCGCTACAATCACCGGTATCGGCGGCATGGCCGGCGGTGTAAGTTCGTTCCTCATCAACAAGGGAGCCGGTATGCTCTTCACATATTCCGAAAATGCAGGCGCAGCCTTCTCATTCCTCGGATTTGAAGGAAAGGAAGCCGGATATATGATCGTATTCTGCATCTGTGCAGTGGCATATCTGATAGCTTGGGCTGTCATGAAGATGCTCGTGCCTAAGTACAAGAAGATCGAAGAATAATCACATAAATTCATTGATATGAGGCTGGCAGATTGACTGTCAGCCTTTATTCTGCCATAATGTCAGTTTTCTCGGATGGCAGATTATTTGTATCTTTGCGGCTTCGATCGCGGTCCCCAAATTTCCGCGAGCGGACGAACATGCTGATTACCATTACAATTGCGATAATTATCGCATTATTATTCGGAAAGATAACGATAAAGGAGATCAAGGAATATGTCAGAAAACACAAAGATGGAAAAGGAGCAGGCTGCACAGGAGGAGGTTCTTCAGACAAAGGAAGCGGCTCCGGCAGCTGAAGAGAAGGAAGCTCCGGCAAAAGAGGAAAAGAAGAGTTTCCTGAAGAAGGGAAATAAAGATAAGGCGAAAATCGAGGAACTTGAAAAGAAAGTGACTGAGCTTGAGGACAAGGTTGCCAAGGACAAGGACGACTACATCAGGCTCATGGCGGAGTTCGACAACTACCGCAGACGTACGTCTCAGGAGAAGCTCGAGCTTGTAAGCATGGCTTCCACTGACACGATCAAGGGCCTCCTTCCTGTCCTGGATGACTGTGAAAGAGCCCTCAAGGTTCTTCTGGAGTCAAATGACAGCGACGCAGCAAAGGAGGGTACAGAGCTCATTTTCAGCAAATTGATGGGCTATCTCAAGACCAAGGGCCTTGCTGTGATAGATGCGATGAACCAGCCTTTCGACACAGACCTTCACGAGGCTGTAGCCCAGTTCCCTGTTCAGGACGAGGAACAGAAGGGCAAGGTATTCGACGTTGTCCAGACAGGATACACTCTTAATGGAAAAGTAATCCGCTTCGCGAAAGTGGTAGTAGGAATCTGATATGGCAAAAAGAGATTATTACGAGGTGCTCGGAGTTGACAAGAGCGCTTCGGCAGACGAGATAAAGAAGGCGTACAGAAAGCTCGCCATCAAGTACCACCCTGACAAGAATCCGGGCGACAAGGAAGCCGAGGAGAAGTTCAAGGAGGCTGCGGAAGCATACTCCATCCTCAGCGACGCAGACAAGAAGGCCAAATATGACCAGTTCGGCCATGCAGGCGTCGATGGCGCGGCTCCGGACTTCAGCGGTGGATTCGGAAACCTCAACGACATCCTCAACGACCTCTTCGGAGGAGCGTTCGGAGGCGGTTTCGGAGGCTTCAGCGGATTCGGAGGAGGCTTCGGAGGCGGACAGAGGCAGCAGCAGAGAGTATATAGAGGACGCGACATACGCGTGCGCGTGAAGCTGACCCTTGAGGAGATCGCCAAAGGTGTCGAAAAGGAGATAAGCATTGAAAAGAGCGTGCCATGTCCTGAATGTGGCGGAAGAGGCGCAAAGAACAGTTCCGACATCAAGACCTGCTCCGCATGTAATGGTACAGGCCAGGTGCAGAGGGTTGTCAACTCTTTCCTCGGCCAGACAGTGACATATTCGACATGCCAGCAGTGCGGTGGAGAAGGAAAGGTCATCACCAATCCTTGCCGTTCATGCGGCGGAACAGGCCTTGTACGCAAGCGTGAGACGATAAAGGTAAAGATTCCTGCAGGAGTGGAGGCCGGAATGCAGTTGACCATCCAGGGCGAGGGCCATGCGGCTAAGAACAACGGAATCAATGGAGACCTTCTTGTCGTTATCGAGGAGCAGGAACATCCTAACCTCAAGCGCGAAGGAAACAACCTTTACTATACAAAGATCATCTCAATGCCGGATGCAATCCTCGGAGCAGATGTGGAAATCCCATGCCTTGACGGTCCATATAAGATAAAGGTTGACGCGGGAACCCAGTCAGGAACCGTAGTAAGGCTCAGGAACAAGGGACTTCCTACAGTCAACGGCTATGGTGGAACCGGTGATCTTTATGTCAAGTTTGCCGTATGGATCCCTAAGAAGCTCGACAGGGAAGAGAAGGCTGTAATCGAATCTCTCAGGGACAAGGAGGCCTTCAAGCCAAATCCGACCAAGGAAGACAGGAGCTTTTTTGACAAGTTGAAGGATCTGTTTGATTAGATTTTGAGGTTTTTGAAATATTTTTGCGAAAAAAGTTTGCAGGTTTGAATTTTATTCATACCTTTGCAATCCCAAAATCAAAGCAACCTCTTGCGAAGGGTGAAAAATAGCGCAATGTTGCCACTAAATTTAATTTAATACAGAAATGGATCTTATTAAAGTAGTAGAGCAGGCATTTGCAAATGAGCAGGTTGCAAGCTACCCAAAATTCAAGGCCGGTGACACAATCACCGTGACATACAGAATCAAGGAGGGTGACAAGGAAAGACTTCAGAAGTTCAGAGGAACAGTTATCCAGCTCCGTGGAGCTTCTGCAGCAACAAGAACTTTCACAGTACGTAAGGTTGCCAGCGGAGTAGGCGTTGAGAGAATCTTCCCTATGGAGTCACCATTCATCGAGTCTATCGAGCTCAACAAGGTTGGTAAAGTTCGTCGCGCACGTATCTTCTACCTCCGCGAACTCTCAGGTAAGAAGGCTCGTATCAAGGAGAAGAAAGTCGGCGTAAAGGCTGAGTAATCAGTCTCGACTACATAACGGCTCCGTAGCTCAACTGAATAGAGCATCTGACTACGGATCAGAAGGTTACAGGTTTGAATCCTGTCGGAGTCACTACAAAACCGCATTCTAGACGTCTAGAATGCGGTTTTTATTTAAAATTGCACCACCATTGCACCACCGATTTATTTAAAGGCACATTTTATAGGGCTCAACGTAAGGACCGTCACTCCATAAATTGCTTGATATTTGGAGGGACGGTACCATAAAACCTTCAAAATGAACTAAATCCGACACCATCACTCCATTTTTCTGGCATTTTATGGAGTGACGCTCCAATGGACATTTACCCCGATGCCTTCAAAAGCTTTATGAGTGTATTGGTGTAGGCTCGTCATATAGCAGTCAAGTCCAGGTGCCCAACATTACAAACCACTTTATCCGTTGATCCCTAGATAGCCTGAGTTTCAACATGATTTAAAAACTCTGCTATTATTTTGCTATAAGAACTGTACTTTTTGCCAAAAGCGCTTAACTCTTCCTTATATCCCTTTATTAAATCTACTGCTTCTGTGTATTTAAGCTTTAGTTCTTCACGTTGCTCCTGAGACCAATTAGGATTCTCTAAAATCTCCTTTGTTTCTCTATATAAGGATGTGCCTAATAAATATCCAACCATCGACCCAGCCATCGCTCTTATCTTGTCAATGGGTCATTTATAAGATCTTACGACAATGAATCCGTGACCGTGAAAGAAAAGATCCTCCCGATCTCACGAAAGAACCGGGAGGTAATCATCAAGGCATGTCAACGATATTGTGTTTAATGGAACTCGATCGTATAGAAGCAGTAATCGTGTACATCATCAATATTTACCCATTCTTCAGGATGCTGATGTTTATCTCTCAGGCCACAAAAATCTTGCATAATCACAGGCTTCCCCATGAAATCCAGTGTTCCACATATACCTCCGGTAACGGCAAACAGCGGAATTTCGTCATTGACAGTTAACGTCTGATCTACATAGGTTTCCATTGGAATATAACTGCAGGTGCGACCTTCCGGGAATGGTATCGTATAATTCCTTGGTAACATCAGATCCATTACACGCCCGTCCACTGCAAACGATAATGCTACAGAATCCTGTTGCTGTTTCATCATAACCTCTATAGACATCTCTTCCTTGTTCTTAATACTGATTCCTGACATCTGAACAGGAATACCCATATCGAACTTAGTTACAACTCCATCCTTAGCTGTATAAAGGTTGAATATAGCTGTTTGCTTTGAGGATAAATCTGCTTGAATATCAATCTTGAGGTATGTTTTATTATCCAACTTCAACGACAGTTGAGTTGGGGTATCAGTATTGATTTTTTCAGAATACCCGATCTGGACATTTTGTGCGAATGTTGGCATTATTACAATCATGAGTAATGCCGTGAACACTGAAAATCTATACACTTTCATATTCATACTTATTCAACTTTTTGGGGGTCACATCACAATACTGCCTTTTTCATATAACAAGTCGTTTAACATATCATCATACGTTAGTGCAACAAAGGTAACCATATTTTCTTTCCACGCAACTATTTTTTTTAGTTTTTAAACTAATTTCAATAGTTACAGCAGTTCTTATGAATAGTCTTTGTGTTTAAAAGAGGACTTTTCGATTTAGTATGGTTTTTTCCGACCTTTTTCTCGTCCGTAAATATGGCGTTTTCGCGGACGGAATGCACGGACACTTATCAGTGCCTATTCAATCCATGGCTCCAGTCTTGCGCTTCTCGTATAAAAGATTCTTGTATCAGGCGATTCCAGATCCTGATCAGGATTGCTGGTAATATCGATGAATCTGAACCTTTCGTTATACTCATACGCTTCGTAATAATCTTTCGACGCCCGGGTCAGGATTGTCATATATTCAAGATTCATGATGCGCATCATGTAAAAAGCATCACCACTGACGTAACCTTCTTCGAATTCGGCCAGGAATCTCTTTGTCACTTCCGTGCCCTGAATGTCCGGCTGTCCATCGGCATCAGCTATATATGTCAGCTCCATCACCACAGTCGAATCACAATCATGGAATGTGCATTTACCCTCCTGAATCAGCTCCATTTCACCACTGTCCTGATTTCTTCGGCAGATCTTCACGACATCCGAAGCGGATGGAAACTCAAATGCGAGTACAGTGCCTTTTGCAAGGCTGTTCTGACTTTCATGAATCTCCATCATGTTCAAGGCCTTGACTATATGAAGATTTATGCTGATTGATTCGCCGGTATCCTCGTCCGATATTCTGATCGACGTATCTCCTGTCCGCTTAGGATTGATCGTCAGCCTTGCCGGTTCAATACCTTCTCCCAAAAACGCTTCCACCGATGCCTTATGATATGTGTAAGTCAGGAGTTCCGGATCCGATACGGTAATCCGGTGGTTCTTTCCTTTGCCGCCATATATTTCCAGTTCATATTCCTTTTTGTCGGCGACAGGAACATTCAGATGAGCTCCGTCCGCTTCAATCAATCCATATTTTGCCTGATAGACACGCAGTATCTGTCCATCGTAATAAGGATGGTACTCACATCCGTTCATCATCACCAGAACCGCTATCGCGGCCAATATATATCTTTTCATTTCTATCTGTTGTTTTCAATGAATTCCTTGGTTATCCAGTCTGTTTCCACGATGTTGATCCCTGCAAATGCACCGGCTCCGTTGTCAATGTTGGAGTAGCAGTAATTGGAAGGCGCGACGAATCCTACAAACCCGCTATAATCAGCCTGAAACTCATTTGCGACCCTGTATTTATAGAATTCCTCCGACATTGTATATAGAAGCAGTCTGTTGCGATCCGTATAGGCGATCTCCCCTATCTCATTGCCTTGGTCATCATATATCATCCTCATTCCTTCCTCCACAAAGAAAGAATCATATGCGCTCAGATCCGCATATCCATAGGTATCTGGCTTGATGGAAAATGTATTTTCTCCTTTTTTCAGGGACTTGCCTTCCCATGCCCATAGACTACCGCCATATAGATCAATATCCATAGCTTCAAGCGACACTGGCATCATTTCATTGAAATTCATGTTGTCGGGATAAAGGATTCCCGAGTATCTATATTCCCATCTTTCCGGACCGTCAGGATAATCATACAGAGTCTCATTGCAGATCTGGACCCCATAGGCATAATGCGGATTCATATCTGACAGAGTCACGAAAAGAACGTTGTCATATGAGTCAATTCCGCTCTCCACTTCCCTGTAGTCAATCTTTCTGTCTGGAAAGACCGGTGGAATGACAGTTTCCGCATATACGCTACGGAAACCATTGCTGACAACAGAGATGCTCATCCTGTCTTCAGGCTGTGGAGAATATATGGCTCTGTACCATCCTTCATCAGTGTCAATGCCTTCAACCGGAACCGTTGTACCGTTTACAACAAATCTAATTTCCGGTTTGAAAGGGATTGCCAACGATGTGTTGGACTTTGAATATGCAGGCAAGATCAGGATGTCAATATATCCGGACGATGCTCCCGGATAGGATTCGACGAATATGACAGGTTCTTCATCATATTCCGGATCGAACGGAACCACACACGAGCTGACCATGCCCATGAGAATCATAAATGAAATATATATGTATCTCTTCATATCTTCTTAGAATTTGAGGGTATAACTGAATGTCGGAATAATCGGAATGATTCCCATCGCAGAACCGTAGTTGGCTATGACCTTTCCTCCAAGTGACTTGTATTCTTCCATGGCCATGATAGGGTTCGTGCGGCAATATGCATTGTAAACACTGAGATTCCAGATGCTTGTATTGCCTCTTTTTGTATTCCTGACGAAGTTCATCCCCACATCAAGCCTATGATAGTCAGGCAGTTTCACATTATTGGGTTCAGGGAACACATTCATACCGTCGGGAGTCTGGTGTGAAGACAATGTAATCCTGTTTCCAGTATGGTAATTCCAGGCTCCATACAGTTCGAACCTTTTGCTGAACTTATGCCTGGCCATGAGAGTGAGCTTGTGGCGGTTGTCGTTTCTGTCGCTATACCATCCTCTATAGAAGTCGTCGAACTTCCGCTGTGTCCACGACAGAGTGTAATATACATTCACTTCTGTCCTGCCGTCATTGTATCCGAAGTCGAGCTCAGTACCCCACGAGCGTCCCTGGCCCGGCTTGAAGCCCCTCTCCCAATCTGACAATGGAGGAAAGACCGTATATGGACCAGCGTATTCTATCAGGTTGTACATATGCTTGTACCATCCCTCGACATTGAGGTGCAAGGCTGAGGAGATATTCGAATACAATCCGGCTGCGACTTCCCTGGAGCGTGATGGGCGTATCCTTTCTGTCGAAGGGAGCCACATATTGGTCGGGAGATCGAGATATAGCGAGGATATCCGGTGCGAAGGCTGGCTCATCTCCGTATATGATGCTTTTGCCGTCAGACGGCTGTTGAAAGTGTATTTCATTGCAAGACGTGGTTCAAGCGAATGCCAGGTCTTGCCTGAAGAATGATATAGCGTATATCTCAATCCGGCATTTACTGAAAAAGCATCCGTGACAGTCACTTCGTCTTCTCCATAGACAGACGCCTCAATCGTGTTGTATTTCAAAGAATCCACATGCGGTTTGTACTTGAATGTTTCCTTACCAAGCCGTTCCTCTACCTGGCTGACATAGCTTGGTCTGTAATAGTGAAGCTGTGCCGTTCCGCCATATCTGAGTCTGTGGTTTGAGGCCGGCATGTGAAAGAAATCTGATTTCAATCCGATGGTATGTACCTTTTTGGCGTAGCTGACCCCTGCCATATCATAACTGCTGCCTCTGGTTTCTTCTTCTCTGAATCCGAAACCGGAAAACGAGCCGCTGTAATACAGTTTGTTTGACATTGAAATATTGTCATCGATCTCATGATTCCAGTTCAGCGAACCGACCGTATTGCCCCAACCGAGGTCTATATCAAGCACCTCGTTCTTATCTTCCTTATTGCCGTCGGCATTCAGATATTGAGAAAAACTGTCGTTCAGATACCTGAACACATCGTTTCCTGTATAGAAGTTGGCTGATAAGATACTTCTGTCACTGAACTTATGGGTTATTCCGGCATTCAGGTCAGTGAATGCATAACGCAAATCATTCTTATCCGGAGCATTGCTTTTATTAAGATATGCCATCAAGGGCAATGTGACCGTCTCAGTCCATGTACGTCTCAGGCCTATATTGAATGACGTCTTGTCTTTCCATACAGGTCCATCCAATTGAAATCTGCCATCAATCAGACCTATCGAGAACAGTCCGTGATATTCCTGAAAATCACCATCCTTCGTCGTGATATCGACAACAGAAGACATCTTCGAACCATATCTTGCCGGAAAACCGCTTTTATAGAAGTCCATACTTGAGATCACATCGCTGTTGAAAGCCGAGAACAGTCCGAGCAGATGGCTGGACTGATAAACAGGCACTCCGTCAAGAAGAAAAAGATTGTCGCTTCCATCTCCTCCATGGACATAAAACCCGGACAAGAGTTCAGTACCGGATGATACTCCCGGCATCATCTGGAGGGTCTTGATCACATCCGGGGTGCTGAAAAGAGCAAAACCGGAATTGATTGTCCTGCTGTCTATGCGCTTCAGGCCCGTCTGGGTAGAGTTTCTCTGAGGATCCATCAAGGCAGTAATGACAGAGCCGTTGATGGTGTCGTGCTGTTCTTCAATGAAGATGGTATAGTCCTTGGGCTTCTTCCGCTTGTCGGCCTGAGAAAGGACAATATACTTCTTCATGATTTCGTATCCGATGCCGGTTCCGGCAAAGAGAGTCCGCAGACATTCCTCAAGAGATGAGCTATCGGAGCCTTTCCGGTCATTGATGATATCTTTCATCGGCTTGCCGGAATACGGCACATTGAGTTCAATCGCCGAATCATATACGAAGTTCACCCCGAATGACTCATGGATGACCTCCATCTCGGACTTGAGAGTTCTGCTCTGCTGTGCATGAGCTGGTGCAACAGCATAGAGCGCCATTGCGCAAATGGCTGCAATAAATGATAGTACGTGTTTCATTGTCAAGTCGTCTGGGAATCTTATCGCATGACAATACGGACATCGAGTGCAGACTCTATGAGGCTGATGATAAGGTCAAGATCTTCTGCATGAAACTCTCCGCTGAGCTGCTTGTCAAGATCATTCGCCACGAACGAAACATTGTAATGCTCTGACAGGGTTTCAAGCACCTCCTTGAGAGGAGTTCCGTCGAAGATGAACGATCCGCGCTGCCATGCTATGGAATTGACGTCGGCTTCCACAGCTATGACGGGAACTGCATCTGACTGCGAAAGAGTCGCCTGCATGTCCTTTGTCAGAATCACTCCATCTGAATCCGATGACCTCGCAAACAGCACCTTGCCTTCTGTCACATAGACTTCCTTTACCGACAGACCTGCATCCACCATGAACTTTGTTCCAAGCACCCTTACGAATGCGCCGTCTGCCGTGATTTCAAAAGGCACTGCCTCGTCACGAGCGACTTCAAAGAAAGCCTTGCCCTCAAGCTGTGTCTTTCGAGGAGACTTCCCGCGATAAGTCAATCGGGAACCTGGGGCAAGGGTCACTTCGGAACCGTCAGGAAGAACAAATTCCTGAAGTTCTGCGCCCGCCACAAGCTGGATCTGACGATAACTGTCACTGAAGAGAAGTACACAGAGGACTACCGCAGCGGCTGCCGCAGCAATGCCTGACACCCACGGCAGGATCATCCTGCGAGGCTTCCGAGCGATGCCACGGGCTTCATTGAAGCGGTTCATCGCCTTCAGAGTATCAAACCTGCCTTCCTGATAATGCTTCAGGACGAAGTCAATGTGTTTATCCTCAAAGTCTGACATAATGCGATCTAAGATTCCGTTAATCCGACATTAAGACGGAAGTGTTTTGAAAAAGTACTATATGATTTGAGAATTATGCGAAAAAGAACATATAAAGTTTATGGACACCATCCTTCAGGACCTTTAACGCCTTGCTGATCTGGTTGCGTACTGTGTTGACCGACAGTCCCAGTTCATCTGCGATCTCCTCATATTTCATTCCGTCACGCTTGCTCATGATGAACACTTCACGGCATTTTTCAGGCAGGCTGTCGATAGCGGTCCATAAGCGTGCTTCTGTCTGTGAACGTTCCTGAGCATCATCGTCATCAATGACTCCGTATGTATCATATGGCTTGAGCGATTCTGTCGGAATGCCTTTCTTGCGAAGGTGGTCGAGACAGCGGTTTCGGACCATCATATAAAGGTAGGACTTCCTGTTGAGAACATGTGCACCCTCCTGGAGTTTCTCCCAAAGTGCCGTGTAGCTTTCCTGAACCATGTCTTCCGCGAGATCGATATCCTGAAGATAGTGCAGCGCATACAGACAGAGAGGCCTGTAATTGTATCTGAACAGGTCGTCAAAATCAATATGTATGTCTGTATGAGCCATGTTCTCCTGATTATCGGTCCGACAAAGATAGGAGTTTTTCAGAGAATGCCGGAACAGTCCGTATTTTTTCCTATATTAGCAGACAAAACGGACTATTATGAAAAGATTCTTTTTATTCATCTGCGCCTGCTTCGTTCTTATCGGCAGCGCAATCGCCCAGACAGCTGAGCAGAGGGAGTACATTTACTGCACAGTCGATTTTTCCGACAACCCGAACAGGAAATGCGAGATCTTCGTGGATTTCGGACAGCATATGAAGAAACTGCTCCCTGATACAGTGAACGACAAAAGGCTCATGGGACAGTTCAATTCGGAGATGGCCGCAATCAACTGGATGAGCAGGAACGGCTGGGAACTGTTCATGTACCGTCCTCACATGAGCGAGGGTTCAAGCTATATCAGGTATATCATGCGCATGGATGTCACGGGTATGACGGAAGAACAGATCAACTCGAAGCTGACCATGTTCGTCATGCCGACAGAGGGAGTACGTCCTCCTCAGAATCCGGACGGATCATTCCCGGTAATGAAGACGGCAGAGGAAACCCCTACTTTTCTGAATCCAGTTCCAGCAGTTGAGGAACAGTAAAATGCCCGTAGAGACTGTTCAGAGACAATATTGAAGGATTGAAGATCACCAGTTCCTCGACATTGTCTCCTGTACCGTGCAATATATATATATCAACGACCCCGTTCTTCGAGTCGTGTTTCCCGTAATGGTCGTATGTCTTAAGAGCCACATCCAGATCAGAATCGAACATGGAACGGCTATGCTGAGGGGCATCTTCCATCTTGAGGACAGCCAGTTTGTCCACATCCGGAGCAATAGGAGCCACTAAGGTCTTTTTCAAAAGATTACGGGCCAAGACCATCCTCGCCCCTTCAGCCATGAAGCATCTCGCCCCCTTCACGCCTTCATATTTCGCAATCACTTCTTCTACCGGTGTCTGCGCATTCAAGGCAGCAGCGACAGACAGCATCAATATAACGCATATAATTCTTTCACACATAACAATACCGGCTGCAGACTTACCGCAGCCGGAAGGATATTATCATTTTCTGTACCGGACACTGCGAACAGACAATAATAAATACTATCTTTACAGAATGAAACAACCGTTCTTGATATGAGAATCACACTTAAACTATTCTTATCAGCCATATTATCCGTCATGGCAATATCGGCTTCAGCACAGACTACAGACAGCAGCGTAGCCTATCAGGACGAAAACGTCCGTTTTACAGTCATCACAGACGGTGTCATCCGTCTCGAATGGGAGCCGGAGGGAAAGTTCACAGACTCCCCTTCTTTCGTAGCTTCCGAGCGCGATTATCCGGAGACTGACTTCAAGGTCCGTACTGTCGGAAAGAAACTGACCATCGAGACAGCAAAGATGCGCCTCGAATACAAGATCGGAAGCGGAAAATTCACAGACAGGAACCTCGTGATCAGGTCTGCAAAGGACTTCTTCCCATTCACATGGAAGCCGGGAATGAAGCAGCAGGACAATCTCAAGGGCACATTCCGTACTCTTGACGGACTTGACGGAGACTATCAGACCCAGACATGGGTACAGGATATGAAGCAGGGCGAGACCCGTCAGTTCGAGGACGGTGTCATCGCACGCGACGGCTGGACACTCATCGACGAGTCGGACAATTTCCTTTTCGACGAGTCTGAATGGGCATGGGTAAAGGAAAGGGATTCAAAGGAATGCCAGGACTGGTATTTCATGGCATACGGCCACGACTACAAGGCCGCATTGAAAGATTTCACCGTCTTTGCAGGAAAGATGCCTCTCCCTCCACGCTTCACATTCGGTTACTGGTGGAGCCGCTACTGGGCATATACAGACAAGGAAATGCGTACATTGGTCGATAAGTTCGACGCATATGACATTCCTCTGGATGTGCTCGTAGTCGATATGGACTGGCATTATACCGACGAGGGACGAGGCGGATGGACAGGATGGACATGGAACAAGAGCCTCTTTCCGGACCCGGAGAAGTTCATGGATCATCTTCATGACAAAGGCCTGAAGGTTACCCTGAACCTGCATCCTGCCGAAGGTTTCGACCATTGGGAAACACGCTACCCAGCCCTTGCCGAGAGCCTCGGAATGGATCCGGCAGGTACAAGCAGGATCGAGTGGACCAACTCCGACAAGAAATTCATGGCAAACATGTTCGATCAGGTCATGCACCCTATGCAGGCGGAAGGAGTGGATTTCTGGTGGCTCGACTGGCAGCAGCATGTATTTGACAAGAAGATGACAGGTCTGAACAACACATGGTGGATCAACTACTGCTACTTCAGCGACATGGAGCGTTACGGTGACAAGCGTCCGCTTCTTTACCACCGCTGGGGAGGTCTCGGAAACCATCGCTACCAGATCGGATTCTCAGGTGACGCTACCATTACATGGAAATCACTCGAATTCCAGCCATATTTCACATCTACAGCTTCAAATGTGCTTTACGGCTATTGGAGCCACGATATCGGAGGACATCTCGGAGACAACATCGATCCTGAAATGTACACAAGATGGCTCCAGTTCGGCGGATTCAGCCCTGTGATGCGCACTCACAGTTCGAAGAGCGGAGCTCTGAACAAGGAGCCTTGGGTATTCACTGAGGAATATACCAACGTGATCCGTCAGACCGTACGTCAGCGTTACGATATGGCTCCGTACATCTATGCTATGGCCCGCAAGGGATATGACGAGGGTCTTGCACTCTGCCGTCCTCTTTACTATGACTGGCCTGAAGCTCCCGAGGCTTACGACGTGAAATTCCGCAGCCAGTACATGTTCGGAGACGACATGCTCATCGCACCTGTGACCAAGCCTATGACTGACGGATTCGCTGAAATGGAGATATGGCTTCCTGAAGGCACATGGTATGAGCTTCATACGGGTACATTGCTGAAAGGAGGTGCTATCGTGAAGCGCCATTTCGCTCTTGACGAATACGGAGTATATGTGAAGGCCGGATCTGTCCTGCCGTTCTACGGTGAAGAGGTTGAAAACCTCAACGGTAACGACGAGGATATCTTTGTCACTGTTTTCCCTGGAGGAGAAGGCTCGTTCATAATGTACGAGGATGCCGGAAATGACAAGAACTATGCAGACGAATATGCACAGACATGTCTTTCAAATGCATGGAACGGCAATGTCCAGACATTGAAGATAGCTGCCCGCAATGGCTCTTATGAAGGAATGCCTTCATGCAGGAACTTCAAGGTAAAGGTTCTCGCGAGCGAAGCCCCTGCTGGCGTCACAGTAAACGGCGAGGCTGTTCCATATGAATATCTTGAGGAGAATCTTGCATTCGTCATCGATATCCCTGTAGCTGAATGTGCGGCTGAAAAGACCGTTGTCATCACATATGCTGATGCACAGCCTGCAATCGCTGACGGAATCATCGGCCTTTCACGTCGCATGGCACGAAGCATCGAGGCCCTGAAGTTCCGTACAGGAGCTGATCCGATCGACGATCTCGCAATGATGGGAACAATCAACGAGGCTATCCTCTATGCACCAGAAAAGGCTGCCGAACTCTCCGATGCATTCATGAAGAATTACAGCAACCTTCCTGCAATCCTGAAGCGCCAGCCACGCCTCAAAGAAAGCGATATCGAATGGTTCCTCGCCCACTGCGGCTGGAACCTTCGTTAGGTTATTTGTCAGAAAGATGATCGATGACCTGTAGGATGGCGCGGCTGCAGGCCGGACAGTAGTCAACATAGTCGCGCATCTTGCAATGGTCAACAGGGCGGTATATGCCCTTGTCAACATATCCGCCACCTTCGAATACTCCGATCTTGT
The DNA here is from genome assembly GCA_017437125.1 of Bacteroidales bacterium. GTDB lineage: Bacteria > Bacteroidota > Bacteroidia > Bacteroidales > UBA932 > Cryptobacteroides. The sequence goes on along the minus strand of JAFSBV010000001.1, from coordinate 259,195 downwards.
CCTTCGTCTCATCATTGAGCGGGGTCGGGATCGGAGTTCCTTCAGGAAGAAGGTCCTTCCATTTCTTTTCGAACTCCACAAGAGTAGTGATATTTGGCTCCCATGGCTCTTTTTCGAGGTTGTAGAATGTGTCGTCATAGGCTACAGGCTTGCCGAAATATTCGTCAGCAAGACCGGCAAAGCTATGGCCGAACTCATGCATGAACACTCCGTATGTCTGCTCATTGTCAGCTGTTCCGCATGCATATACGTTATACATTCCGCCACCTCCGAATGTCTCGGCATTGATGACAAGGAATATGGCATCGCATGGTACATTCCAGACGGCGTCCCTGATGTCCTTGATGTCAGGAGTAGTAAGATATCTGTCGGTTCCGAATGTATAATAACCTGTTCCGAGAGCAGTGTTCTTATATACTCCCGTTCCGCATGAACTTGTGCCGGATTCCTGGGAAATTGTTCCTACTGCCCACACGTTGAAATCGTCACGACGGCTGTCGAAAGGAGCTGTAGCGAGCATCGCATCCATGAATTTCCTGGCATCCTCCACGAACTTGTCCTGCTCCTCTGCTGTATATCCTTCTGCAAGGAATACCATATCGACTTTTTCTGTCGAGCCTCCATTGTCAAGAAGCTTCACAACAGGATTCTCGAAAAGCTTGCGTCTGTCGATGAATATGCTCTCCGGATCGATCTCCTGTCTGAGCATGGTGCTGAACTCCATGGTCTTTCTGTCGCGGGCATTGAACTCCACGATGATATTGTCCTTAGGATAAGGAATCGAAATGGAATTGAGCCATGCCTGAGTCTCTCTCTTGGCCTCTTCCGTAGTAAGCCATTCCTCGAAAAGAGTGCAGTAGCCCTTTGAATATATGAGTTCTCCGCTCTTCTTGTCATATACCTTCAAGATATAACCTCCACGGCCGAGGTCATCTATCAGATTCTTCTTAGGTCCTCCGTAAACTGGTTCCTCACGGAGTTCATATATCACCGCAGTCTGAGTCTGCGAATTGCCGCTCTGGACATAGTCGATCCTGAGGCTCTTGTCTTCGAAATACTTCTCGAATACAGGCTGTGCAGATGCCTGTATGCCACACAGCAATGCGGCAAGCAATATAATATACTTCTTCATATCGGTCTCTTATTTATCTGAAAGAAAATCCACCATCTGGAGAATCGCACGGCTGCATGCCGGGCAGAAAGGAGCATAGTCACGCATCATGCAGTGATCCATAGGCCTGTAGATGCCTTCTGAAAGGTATCCGCCGCCTTCGAACACACCGATCTTGTCCTTTGTCTCATCATTGAGCGGAGTCGGGATCGGAGTTCCTTCCGGAAGAAGATCCTTCCACTTTCTGTCGAATTCCACAAGAGTGGTGATATTCGGCTCCCAGAGCTCCTTCTCAAGATTGTAATAGCTCTCGTATGCAACCTCACTCTCGAAATATTCATCTCCAAGACCTGCGAAGCTGTGGCCGAATTCATGAGTAAACACATTGAGGGTCCTTGCATTGTCGGCAGTACCGCACGCATATGAATTATATATTCCTCCGCCACCGTATGTCTCGGCATTGATAAGAAGGAATACAGCATCACATGGAACATTCCATGTGGCGTCCTTGATCGACTTCATATCCTTTGTGGTAAGATATCTGTCGAGTCCGAAAGTGTAGTAGCCAGTCTTGAGTGCGGTGTTCTTATAGATTCCGATTCCGGAAGAACTTGTTCCCGAGTCCATGGACACAGTGCCTACAGCCCATACATTGAAGTCATCACGGCATGTATCGAAAGGAGGACAGGCGAAAAGGGCCTCCGAAAAACGCTCGGCATCCTTGAAGAACTTGTCCAGTTCAGCCTCGGTATATCCCTCGGCGATGAATACCAGATCGACCTTGTCTGTCGGGCCTCCGTTGTCCTGGATCTTCACGACCTTGTTGTCAACAAGAGGTGCCTTGTCGATGAACATGCTTGAAGGATCGATCTCATGACGCATGATGCTGTAGAACTTCATGTCAGCCTTGTTTCTGGCCTTCAGATCCACGATGATCCTGTCCTTGGGATAAGGAATGGACATGGAATTATACCATGCCTGTGTCTCTGTCTTTGCCTCGGCTGTAGTTCTCCACTCTCCGAAAAGAGAGCAGAAGCTTCTTGAATAGATCAGTTCATCGCTGGCTGCATCATAGATCTCCATGAGATATTCACCATAGCCGAACGGCTCGATGAGATTCTTCTTAGGGCCTCCCCAGACCGGTTCCTCGCGAAGCTCGTGAACCACGGCAGTCTGAGTCTTTGCATCTCCTATCGACATATAGTCGATTCTGAGACTCTTGTCTTCAAAATATCTGTCATATGTACTCTGGGTACATGCCTGCATGAAAAGCAAGGCAGACAGACCAAAAATCATTGTTTTCAATCTGTTCATCAGTATATGTGGTTAGTTGTCTTGATTAGTGAGGCTGCAAAGTTAGGCATTTTCCGACAAATGGAGAGAAAGAAAAGCAGATAAAAACGGGGATACGCCGCGTATCAACGCCACGTATCCCCGAATCAACTGAATATCAGAAGCAATTGCTACTTCTCTTTTTTCCAGAGTTTTGACATGTCTTCAAGAGTCTTGCCCTTTGTCTCAGGAACAAGCTTCCATACGAAGAGGGCTGCAAGAACACATATCACTCCATAGAGGCCATATGTGAATGCATGTCCGAAGTTCTCTCCCATCGAGCCGAGACTCATGTTGTACATAGGAAGGAATGTCGATGAGACGATGAAATTGAATATCCACTGGAATGCCACAGCGATAGCCACAGCCGCACCACGGATGGTGTTAGGGAAGATCTCCGAGATGAGTACCCAGCAGATAGGGCCCCAGCTGAACATGAATGATGCACTGTAAACCATGATGCTGATAACGGCAACAACCGGTGGAAGTGCCGCACTTACGCTGGTAACAGCCACGCCGGCCGCTCCAAGTGCCATTCCGAGCGATCCACAGATAAGAAGAGGCTTGCGTCCGATCTTCTCCACTGTGAAGATCGCAACCAATGTGAATGTAATGTTCACGATACCCATGAGGACTGTCTGCATCATAGGGTTGCCCATTCCGAGCGACTCGAATATACGAGGCGCGAAATAAAGAACCGCATTGATTCCGACTGCCTGCTGGAATACGCTGAGCATGATTCCCACGAAGATGACGAGCCAGCCGTATGTAAAGAGCTTCTCGGTTTTCTCTGTAACAGTATTCTTGATGTCTGTGAGGATCTCCTGAGCCTTTGTTCTTCCGTTGATCTTCTCAAGGATGGTGAGTGCCTGCTCATCCTTGCCTACCATGGCAAGGTAACGTGGAGTTTCAGGTACAAGGAAAAGGAGAATGGTGAAGAGTCCCGCAGGGACTGCCTCACTTATAAACATATATCTCCATCCCGTAGAAATCATCCACTCAGCCTCACCCGGATTCATGATCTGATTGATGCCCTCTGCCATCTTCTGGATTACAGGAGCGATATGATCACCGAGGATGAGGAAGTTGACGAAATACACCACGAGCTGACCGAAGATGATCGCAAACTGGTTCCATGATACGAGAGTACCGCGAAGGTTGCTCGGAGCCACCTCTGCGATGTACATAGGGCAGATCGCCGAAGCAAGTCCTACTCCGACTCCACCGAGAACGCGGTAAAGGTTGAATGCAATCAGAAGAGAGAATGTAGGCTCTCCCTTAGGGAAGAAGAGGAATTCTGGATTATATGATCCGAGTGCCGAAAGGAAGAAGAACACTCCGGCCATGATCAGCGCCTTCTTACGTCCCATCCTTGATGCACAGATTCCTGAAATTGCCGCACCGATGATACATCCGAGAAGTGCGCTCGATGATGTGATGCCGTGAAGGAAGTCTGTATATGTAAAGTCCTTCGCACCCATGAAGAATGCCTGAAGACCCTTTTCAGCACCTGAAATCACTGCTGTGTCGTATCCGAAAAGGAGACCTCCGATCACTGCTACCAGGACTATCGAAAAGAGATAACCCTTGCTGCCTTTGTCGTTTGTGTTAGTCATAGTTGTCCGGTATTTACGAAAAAAGATTCTTCGCTACGCTCAGAATGACAAGTGCATTCCTTGCTCAGCGAAGAATCCTTTAATTCAAAGACTAGCAATACATGTTGAGGATAGCCTCGTAAAGCTCCTGCTTTCCAGAAGTCTGCTTAGGCTCGTCAACCTCCTTACCGTATGCGTAAACATCCTCGAGAGTGAGCTTGCCCTCTTCGAACTCCTTACCCTTGCCAGCGTCGAATGATGCATAGCGGTCAGCAAGCATCTGCTTGTATGGGCTCTCCTCGAGAAGAGCTGCAGCGCTCTCAAGAGCACGTGCCATAGCGTCCATACCTGCGATGTGAGCGATGAAGATGTCCTCAAGGTCAGTAGAGTTACGACGAGTCTTAGCGTCGAAGTTTGTACCACCGTTTCCGAGTCCGCCACCACGGATGATCTGCATCATAGCCTGAGTGAGCTCGTAGTTGTCGATAGGGAACTGGTCAGTATCCCAACCGTTCTGATAGTCACCACGGTTAGCGTCGATAGAACCGAGCATATCGTTGTCAACAGCAACAGCAAGCTCGTGCTCGAATGTATGACCTGCGAGAGTAGCGTGGTTAACCTCGATGTTCACCTTGAAGTCCTTCTCAAGACCGTGAGCCTTAAGGAAGCCGATCACTGTCTCAGTGTCAACATCATACTGATGCTTTGAAGGCTCCATTGGCTTAGGCTCGATGAGGAATGTTCCTGTGAAGCCCTTTGAACGTGCATAGTCGCGAGCAAGAGTAAGCATCATTGCAAGATGCTCCTTCTCACGCTTCTGATCTGTGTTGAGAAGGCTCATGTAACCCTCACGACCACCCCAGAACACGTAGTTTGTTCCGCCGAGTTCGATAGTAGCGTCGATAGCGTTCTTGATCTGAACGGCAGCACGTGCAACAACATCGAAATCAGGGTTTGTAGCAGCACCGTTCATGTATCTCTTGTTACCGAACACGTTAGCTGTTCCCCAAAGAAGCTTGATACCGGTCTCAGCCTGCTTCTCCTTGAGGTAAGCTACAACCTCCTTGAGGTTAGCCTCGTACTCCTCAACGTTTGCACCCTCTGAAACGAGGTCAACATCGTGGAAGCAATAGTACTCGATGCCCATCTTCTGCATGAACTCGAAACCAGCGTCAACCTTATCCTTAGCTGCCTGTACAGGGCAAGCTGCACCGTTCCAAGGGAATGTCTTTGTACCACCGCCGAACTGGTCACCACCCTCAGCGCAGAGTGTGTGCCACCAAGCCATAGCGAACTTGAGCCACTCGCTCATCTTCTTGCCAAGGATAACCTTGTTTGCGTCATAGTAACGGAAAGCCATTGGGTTCTTGCTCTCCTTGCCTTCGAACTGGATCTTGCCGATTCCAGGGAAAAATTCTTTTGTTGCCATAATTTAAGTGAAATTATTAATGTGTTAGTATGATTATTATAATCTTGATTTCCAAGTTTCATATGCATCTGCATAAGCCTGTGCGTCAGCCACTGAAGGCTCGATGACAGCAAGCTTCTCGAGGGTTGCGAATGCCTCGTTGTTGTCCTTGTAAATGCCGGCTCCGATACCTGCACCCTTCGCTGCACCGACAGATCCGTCTGTGTCATAAAGATCGATCACGGCACCTGTAACACCAGCAAGAGTATCTCTGAAGATAGGGCTGAGGAACATGTTCGCATGACCTGCGTGGATCTTGCTTACGTTCATTCCCATCTGCTCCATAACTTCGATACCGTACTTGAATGAAAATACGATTCCCTCCTGTGCGGCACGAAGGAGATGTGACTTGTTATGAACATTGAAGTTCACTCCGTGGATAGAGCTTCCTACTTCCCTGTTCTCAAGCATACGCTCTGCGCCGTTTCCGAAAGGAAGGATGCTTACGCCTGCACTTCCGATAGGAGCCTGAGCGGCAACATCGTTCATATCCGCATATGAAATGCCCTCAGGTGCGACATTCCTCTTCATCCATGAATTGAGGATACCTGTACCGTTGATGCAGAGAAGCACACCGAGACGGGTCTGCTCAGCTGTATGGTTAACATGAGCAAATGTGTTCACGCGTGACTTAGGGTCATAGTTCACATCTCCGAGCACACCATAAACGACACCTGATGTACCTGCTGTAGAAGCGATTTCGCCAGGATTGAACACATTGAGGGACAACGCGTTGTTAGGCTGGTCACCACCTCTGTATGTGATAGGTGTCCCCTCTGCAAGTCCGAGCTCTGCAGCAGCTGCAGCACTTACTCTGCCCTGTTCCGAGAATGTAGGACGGATCTCAGGGATGAGAGATGAATCGATTCCGTAATAGTCGAGGAGAGCCTTCGATACGCAGTTCTCCTTGAAATCCCAGAACATTCCTTCAGAAAGACCTGAAACAGTAGTGCAGATCTCACCGCTGAGCTTCATTGCGATATAGTCGCCAGGAAGCATGATCTTATATATCTTCGAATAGAGTTCAGGCTCGTTCTCCTTCACCCATGCAAGCTTCGAAGCTGTGAAGTTACCTGGAGAATTGAGGAGATGTGAGAGGCACTCGTCATGACCGATGGTGTCAAATGCCTTCTGACCGTAAGGAACGGCGCGCGAATCACACCAGATGATTGAAGGACGGAGGACGTTCATGTCCTTGTCAACACATACAAGACCGTGCATCTGATATGAGATACCGATGGCCTTGATATCCTTAGGATCTGCTCCGGAAGCAGCAAGGATGTCAGCAGTAGCCTGCTTGAGATATTCCCACCATGAAGATGGTTCCTGTTCAGCCCATCCCTTCTTCACCGCAATGATCGGGGCCTCGGACTTTGGATAGAATGCCGATGCAGCGCACTTTCCGCTTTCTGCATCCACGATGCTCGCCTTTACTGACGAACTTCCGATATCATAACCTAAAAGATACATGTGTTATTTCATTATTGGTTTTACATATGCAAAATTAGCAGAAGTCGGCTATCTTTGAAATCTTTGTGCCAAAAATACGCTAAGTCTCGCACTAATATACTTATATTCAATATTATACAAAAATAATAAAACTTCGAAATTTTACTATATCCACTTTTTAAAGCCATGATGCGACGAACTGCAGCTTGTTCGTGATGTCCTTCTTTCCGAAGGCGTTTCTGTTCAGCATATACAGCTTCGCCGGCTTGTGGCTGACATGCTTTTCCGTTTCTTCTGTTTCCATCAGAATGCCGGAAGCGAAAAGCTTCTTTCTGAAGTTCCTGTTGTCGATCTCGATTCCGAAAACCGCTTCCAGAAGGTTCTGGAGCTGCCTGACGGTGAATTTCTTGGGAAGAAGCTTGAAAGCGATCGGCGACCAGAGTATATCCTTCTGAAGCACTGTCAGAGCATCCGAAAGGATATCCATATGGTCCATTATCAGATGATGGATGTCATCTACATTCTTCCACACAGCGCCTTGCCTTCTGGTATAGTTTATCATTCCCTGATCGAGCTTCACGAGGGCATAATACCCTACCGTCACGACCCTTACCGTATGAATTCCGTGATACTGTCCGATCCATTCAAGCTCACTCTCGTCAACCCTGCCTGGATCCGAGAATATCGTGGTCTGTTTCAGATATATCCCCTTCAGTCCGGTACTTCCTTCCAGCACACGTTCCGCCGCCTCGGGAAGGGTCTCGTTTTCACGGATCATCGCACCGGGGAGCTTGAGTTCCTTGTCATGATACAAGGGATCGGCTGTCCTTCTTCTCACGAGAAGGACCTTCAGGTTTTCCCCGTCGAATCCGAAGATCACGCAATCGACCGATATTGCGGAATTTATCTGAACATTATCCATTGGATCACTTCCGGATGAAGATATAGGTCTTTCCTGGCTTGGTGTTCACGTCATAGAGCCATGTCTCCGGAGCCTGCTCCATTCCAAGCTTAGCAGGATCTGAAATCAGAGGTTGAGGGATATCAGGCACTGAATAATATGGATTATGATTCTTAGCCGAAGCCTCCTTGAGATCCTTACCTGAGAGCTCGGTCGCTGTCCTTATCCTGAGGTTGCCTCCAAGACGTGAAAGAACCTTGAGCTCTACGACTTCTCCGTCCTTCCATTCCATATCCACTACAAAGCCTCCTCTTGCCACCAGGCCTGTGACCTTTCCGTTCTTCCATCTGTCAGGAAGAGCCGGGAGTACATGAAGCGCACCGTCATGGCTCTGGATGAGCATTTCGGCAATTCCGGCAGCACATCCGAAGTTTCCGTCGATCTGGAACGGCGGATGAGCATCGAAAAGGTTAGGATATGTACCGCCCTTGCCCCAGAAGCCTGTGCTTCCTGCAGGGGTAAGCTGGTCGGTGATGAGCTTGAAGGCCCTGTTTCCGTCAAGAAGTCTTGCCCAGAAGCAGACCTTCCATCCCATTGACCATCCTGTAGCAGGATCACCTCTGTAGTTCAGCGAATTACGTGCAGCGGCAAAGAGTTCAGGAGTTCTCCAAGGAGATATCTGATTGCCCGGGAAGAGACCGTAAAGATGAGACACATGACGATGATGGTCCTCAGGATTGTCCCAGTCATGCATCCACTCCTGAAGCTGTCCGTGCTGTCCTATCTGCATAGGGGCCATACGCTCCTTGATGGCTGCGAGAGTGCCTGCGAATTCCGCATCCTGGCCGAGAATCTCAGCTGCTGCGATGACATTGGTGAAGAGCTCGGAAACCATCTGGTTGTCCATAGTAGTTCCTGCACATACGGTAACGTCACCCGGATCCCTCAGGAAGGCATTTTCAGGAGAGTTTGACGGGCTGATCACCATCCAGCCATGCTCAGGCTCCTCGATCATGAAGTCAACGAAGAATTCTGCCGCACCCTTCATTATCGGATAATACTCTGCAAGGAAGGCTTCGTCTCCTGTATGGAGATAATGTTCCCAGAGATGACGGCATACCCACGCGCCACCGGTAGGCCACATTCCCGATGCGGCAAAGTCAACCGGACCGGTGATCCTCCAGATGTCCGTATTGTGATGGAGTACCCATCCGTCCGCACCGTACATCATGCGCGCTGTCTCGGCACCTGTCTCGGCAAGTTCCTTCACCATTGTGAAGAAAGGCTCATGAAGCTCTGAGAGGTTGCCGATCTCAGCTGGCCAGTAATTCATCTCAGCATTGATGTTGGTGGTATATTTGCTGTCCCACGGCGGAGTCATGCTATTGTTCCAGATGCCCTGAAGATTGGCTGGCTGGCCTCCAGGCTGAGAGCTGCAGATAAGCAGATAACGTCCGAACTGGAAATAAAGCTCCACAAGCTGAGGGTCATCCACCTGTGCGAAATCCTTCACTCTGACATCAGTAGTGTTTGCTGCGGCTTCCGATGTGCCGAGATCAAGCTCCACCCTGTCGAAATATTCCTTGTACGCTTCGATATGAGCCTTGCGCATAGCGGAATACTTCCTGCAATGAGCAGACATGTTTTCCTCGACACGTGCATCAGGATCGGCAGAAATATCATCATATCTCACGAAGTTCGTAGCGATGTCAACATATATCACGACCTCGTCGGCATTCTTTACGGAAATCGTCTTTTCCGCAGATTCAACAGTACCGCCTGTCGGGCAGATACGTGCCTTTGCAGTGAAACGGACCTTTCCTTCAAGGCCTTCCTGAGAAGATGTGATGCCTCTGAGGATGATATCGTTGCCCTCCACTGTCACCTCTGCATTCTGAGGTGTGACATATGAAACGTCAAATGTAAGAGCAGCCTTCTCGGAAGCTGTGAGACGTACGGCAATGATATCGTCAGCCAATGACGAAATCACTTCACGGACGTATTCTACGCCTCCCACCTCATATCTGACTGTAGAAAGTGCATTCGCTATATCCAGCTCACGGCGATAGCCGTCGTATTCCTCATGACCAGGGAAATCCAGGCGGAGATCGCCGACGGTCTGATAGGACATTCCATGGTTCGTCTTGAAGAATATCTTCTGGTCAACCATGTCCTGGGCAGCACGATATTTCCCATCAAAGATCAGCTTCCTGATCTCGTCAAGAGCCCCCTCTTCGATATTCGGATTGGCGTTGCTGTTCGGCTGGCCGGCCCAGACGGTTTCCTCATTGAGCTGGAGTGTCTCGGATGAAGGATTTCCGAAAACCATTGCTCCAAGTCTTCCGTTTCCGACAGGAAGGGCCTCGACCCATTTTTCAGCCGGTTCGTCATACCAAAGTTTCAGGTCGTTGCATTCAGTGGTTTCCCCGCAGCCTGATACAGCGAAGAAAGCGGCGAAAGCAAACGCGACAGTCAGTATATGTTTCATAGTTTCATTTGATTGGTGATTTCGCAAATATACCGATTTTTAATCCCCGTCAGGCATACTATTATTTCATATTATATAAACCATGAACCAATAAGGCGGTATTGCTATCTTGCAGTGAAGGTTACGCTTGCTGAAGCGAGTCCTTCCGAAGATGCCGTAAGAACCGTGTTTCCAGGCTTGTCAGCCTGAAGTACCACAAGACACTTTCCGTTGAAGGCACGACGCTTATTATCCTTGAAACGTTCCATAGAGACAGGATTTCCATTATCGACACCAGCTATGAATGCATTTCCGCAATCAAGAGAGAAATTCACAAGGTTATCTGCGCACGGACATATGTTTCCGTCTTCATCAAGGACCTCGACGGTAACGAATCCCAAAGCATCCTCGACAGCACGCCCTCCGTACTGATCCAAGGTCAGCCTCAACTGAGCAGGCTCCCCTGCCGTACATACCTGCTTCCTCGCGACCTCGACGCCATCCTTTCTGGAAACGACCTCGACGGTTCCAGGCTCATACATGACCCTCCATACGGCATGGAGGCAGTCATCGGTCTTGCTGCGTATTCCTTGAGAAACTCCGTTCACATAGAGCTCGACCTCATCTGCATTATTGTAGTAGCACCACATGTCGATCTCCTGACCCGAATCCCAATTCCAGTGAGGGAAAAGATGCAGTACTGTTTCATCCGTCCACTCCGAGCGGTACAGATGATAGACATCCTTAGGGAAGCCTGCAAGATCGACAATTCCGAAGAACGAACTTCTTGCCGGCCATCCGTATGGAGTCGGCTCACCGATATAGTCGAATCCGGTCCATATGTACTGTCCGCTGATGAATCCGTTGTCCCTGATCAGTTTCAGAGTCTCTTCATGAGTATTGCCCCAAGGCACATGACAGTTCTCATATGATGAACATGAGAATGACTCATCATAGAAAGGAATGTCCCATCGCTCAGGCCAGATGAACATCTGATCGCTCGGCATACGGTAATATCCTCGTGTCATGAGGGCTGAGTTGCTCTCGGTGATGATGAACGGCTTACCAGGGAAGTTCTTCGGAACATCCGCAACATTCTGATTATGATAGTTGAATCCGATGATGTCGAGGGCTCCGCTGCGGAAAAGATGATTGCCCGGTGCAGGCTCGTTGCAGCCAGCTGTTATCGGCCTGGTCGGATCAAGTCCACGTACCATATCGGCCAGCTTCTTTGTAAGAAGAGAATTCACACTCATTTCCTCACCTTCACCGGAAAGCATGTCGGCAGAATGGCCGAAATTCAGGATGAGGTTCGCCTCGGCAAGACTCAGGGTATCGGCATCGGCATGTGACCACTGTTCCAAGACCTCGTTTCCGATGCTCCACATGAAGATGGAAGGATGGTTGCGGTCACGGACAATGAAGTCCGTAAGGTCACGTTCATGCCATTCGTTGAAATATCTTGAATAGTCATGGGCGGTCTTTTTCTTGCGCCACATGTCGAAAGCCTCATCCTGCACGATGAATCCCATCTCATCGCATAAGTCGAGAAGCGCCGGAGCAGGAGGGTTGTGGGAGGTCCTGATGCCGTTGCAACCCATATCCTTGAGGATTTCGAGCTGTCTTCTGGCCGCATTTACATTGAATGCCGCGCCGAGGCATCCGAAATCATGGTGCAGGCATACTCCATTGACAGTAACCTTTCTTCCGTTGAGAATGAATCCCTTCTCTGCATCGAAGCTGAAGCTTCTGATACCTGTCCTTGTCTGATATTCATCGACAAGCTCATTTCCGTCATAGATGCCGGTATGCAAGGTATAGAGATACGGATCATCCACATCCCAGAGGGCGGGATCAGACACTTCAAGCGACTGAAGCACACATGTCTCGCTCTCTGCCGGCAATGTAACCTCTGACTCGGTTCCGACCACTTTCCTGCCGGAAGCATCCACGAGGACATTCAGCACGAACACCGTCCTTTCTTCAGCAAGAGCATTGGCGATCTTCACCTCGGCATTGACCGCAGCCTTACCGTCCTCGGAAAGATCAGCAGTCACATATGTTCCGTCCGGTGCGACCCTTATGGCAGAGGTCTTTACCATACGTACGTCACGATATATTCCGCAACCGGAGTACCAGCGTGAGTTCGGCTGTTCGGCATTGTCAACACGCACGGCCACGACATTTTCCTTACCCCAATTGAGAAGATGCGAGATGTCATATCCGAATGAAATATATCCATACGGTCTGACACCAAGGCTGACTCCATTGACGAAAACCTCGGCATTCATATACACACCATCAAACTCCAGACGCCACAGCCTTCCTTCCTCATCCGACGGAACATGGAAAGTCTTTCTGTACCAGCCGATTCCTCCAGGCAATGCGCCTCCTCCGGTACCTGAAGGATTGTCTATGCTGAAGTCGCCCTCGACAGCCCAGTCATGAGGCAGCTCCACTTCACGCCATCCGCTGTCATCAAAACCAGCGGCATAAGCCTCAGCCACATCTCCCAGATGAAACCTCCATCCGTCATTGAAATCCGCACTCTCTCGTGGAGAGACAACACTGCTGCACCCCGCAATGAGGATGCAGCAGATAAAAAGATTGAATATATTCTTCATGATCCGTTAAAGTACGACCTTCATAGAAAGACCATTATACTGAACAGTCTGCTTCTTGCCGACTCCGTTCTTCGAAACAGGAATGACATTGAATGTCCTCTCCTCAAGCATTCCAGGGAACTCGCCCTGACGCTCTTCGATAGAAAGAAGCTTCATCCTGTCATCATACTTGAAATCGATCTTCGAGCAAAGGCCCTTCTCATAATTGTAATTGACATTCTCATCCTCATAAAGTGTGAACTCTCCGTCAGCACCCTGATAGATGTAGAGGTCGATCACGTCAGCAGGCTTCTCATCCGACCACTGGATCTCAGGTCCGAAAGGAACGATCGAGCCGGCACGTACATAAAGAGGCATTCTGCCATATGGAGCGGCAACTGTCCACGACTCGCCTCCTGAAAGGAACTCGTTGCTGTAGAAGTCATACCATCCTTCGCATTCAGGGAAATAAACCTCGCGTGAACGGGCTCCGTATTCATATACAGGAGCCACAAGGAATGCAGGGCCGAACATATATGCGTCACCGATATTCGTTACCTTTGCATCAGCCATGAAGTCCATCACGAGAGGACGCATTATGGTATAGTCATCAAACCATGTCTTGCCAGCAAGTGAATAGACATAAGGCATCAGAGCATAACGGAGCTTGGTGTAATAAACGATTGACTCATATGCAGGATGGCCTTCAGGAGCGATTTCCCATGGCTCACGGAAAGGATACTGGCCGTGAGCACGGAAGAGAGGGCAGAATGCTCCGAACTGGAACCAGCGTGTGTTGAGCTCGCGCCATTCCTTCTGGTCTGCATTCTCCTTTCCTGTACGGTTGAATATCTCCTGACCTGCGACATAACGGTTCTCCACACAGAATCCTCCGATATCCATTGTCCAATATGGGATACCGCTGATAGCGAAGTTGAGACCTGCAGAAATCTGAGCCTTCATATCCTCCCAGCGTGTAGCGATATCACCGCTCCATGTAGCTGTAGAATACCTCTGGAGGCCTGCAAAGCCTGAACGTGTAAGAAGGAATACGCGTTTGTCGTTGTCAACTCCACGCTGTCCGTTATAGATTGCATCCGCATTCACGAGAGAATATGCATTGAAGAACTCTGTAGATGAACCGAGAGCTGTAGGGCCGCACAGAGCCTTGCGATAGTCCATATCAGTACAGTCACGGACATTAGGCTCTGAAGCATCCATCCACCATGCATCGATTCCGAGAGGATAGTAATGCTCGTACATCTGATTCCAGAAGAGCTCACGTGCCTCCGGTGCATAAGCATCGTAGAATCCGTAAAGATATCCCTGGCCGATCCAGTCGCGTACTCCGTCCTCCTTTGCCCTGTTATACATCCAGCCGTTTTCATTGAATTCCTTGTAATGCTCCGTATCGACATAGAACTTAGGCCATACTGATATCATCATGCGTCCTCCGAGGTTATGGATGGAATCCACCATAGCCTTAGGATCAGGGAAACGGGCAGGATCGAACTCATGGCTTCCCCATGCATCCTCTTCCCAGTGGCTCCAGTCCATCACGATATTGTCGATAGGGATATTCCTCTTGCGGAAGCCCTCAAGAGCCTCGATCATCTCTGTTGATGTCTTGTAGCGCTCGCGGCTCTGCCAGTAACCCATAGCCCATTTAGGCATGATCGGAGCCTTTCCTGTAAGGGTACGGTATCCGCTGATAACCTCGTCCATATCGTCACCTGCAATGAAATACCAGTCCATCTGCTTTGTCATCTCGCTCCACCACTGATGCTTTGCCTGCTGGACAGGATCAACAACATCATATACGCGAAGACCGCAATATGACACGCCTCCGTCAGGAGTCCAGTCGATGCGGAGAGGGGTCTTCTGTCCGGCCTCAAGACGCACCGTGAACTTGAATGCATTAGGATTCCATGCAGTCCTCCAACGCTCGGGAACCACAACCTCTCCACCGATGGTAACTGTAGTATATCCCGCATAATAAAGGATGAACTGATAATCTCCTGTCTCGGAAGCCTCGATTGCACCTTCATATGTGACATTTGAACCATAGAACTGGAAATCTTCAGGCAGATTGACCACGCGCGCCATTTCAGGAGCGATAAGATGCTCGAAATAGATCTTCGGTTCTTCACGTACGAGAGTCTCACCATGAGCAGGAACATAAGTACCTGTAAGGCATCCCTCCTTTCCGTTCTTGTCATAAAGCCTGAATACCTCGCCAAGCTGCCTGTAGTCTTCAGGATTACCGAAACGCATCATCGAGTAGCTGTCCATGAGCACACCATAACCCTTGTTCGACACTATGAACGGAACCGATACCTTCGTGTTGTACTGGAAGAGTTCCTCGTTCTTTCCCTTGTAGTTGAATTCGTCAGCCTGATGCTGTCCGAGGCCATAGAATGCCTCATCTGCAGGAGAATCGAATACCTGACGGAAAGAATATCCGTGAGTTCCCTCGACCTCTATAGGCTCGAATGACTTTCCGCCGCCGGTCTCTTCACGAAGAATCATATTACCCTCAACATCAGTGAACCACACCTCACCGGTAGAAGCCAGCACATTGGCTTTCACGGAAGAAGTCGCTACAGTCACGGTATCTCCGTTCTGAGCCACGGTAAAAGGAGTCTGCTCCTGAGCAGGAATGATGATAAGGCTCTCAGGATCGGCAAATTTCTTCTCTGGAGTAGCCGAAACATGGATGAGCTTCTCGCCCATTACCTCGAGTCTCACCAATGCGGGTCCATTCTCAGCAGGATCCTGCACCTTTACGGTAACACCGGATTCATCCTGTCTGAAAGCCCCTGTACATGCATTCAATGCCATGAATGCCAGCATAAAAAGGGTCAGTTTAGTTTTCATATCATTTGTATTATTTGAATTTCAGATCATTAAGAATGCAGATCGACTTTTCCGGAACATCCGAAGTGAACTTCAGATAGATGGCATGCTTGCCCTTCATCCTTGAAAGTTCAGGAACAGCAATTTCAACTTCGGTCGGAGACATCGGCATATCTGCAGAGAGATCTATGCTGCCGACCTCGATTCCTCCCTGGGAAGCCCAAGGTCTGTCAGCCATTACGGTGATGGTTCCGCCGACGCCTTCCGGTATAAGTCCGAGCACGAGGCTTAGCTTCCTGCGTCCGTATGTTCCGTCAAAATTGAAATATTTATAGCCTACGATAGAACCGTCGGTATTGTTCACGACCTGATTGGTATTGTTCCTGAGATCATACGGAGCCTCATATTTGTCTTCCGTACCATACCCGGATGCCACATATGAGCCGAAGAAGATATTGTTCGGATATTCATGGACAGCGACCTTCGGGCCTGTAAGCCAGCATGCTATACCGGCAGAATGAGTCTCGAGAGGGTCAAGTCCGTTCAATGAGAATCCTTCAGAATTATATTCACCTTCAGAAATATACACCTTGCCGCCCTTGCCCTTCTCAACCTCGACAGTAATAGGAGCGACCATTGCCTGACGTGCATATTCGTCTGTTCCTGTCTGCCTGTGGTAGAACACATACCACTGATCATGAATCTTGCAGATACCGCCATGGGTGTTTCCTGCCACGTTACCGGAGGCTATCACATTGCCGGCTTCATCAATCTCTCGCGCACGGCCGTCTATGATCGTACCGCCGTATGTCCATGGTCCGAGAGGAGCATCACTGTATGCATATGCAAGGGTATAGTTTGTCGATGGAAGACCGAATTCCCCATCATCAGTCACGCGGCTATAGACAAAGATATACTTGTCCTCGACCTTGCGGATAGATGATGCCTCGAAGAAGCGGAATATACCTTCGGACTTGCTGCTCGAAATCATGTCCTTGATGATTTCAGTACCCTCTTTAAGCGTACACATCGTATTCGGATCAAGCTCTGCTGCATATGAACATTCAAATCCCCAGTAGCCATACACCCTTCCGTCATCGTCAACAAAGACTGCCGGATCGAATTCAAGGATTCCTTCAGTCCATGAAGGATTCTCCTTGCTCCAGTTGCAGACCTCGAACGGTCCGTCAGGACGAGGGCTTTTAGCGATAAGGGAACGTCTT
Organism: Bacteroidales bacterium; assembly: GCA_017437125.1. Taxonomy (GTDB): domain Bacteria; phylum Bacteroidota; class Bacteroidia; order Bacteroidales; family UBA932; genus Cryptobacteroides. The sequence goes on along the minus strand of JAFSBV010000001.1, from coordinate 242,190 downwards.
CCGTATTCCATATCGTTCGGAAAGAGATAGTACATCCTGGTTCCGTCAGGCTCGATCTTTTCTGTGACATCCGGAGCATAAAGCACATCAGAAAGACCCTCGCTGCTCAAAGGCTCTCCGTTCGCATTGTTCAGAACTCTGAGGATTTCGCCGTCATAACGCCATTCGTTAAGATTGTCAACCGATGCCGACCATACCACAAGCTCGCGTCCGCAATACCCTGTAATCATGGAATCATGTGACCCATAGACATATACCCTGTATTCGCCGGGATTGTCCGGATCTTCAAATATATATGGCTCTCCATCAGGAATATGCTCCCATAGAGGAAGGTACGGGTTGCCCACAGTAACGAGCTTTTCCTGATCTGCATTTCCGCATGATGTCACGACCATCATGGAAACGGCTGCCGCCATAAGGACGGTCTTGAAGCCTGGTCTGAACATATTCATATCAATTTAGAATTTCACATCATATACTTTGTTCCAGTCGATTTCGGATGTGCTCTGAGCGACCGGTACGTGAGGGATCACACTGCCCTTTCTGACAAGGATCACGCATGGGATGTCGCCAGCCGCAATACGATGATAGCCGGAAGTATAAGTCTTTTTAGTCTGATAATCAACCCATTTACCTTCAGGAAGATATACATATCTGTCGCCCGATTCGTCCATAAGCGGAGCTACAAGCATATCCGATCCGAACATATACTGGTCGTCGATCTGCCATGTAGCGGGATCGTCAGGGAACTCGATCAGCATCGCACGGAGCATAGGCAGACCGTTCTCCACACATTCCTGCGCCTGTGCGATGATATACGGCATGAGCTTGTACTTCAGTTCCGCGCTCTGTCGGAATGCGTCGGTGAAGCTCTCATTATAAAGCCAAGGTTCTGTCGGAGGAGCTCCGTGAGCTCTTGTGTGGGATGTGAGGAAGCCGAAAGGAAGCCATCTGCGGTAGAGGTTCTCAGGAGTGCTCTGAACAAATCCTCCGATGTCATGGCTCCAGAAAGAGAAGCCGCTGAGACCGAATGAAAGTCCGCAACGGAGAGTGGCAGCCATTCCTATATCGGTATTTGAAGCGTCACCGCCCCAGTGCAGAGGATATCTCTGTGAGCCTGCCCATGCGCTTCTCGCCCACATGATATGCTCTCCTGTAGTCTTTTCCGTTATCTCGGCTACAGCCTTGTTATATCTCAAAGGATATATGTTATGCTCATAGAGTCCTGTCCTTCCGGAATGATAAAGACCGTTGAGAGGAGCACCTTCTCCGAAATCTACCTTTATGGCTCCGACTCCCATCTTCAAAAGTCCCTCAAGCTTGGACTGATACCATGCCACGGTCTCCGGATTCGAGAAGTCAAGGACTGCGTCTTCGAAAGGCATTCCGCCCTTTGCATTCTTCACATACAGACCTTTTTCGATGAGCTCTTCATAGTAGTTGTTATGCGGGGTGAAATATGGAAGCTGCCACAGAGATATATGGAATCCGTCAGCCTTGAGATCATCGATCATCTTCTGTGCATCAGGGAAACGCTCAGGATCGAACTTGTAGTCACATTCCCAATCCGTTGTGAACCAGCCTGTATCAAGATGGATCACATCCGAAGGAATCTGATGCTTTCTGAGGTTTTCTGCAACGTCATAAGCCTCCTGCTGTGAGAAGTAGCTGATTCGGCTCATCCATGTTCCGAAGCTCCAGAGTGGTGGCATCTGAGGCTTTCCTGTCACTTCCGTATATTCGTCAAGGATATCCTTAGGTTCACCGAAGAAGATGAAACAGTCCATGGTCTCGTCCTCCATGAAAAGCTTCAAAGACTGGGCATGGGATTGTCCGAAGTCACAGGTAACCGGTGCAGAAGTGTGCATGAATATGCCATAGCCTCTGTTACTCATGAAAAATGGCACAGGCTTATACATATCCGGAGTTTCAGGGCTCTGAGGGTCGGTAACGAAAAGATTGAGCTTCTGGCCGACCTTGTTCAATGCTGTAGAAGACTCTCCGCAGCCAACGATCCTTTCGTAAAGGTGCAGGGCGAATACCGGATTTATGCTCCTTCTGTTGTCTGACGAACGTCTGATGAACTGGAACGGCAGCACTCTCACCTGTGTCGAGTCATTATCCGACAATGTGCGTGTATCAGTCATCAGATTGCCCTCGGCATCATAAAGAACCACCCTGAAAGGATTCTCGGCAAGAGCAATCGTGCCGTATTCGCTTGACCATCTGTGTTCACCCTCAGCCTTGCTGTATGTCCAGTCATCACATGTGGCAGGCTGTCCCTCTGCAAGCATCACGGAAGGCTGTTCCTTGATTATGACAGGAGACGTATATATCCTCAGACGTACAGTACGAGGAGTCACGAAGTCGATCTTGAAAGGAAGATTCGGGTCGTTGTCATACTCAGGTTCAGGGAAGTCCAGCATCTTGAGAGGCTGCACTGCCGTCACTGTCGTATTGAAGGCCTGACGGGCAAAAAGGCTGTGTCTTTTCCAGTTGATATGTCCTGATGCATCAGATGGATCCACATCATGGATCTTGTCAGCGAAGAAATATGTATGTGAGTAATCACCGAAATCCAGGCCGACGTCATATGTCTGGCTCTGAAGGTAAGGCGGCTGTGCCGAAGCTGATAAGGCGGCCAGCACGAAGGTCAGGCTCAGGAGCAGTCTTTTCATTTTATCTGTGGTTTAATTGTTTTCAGGGAATCGGGAATTCAGGAATATGCCGAGGGTTGACTCCTCTCCTACATTTGAAGCCATCTGGCGGGAGCGGGCAGCGTATGACTCGCGAAGGGCGGCTGCGTCATCCTTCCTATCCTGGCGGTTGAGGCTGGCGGCTTTCTGGTAATAATCCTTGGTCAGGTTCTTCCAGACCTGGAGGGAATCGTTCTGAGGTGTGCCCCTGCCGCTGCTGATCTGGCCGATGGTAACGAAGGTTTCACCTGGTTCTGTAACGACAAGAAGATTCTCATTGCCTAAACGCTTGAATCTTTCTATCCTTATTTCTGCCATTTTTTCCTCTGTGCCACGGAATTCAAAGACCTGATTATGGATAGATACCGAGTCTATGGTTTCCTTTGTCGCATTCTCAAGAGGGACAAGAAACACCTGAGCACCCTCAAGATCAGGGTTGCTTACGGTTCCGTAGATCACATACTCTTTTTCCTGAGAACAGGATGTCATCAATGCCACACCGGCAATAAGTGAAAAGATTATCTTTTTCATTGTTTTACTGTTACTTTTACTCGTTGATCTGAAAATGCCTCTTCATAGACTCCCCTTGCCTTGAAGTCAACCTTTTCCTTTGTAAAGTCAGGGACATTGAACGTGAAGAGGGTCTTATGGTAGAAACCGGGATCCTTCTGCGGCAGAAGGAAAGGCTTGGACGCATTTCCGTCCTCGTCTATCTGTGCTATATAGACACGTGAATACAGGCTGTCGCCACGACGGCTGGTAAAGAGTATCCAATGCGAATCGGAACTCCAGTTATGGAAGCTTTCGCAATAAGAGGAATTGGCTCTTTCAAGTGGGTGGGTGCTTCCGTCCTGAAGATCAAGAAGCCATAAATCGGCCTCCTTATGGTTGATCGGAAAGCATCCGAAATCCGCATATGAATACAGGAGCCATCGGCCATCGTATGAAGGGCGAGGGAAAGTCACGCTCTTGCCTGCAGCCACCGCATCTATCAGAGTATCTACCTGACTTCCAAATGTTTCCGTATCTTTATCAAAGGATATGGAACAAAGGTTATAATGGAGATCTTCTGCCTGAGCCGGTACATCTACCTTCGGAGCCGAGCAGAAGAAGAGGGTCTTTCCGTCGCGCGAAAATGCAGGATATGTCTCGAAGTCCTCCGTCATGAGCAATGGTGTAAGGATATACTGATCATTCCTTACATCATGGACAATGACATCCGATACATCATCATATACCTCTACGTATCTCTCGTTGTTTCCGGTCCAGAAAAGCTGGCGGATGATATTGTTGGAATGAGCCAGATACTCCCCTGAAGGATGCCAATATGAATATACAGCTCTGCTTATAGTGCTGTCGGTCTGGGTCTCAAGCCACCTCCTGCGTCCATCTTCCTGAATGACTGTCGCCCCATGCTTTCCCCTGACATGGAAAAGGAACTGTTCAGGACTGGTAGCATTGGCAGTATGACAGCCCATGCATTGTCCGGGCACAAGAGAGCCTTCAAGAATCGGTTCCTCCTTGAAGTTATGTATGTTTCTCTGGTATATGCCTATCTTGCTATATGTCTCATATCCCGGAGCGAACTTGCGGTAGGTCACGCCATAGTCCTCGAGCGGATACTCGCTCACAAATATCATGAACGGACGGAACTGCTCCCATCTGCCGTCCTTGTAGCCCGCCACCGTAACGGTAAGAGTGTCTCCCACATTGGCTTCAGTGATTTCATGCCACTTGCCCACATTGAAACCGGCATATCTGCCCTTTGCAGTAAGAGTGTTGCCGCGACTGTCGCTGACCTTGGCAAATACCTTTGAATACTCCTCGGGAATATCGAAATTCAGAGGAGCTGTTCCCGCAGGAACGGTCACGCCGATATAATCCGGGAAGATCTGAGGCAGTTCTTCACGGAGCACGGTCTCCCGGCTGCAGGAAACCAGAAAAATGCTAATTGCCGTGAGCGTTGCCAGTATATATCTGTTCATCATCTGTCTCATATTTCTTGAGGGCAGTCCATGCCTGATAATACCAGGCTGCCATCACATTGTTCTTGTTCTGGGAATATAAGATTGCCAGCATCTTGTCCATCTCGGGATAATAATACAGGAAATCGTTCTTATATCTCACGGATCGGAGATACGAATAAACAGGATCGGATGCGATCGCCTCCTCATTCCTCAGATATCTTCTTTCATTCTTCGCCCATTTCCTGTAGAAAAGACTGTGGTTCAGGATGTCAAGGTACTTTTCAGCCACATCGTAACGACCGTTGAGAATCTGACATTCGGCCATCCTGCACATCCAGCGGCCGCTTTTACGGTTATTCACGAGTGATTCCTGTGTGTCGAATGCATAGCGGAGGGATTCATTGATCATTCCCAGTCTCCAGAACACCTCGCTGGAAGAAGAATTGGAAATGAAGTCCCTGATATTCGGAAGAATCAGGCCTCTGGTACCGAACTGCTTGAATCTCGGAAGTTCGCTTCCTCTGCCGCTCATGAAGAGGGCGAGATTGACGCTGACGCTTCCAAGTTCAGAATCAGGCTGATATTTCTCGGCACGTTTCAAGATGCCTTCCCAGTCCTCATTGCGCACCATCTGGTCATATGCGATAAGTTCCACGGTATCCCTCTGATAGCTGAAGTAACATCCCAGGCCTGCACCGATAAACAATCCGACAAGAATTCCTGCAGATTTCTTTGGTGTAGGAAGGATGCCGGTAAGTGCGGGAAGAAAAGCAGTGACTATGGCTATGATAAGCTGAAATGCAGGGACGGTCAAAGGAAGTCTGTAATAGTTTATGCCGGATATGACTGTCTTCCAAGGGTACTGCTGGAGATATGTCCATCTTGACACCATCACTACCAGAACGGACAATACGATGAGAATCAAGACCTTCAGATTCTTTTCTCTGAGACAGGCATAAAGGGTAAAAACAAATATTGCCGGGCCTATAAGCCAGAAACCAAGCACTGTAGCAACAGATGCCCATATGATTCCCGGACGTCTGCGATATAAGGCGCAGAGCAGAACTGCCAAGATCAATGCGACCAGAAAAGAAAGCATGACATAAATGTCACTCATATATACCAGCATCATCACTGGAGCGACGAAACTCAAGGCATACCATTCACTCCTGTCGAACGTCATGGCAATGGATCTCTGAAAAACGGTCAGAAGAATCGCCAGCAGGATCTCACCCAGACAAGGGATGTAACTGAACTGAGTGATGAACTCTGCAATATAGTCTGCAAGACCTCCCGACACGCTCATCCTTTCCAAGAAGTAGTCCCATGTGAAGAGGAAGAGCTGGTTCTGTTCCTGAAAACCGGCCGCACCGGGGTACAGAAGCAACCGGAAAAGAAGGACAGCTATGGCGAAAGCCGCCGAGGATATGTATTGCAAAGTCTTGTTCATTTCTTTAAAAGATTCTTCACTTCGTTCAGAATATCACTTGGACAAAAGATACAAATATAATAAAAAAAGGCAGTCGCTGTTACACGACTGCCAAATATTAATATGTAAAACAAGTTTACTTACGAGTGAATACCCAGTGAGTAATCTCACCCCAATCACCTGATGCCTGACCGTTGGTGTAAACCAAAGTCATATTGTTAGCATCGAAGTACATGATATCATACTCAGTGACTGGAACGCCACCGCCGTTGATAACCCAAGGGAAGAGGAGAGCTGGCTCTGAAGTAGTGAGCTTACCAAGCTCCCAACCTGCAGCACCGCGACCGGCACCAGAAGCAAAGTCATTCATTACAGCTTCCCACTCGCCACCACGGATCTTGCTTCCGTCTGGGCCATAAGTTGTAACTGTGTTACCCTCGAATACCATGTAAGCATCAGAATACTCATCACCTGTAGGTGCGCCGCCAGCATGCTGAACCTGGCCTTGGAGTTCGTCACCTGTAGCGACACCCCACCAGTTTCCACCTACTACGCCAGGGCCATTGAAGTCAGCACCTGCGCCAGCGTGTCCACCGTTACCGTAACCGTTTGCAGCATATGTCCATGTTCCTTCAATTGTGAGTGGGTCTGGAGAACCACCTACGAAGCACCAGTGAGTGATCTCACCCCAGTCACCGGCTGCCTGGCCATTAGTGTAAACAAGAGTCATAGCCTGAGGAGTGAAGTACATGATATCAAACTCTGATACACCCTTACCGCCACCGTTTATCATCCATGGGAAGAGGATAGCAGGCTCTGATGTGACAAGCTTACCGAGCTCCCAACCGCTTGAACGCTCAGGATCATAGTTCTTGACCTCGAACTTACCGCTACGGATAGCCTCACCTGTAGGCTTGTAAGAAGTAACCAGACCGTCCTCAGTAAATACCATATAAGCACCTGCAGCCTCGTCACCTGTTGCTGTGCCACCTGGCACGTGACCGAGCTGGTCTGCGAGTCCGTCAGCATTATCAACACCCCACCAGTTACCACCTACTACGCCAGGGCCATTGAAGTCTGCACCATTACCAGCATGTCCACCATTACCATATGGATTTGAAGCAGCATACTTCCATACCTTCTGACCGTTGTCGCTCACAAGGAGAAGCATCTCTGGTGCAAGTTCAGTAGGAGGTGTACAAGAAAGAGTCTTGGTTGCATCTGTGAATGTACCGTCAGCGTTTACGATACGGAAGATGATGTTTGCCTGTCCAGGCTGACCACGTTTTACAGGAATCTTGAAAACACCGCCAGCTCCGGTGAAAAGAGGAGATTCATTACCCTCAGCAAACACCTGAACGACACCTGAAGTACTGTTGAACTTCACGAAGTTTCCTGCCGGATCCGACTGAGTACAAGCCTCATCAGCAAACTGCTGGTATGTAATACCGTTCGCGAGGACAGTTGCATCAACAGTTGCAAATGGATCCGGTCCGTCAATGAGAGTAGGCTCGCAGGCTGCGAAGACCATTCCCATTGCGGCTGTCATTGCGATTAATTTTATCTTTTTCATAAGTAATCAAATTTTATTGCCAACCTGCAAATTCTGAATCAGTTGTTCCCCAACCTTCATTCTGCGCATACTGATACTCAGCACCTGCAGAAGCTGAAAGAGAGATCTGTGCTGAAGGAAGAGCCACGAAGCCCTTGGTCTTTGAATAACGTGAGCCATAGCCGCCATTGAACTGAGAAGCGTGGTTTGTACCCTTCACTCCTGAATTGTAGCAAGCTACACCTTCCTGCTTGTCAAGAGCAGCTGTTGCATAAGACTCGCCGTAACGACGCATATCGTTGTAACGTACGCCCTCGAAAGCGAGCTCCCAACGACGCTCGTTGCGGATGTTCTCTTCTGTGATAGGCTTAGAAGGAAGACCCGCACGTGCGCGGACTGCATCGAAGCTTGCCTGGTTGTTATTGAGCTCGGCATCCATAAGGAGAACCTCTGCGAAACGGATCATAACCATATCGTCGATAAGGTTGAGCTGGAAGTTATCCTCGTTACCCTCTGACCATACAAGACCTGGATACATTTCGTTCACGTATGACTTCCAGAAACCTGAACCGTCTGACTTACGGCCGATTACAGGCATTGTCTTTGTCTGATAGTAACCAGTCTCCTGGATGTTTGAGTCACCACCGTAAGTGTAGTTCCACTTGTCAACAGAGATGATTGAAGCATCGAGACGTGGGTCGTTTGGTTCAGTTGCCTTCCAGTCTGCTACGAGAGCTGGTGATACAGGACACATACCCCAACCTGTTCCGAATGGGAAGTGATCAGAGTCATTAGACTGGCCACGTACACCCATGAAGAGAGCTGTCTGGTTTGAGTAACCGATTGTAGTACCCCATGAAGGCTGTGTGTTGAACTTGATGATGAACATTGCCTCAGGGTTTACACCACCGTCATTGTTCACATATTCGTAACCCTTTCCTTTCCAAGGAGAAAGCTCATCCTCAACTACGATTCTGTTGGTATAAGACCAGAGGTTGTGATACTCAGGAACGAGGCTGTAACCAGAGTTCTGAACACAATCCTTGATAGCAGCCTGAACGTCAGCCTTTGTAAGGGTCTCACCGTTAGGGAGAGTCACTTCCTCATCGTTATAGAAACCTGAATAGAAAAGGTATGCACGACCGAGAAGAGCCTGAGCACAATACTTGTCAACATGACCGTTACCGCGATCCTTGATTGTTGAAGGCATGATGTCAGCTGCAGTCTTTGCATCCTGAAGGATCTGTCCCCAGAGAGCCTCACCGCTGATCTGTGGCTGAGTTGCATCTGCAGCTGAAGTCACAGGGCAAGGGATGTTGCCGAACATAGAAGCAAGCTCATAATAATACCATGCACGGAGGAAGTAAGCCTCACCGAGGTACTGATTGAGTGTAGCCTCGTCAAGTCCGCAGTTTGCAAAAGTCTCGATAGCTACGTTAGCACGTGCGATACCAGTATAACGGTCCTTGTAGAAACCCTCATATGCATTCGCACCGAAGTTGAGCAGGAGGTCGTGAGCCTGCATTGCCTGGTCGTTGGCACCACCACCACCGAGGCAGTCATCAGACGCTGCTTCAGACCACAGGAAGTGGTTCTGGTGCACGTTGTTTCCGATAGATACGTTGAGGTTATTATAGATACCGGTAAGGATCTGCTCCGCATCCGCCTGGTTTGCAGGGAAGTCCTCGGTTGTCTTTGACCAATAGTTGGTTGTATCAAGGAAGCTCTCGCAAGAAGCGAGTGACAAAGCACCTACAGCGACTGCTGCGAAATATAATATCTTTTTCATATCAGTCACTAAATTTAGAATTTGAGATTAACACCAAGAATCATTGTGCGAGCCTGTGGATAGTATCCCAGATCGAGACCCTTTGCCCAATTGTTTCCTGAACCGCCGTCAGAACCTACTTCAGGATCGAAGCCCTTGTACTTTGTGATTACGAATGGGTTCTGTGCCTGAACATAGAGACGGAGCTGTCCGAATGGAGAGTTCTTCCAGAGTCTGTTGAAGTCGTATCCGAGGCTGATGGTCTGGATTCTGAAGAAATCAGCATTCTCTACGAAGAGATCAGAGTTCTGCATGTAGTTGTAGTTTGTACCAGGAACGATACGAGGGTACTTGTTCGATGTACCTTCACCATGCCAATAGTTGTAGATCTCAGTTGTGTAGTTGTTGTACTGTGAATCTGAATATCTTCTGTAAGCACGGAAGATCTGCTGACCGAAGTTACCGTAACCGCTCATCGCAACGTCGAAACCATAGAGATAGAAGCTGAAGTTAAGACCGAGGATGAAGTCAGGGTTAGGGTCACCGACCATAGTCTTGTCGTTTACATCGAGGATTCCGTCACCGTTGTAGTCAACGAACTTGAGGTCACCTGGCTGTGCAGGGCTACCCATTGTAGGATTGCCGGCAGCTACCCACTCGTCGATCTCGGCCTGATTCTGGAATACGCCGTCAGTCTTGTATGCCCAGAAGTAACCGATAGGATAACCTACCTGTGCACGATAGATCTCGTCGATACCCTGAACTACAGAACCAGGACCGTGGATGATACCCTCATCGTTTGCGATACGTGTTACGATGTTCTTGTTGTAAGAACCGTTTACACCGAATGAGTAAGAGATGTCCTTGTTGATTGCGTCGCTCCAGTTGAGTGAAAGCTCGACACCTGAGTTACGAACGTCACCACCATTGATATAAGGCGCACCTGTTCCGAAGTGACCCATTACAGGAGCATTGACCAGCCAGTCCTTAGTGTTCTTCTGATACCAGTCGAATGTAACATTGAGTCTGTTGTTTGCAAAACGTGCGTCGAAACCGAGGTCGATCTGCTCAGAAGTCTCCCAAGAGATGTCAGCGTTTGCAAGCTTGTCAGCATATGAACCTGTCTGCCAGTTCTGGAGAGCACCGTGTCCGAACGCATAACCACCGTTGTCCGGTCCGATAGCTACTGTTGCAAGATACTGGAAGTTATCAACTGCACAGTTACCGTTCTGACCCCATGATGCACGGAGCTTCAAGTAATCGAGAACACCCTTAGCGTCTTCCATCCAAGGCTCGCTTGTAACAACCCAACCTGCAGCAACAGAAGGGAAGATACCCCAACGATGACCGCGTGCGAAGTTTGAAGAACCGTCGGCACGTACGATAGCAGAGAGCATGTACTTCTCATCATAGTCGTAGTTGATACGGCCGAAGAATGAAGCGAGACCTGAATCTCCCCAAGTGCTTCCACCGATGCCTGAAGGGTCGATTGTACCGATCATGTTACCTACATATGCATGAGTGTAGTCATCTGGCCAAGCACCGCCTGAACGAGAAGCATTGACGCTCTCACCGAAGCCTGAGTGCTCGAGAGTAGAACCTGCGAGAACATCGAAATGATTCTTCTCAGCTACATTGAACTTGTAGTTCAATGTGTTCTCCCATGACCAGTTCCAACCTGCAGATGCGCTCTGTGAAACGCTGTCTGTCTCAGAGAATGCATAGTTGCTTGTCTTGTAAGTCATACCGTACTGGCGATATGTGCTTGCAGACATTCTGTAGTTCACCTGGCTGCGGAACACGAGATCCTTGATAGGCTGGATACGGAGGTTTGCAGAGAGGTTGAGAGCATGGTTCTGGCTATTGTTGTTACCTCTCGAGCTTCTTACCATCGCTACCACAGGGTTTGCAACATAACTGTCGAGTGTCCAGAGACCTGTAGCCTCAGTCTCGTCATAGTCAGTATATTCACCTGCTGCATTGTACATAGGGAGGATCGGATTGGCAACGAGCATGTTGTAAATATCGTTCCAATAGTGGTTTCCGATACCGATACCGCTCTTTGTATTGTAGGTGTAAGTCATGTTCTGACCGAAAGTGATGATGTCGAGATCATTCTTGCGAAGGATCACATGGTCAGAGTTGATACGTACAGTTGTACGGTTGTACTTAGACTGTACAGGATAACCGAAGATACCTTCCTGAGAAGTGTTTGAGATACCCATCGATATCTTGGTCATGTCAGAACCACCGGCGATGTTCACTGCGTGGTTTGAATAAGGAGCATTCTCGTTGCGGATAGCGTCGAGCCAGTTTGTACCTGTGAAGCTGCCGTCCATGATGCTGCCGTAAAGCTCAGGATTCAGAACGCTTTCCCAGTTGATAGGGTTACCGCCTGCATTGACAGTAAGCATGTTCTGAACGTCCATATACTGCTTTGCGTTGAGCATCTCAGGCATTCTCTGTACGTTCTGCACACCGTAGAAGCCGTCGTAAGTGACAGTATATTTACCTGCCTTACCCTGCTTTGTAGTCACAAGGACAACACCGTTCGCACCACGTGCACCGTAGATGGCGCAGGATGCAGCATCCTTGAGGACGTCGATGCTCTCGATGTCAGATGGGTTGAGAGCGTTGATATCGCCACCTGCAACACCGTCGATAACGTAGAGAGGCTGGTAAGAACCGATGGTACCCATACCGCGGATAGACACCTTGAAACCTTCACCAGGCTGACCTGAAGCTGAAGTGATCTGCATACCAGGAGTTGAAGCCTGCATAGCTCCAAGGGCGCTGGTAGTGTTGAGTTTTACAAGGGCATCACCTTTCACCTGTACGGTAGATCCGGTAACGAGTTTCTTCTTCTGAGTACCGTAACCTACGACTACGGTCTCTTCAAGAAGCTCACTGTCCTCATCAAGGATAATTGTAAGTACGGTCTGATTACCGACTGCAACTACCTTTGTAGCATAACCGATTGAAGAAACGACGAGTTCTGCTCCTGCAGGAACAGTGATCTCAAAACGTCCATCCAGATCGGTAACGACACCATTGCTGGTGTTTCCCTGCTCTACGACCGAAGCCGCAATTACTGAAGCGCCTGCATTATCTGTGACGGTACCGGTAACCTTTACAGGTGCCTGTGCCATCATGGAGATACACGCAAACATCAGCATCAGAGAAGTAAACAATTTACTTTTCATAATGGTTAATAATTAATGTGTTATGGTTGTTATTGTTTTTTATACAATTCGAATGTGGCCAAAGAAAGAACAAATTTAGTATAAATTTTAGAAAGAATTCAGGTTTTGGTCTTTTTTTTATAGTCCTTGGGCAAATTTTTCAGATAGCAGGATATTCTTCACTGTCTTTCAATACTGTTGCAATGCATTCCATCTCGATCAGCCAGCCCGGACGGCAGACCGATGCCTGCACGCAAACAGGGTCGAGCTGAGGCCAGTTTTCCCTGAACAATTCTGAGATCACGGCATAGTCTGATGCATCTCTCAGGTATAGGATAGACGACTTTATATCGTTGATTCCTGCACCGGCTTCAGACAGCAGTGCAAAAATATTCTCCATCATTCTGACAGCCTGATTCCTGACATCACCCTCATGTATTATCCGGCCCTTGTTGTCAATGCTGGCCGTACCGCTTATGAAGATATGCTTTCTGTCTCCGTATGTAACACTTGTTCCCCTTTCGAAGGTCACTCCATATTCATATGTAGGATTGAGATGGTCAGGAGCCTGAAGATATCTGACCTGCTCTGGCTGAAGTCCTTTGACGGAATACGCGTCCATGACCACAACCTTGCGATAATCAGCGTGAGCTCCCTGGATGCCGGTACTTGCGATGTAATGAGTATCAGGGGTGAGGCCGATGGTATCGAAATAATTGCGTCGTCCCGTAACCACTCCTGCATAATTGGTATCAACGTCGCGGACGAATATCCATGTACGGACGCAATCGCCGGCCACGGTCATGTCTTTTTCACTCAGCTCCGCCTCGTATTCCGAGAACATGTTCTCCATCTGGCAAAGTGATCCTGCAGCATCGCTGACAAGTCCATAAGACACCTTATGTATATATATAGGATTGAGTTCGCCCTCCATTGTCCATAGCCAGGCGGCAATCTTGCTGCCGTCAAGAGGCGGCTGCTGTATTATCGATGCCTGCCCAATGCCCCTTTCCCTCATTGCCTTTGCCAGAGATTCCTGCTGGTTGGCGGCATCCGAAATAAAGAAACGCAGGAAAAACACAGTCCTGTCCTCTGAGAGTTCCATTACCTTGCCAAGAACATCTGCGAGCTGGTCCTGATATGTCGCGCATCTGTCACTGACCCTGATTATGTGGTGATATTCTTTTATTGTATTATTCATATATCATGAAAGTTTCAGCTTTAGTCTCTTTAACCATGCGTCCTATAGTCTCTGCGTCAAAATTCACTGGCCCGTCGGAAAGGTCCGGAATATTGAACGAACGGAGACTGTTTTCATAATGCCAAGGATCTTCCTGAGGAAGCACGAACGGCTTGGTGAGCTGTCCGTCTGCGTCGATATGGCAGAAATACGGTCTGCCATACTTTCCGTCTCCCCTCTTGCTGGCGAACACTAACCAGCGGCTGTCCGACGACCAGCTGTGGTAGGTATCGGAACGGTCGGAATTGGCCGCGTCCATCCTGAAGATCTCTCCTGTCTGAAGATCCATCATCTCCAGCTGACATTCAGAATGCCATATCGGGAATGTACCGTAATCAGCCACAGTATATATCATCCACTTCCCGTCAGGGGAACATTTAGGATGACAGACGCTGCCTTTGCGCTCTGCGGCATCCCATATCACTTCCGGCTTTCCGACTGTCCTTCCTGTGTTCCTGTCGAAACCGATCTTCATAAGCGAATATCTGAGCTTCTCGATATCGCGTGGGAGAGGAAGGGTGTCGGCGGCACAGTAATATATGCTGCTTCCGTCAGCCGAGAATACCGGGAATGTTTCGAGAATATCCTTTCGAGCCAGCACCGGAGGCACAATCAGCTCATTCCGGTCGAAGTCCGCAATGACAAGATCGGATTCAGTATCATACACCTCAAGTCTCCTGCTTCCCTGGGTATGAAAGCCGGGGATGATGATATTTGACGAAAATACGCCATATCGGCCAGAAGGGTGGATTTCGCCATATACGGTACCTGAGACCATTTTCTCTGCGTTCAGTGAAAGCTTGCGGAGTTCCCCGTTCCTGTTCAGGAATGCGCCTCCATCCTTGCCTCTCACATAGAACATCGAGAGATCGGAACGCGCCTGAGTGTGGATATGGCAGTTCATGCAGGAATTACCGGTATGCTTCCAGTCGGAAAGGACTCTCTCCTCGAAATTTTCAATGCACCTCTCGCGGATCTCCACCTCATGCCAGACCTCGTAGCCCGGTTCAATGAGACGGTAAGACACAAATGGGTCGATCTTATCCGGTGACACATACAGTTCCCATTCAAGCTTCTCCTTCCTGCCCCCTTTAAGACTGAGTTCAGCAGAAAAGAAGATGGTGTCATTTTCAGCAGCGGCAAGCAGGTCTTTCCACTGCTCCATGTCCCATACGACATCTTTTCCGGAAAAGCTGATGCACAGGTCATTGTACCGGACTGAAGTTTCAGCCTTCCTGATTCCGGACGCAGTATAATGGAAGTTGAGCGGAGCCACATTGGAAGGAACCGTCACTCCCATATAATCGGGATATATGGCGGTATCCGGGTTTGTGGCGACTTCCACACTCCCCCTGCCGCATGAGACGGACAGCACCAGCAGAAACGCGGCAGCCGCTACCTTATTTATTGTTTCTCTTAGCATATTGATAGAAGAACCAGTAGGTCTTGCCATATTTTTCCTGCATAGGCTCCATTGCCCCCTGGTTGAAAATTACCATATTGTTATAATCTGAAAAATCCTGAAGCACGTCCTCCGAGAGGCCGAAATAAGCAATGTTCTCCGGAGTCATGGCACTGCGCTGAGCCAGAAAGATGAGTACAGCTTCGTCATACAGGCGGGATCTGTCCCTTGAGGGGTCATAGTCTTCGATAAAATGAACGAGATCCTTTACAAGAATGTCAAGGCAAAGCAGATATTGTCTTGCAAGCTGATTGTCCGGATTGGAGGCAAGCAGATTCTTCAACATTCCTCTGTAATCATACGGGCTGTGCACCGCATCAGACTTAGGAACAAGGGATTTCACATATGAGATCTGCTCTTTCACAGCTTTGGACTGCTGTCCCGGGATCCTGTCCGCCACCCATTTTCCGCAGCCATCTTCCTTTGAAAGAAGGCGGAGATATTTCCTGGCAGCCTCGTCCTGGCCGTTTACAAGATTGATTTCGGCAAGACGCTTGAGATACGGCACTCCGAAGTGCTCCGGCGAGAATATCTGGGCCAGCATGGCACTGTGTTCTGCCATCGTCATTTCTCCCAGACGATACCACACCTCTGAGGAAGCAGCTATCCTCAACTGTCCGGACGTCTCGCCAACAGGTAGAAACAATCCTCTTTCAAAAGGCTGATAATAGTACATCAGGCTGTCAGCCAGACAGCCTTCCATAGCCATGGCAAGATTATGATAATATGCATATATATCCGACGGGCGTGATCCTTCGGTAAGATCAGCCACCTTGCCCCAATTGCCATCGACAGCTTCAAGGATTGCTCCCAGCATATTGTCCTTGTCCTTACCCGGTTCACCATAGAACTCCACCATCCGGGCATCGTCCAGATGATGGGCTTTCTGCCATATCTCACGATAGGCAGGCACTTCTTCCGAGCAGGAGGCAAGCAGGAATGATATTATCAATAGATTAAAAATCTTGTCCAGTCTCATTTTGAGAACTCCTTTTTGCAAAGGTATTCATTTTTTTAATAACTTTGTTGACTATTGATTTGATTATTTCCAATGAATCGAAGACAGACCATAATATGTTCAGCCCAGTCAATAACAGTCTTTCTGCTGGCTTTTGCATTCTTTAACTTCATTTACCCTTATCATTTACATTATCAGGAGCAGATGCAGCTGTTCCGTTTCGGACAGGACTATTTTGTCGAAAGCGTGGCTGTGCCCGGCGGATTCTGCGACTGGATCGGAGGCTTTCTGGTGCAGTTCTTCTACCATGCCCCTGCAGGCGCATTCATCCTTTCGGTTCTTCTCGGCCTGATCCAGCTACTGACATGGAAGAACATGGGAAAAGGCAGTTTTGCATCATATCCGCTGAGCATCCTTCCTGCCGCGGCAATGTTCCTCTTCTTCTGCGACGAGAATGCACTCGTGACAGCGGCAACAGCCATCATCGCATCCCTGACGCTGTCATACGCTCTCATGAAAATATCCAGGACAGGCCTCAGATGCATCATCACCATCCTGCTCATGCCAGTGATGTACATGCTTTTCGGAAGCATAAGCATACTTGTACCTTTGACCGTGGGTATCCGTTCCATCATCAGGAAAGAAAACACAAAGACAATACTTGTCTTCTGTTCAGCATCTTTCATCGTAGCAGCCGTCACTCTTCTGGTGGCCCGCGGATACAGTCCATATCCTTTGAACAGGCTTGCCTTCGGCATTCATTATCACCGCTACCATAACGCGATACCTCTGCTGGCGTGGATATCTGTCATCCTCGTTCCTGCAGCCATGCTTCTTGCGACAGCAATGAAGAAGGACAGAATGGCTGCCTTGAGCCTGGCCATAGCCGTCTTGCCTGCAGTCTGTCTGGCTCCGATGTTCGCGGATATGGAAAAGGAAAGGCTTTTCGGTTATGATTTCATGACAAGGATGGGCCAGTGGAACAAGATACTTGCGACTTCCGACAGACATCCGGCGGATTCTCCTATCGCTGTGGAATGTACCAATCTTGCCCTTGCAAAGACAAAGCATATGTCCAGCGACATGTTTTCCTTCTTCCAGAACGGCCCTGCAGGCCTTGTACCGGAATTCACGAGAGACCATTTTTCTCCTGTTCCGACAGGAACGGTTTATTACCACCTCGGAATGATAAACACCGCACAGACCTTCTTCTTTGAGGCCCAGGAGGGCATTCCTGATTTCCAGAAGAGTGCAAGGCTTACACAGATGCTGGCCAAGACCAACCTGATAAACGGAGACTATGAAGTGGCAAGAAAATACGTCAATGCCCTCAAGCAGACCGTTTTCTACAGGAAATGGGCGAAAGAGACGGAGAAGCTGCTCGATGATCCGGCACTTATCGACAAAGTTCCTGAATATTCATGGATGCGGTCTGTCAGAATGAAGGATCATGACTTCATGTTCAGTCAGGAGGAGATGGATTCCATGCTTGGTCTTCTCTATGTCGAGAACAAGGCCAATGTCATGGCAATGGACTACCTGCTTGCCTGGTGTCTGCTGCGCAAGGATCTTCCACGTTTCTTCGAATGTCACAAGCTTCTGCAGGATGGTTACGACGCACGTCATTATCAGGAGGCTGTAGTCCTCTACTGGGCTCTTACACATGACGGACCTGAGGGAATGCCTGGCTTTGTGACCCGGAATGTGGCATCAAGTTTCGCCAGATTCATTTCCGGCTTCCAGTCCGGCAGGGATGAGGCAAGCATGCAGAAGGAGTTCGGAAACACTTATTGGTTCTACTATTATTATCGCTTCAAATGATGAAAAGAGTTCTTTATATATTGCTCGGCATTCTGACGGCCGCCTCATGCTACAGGTTTGATCCGTCAGAAGCATATTATACCGACGGGCCGATATGGCCGGATTATATGGACGTGACGGTTCCTGTGGGAATAGCGCCGCTCAATTTCTGCTATACCGCTGCTGACGGTCCAGTGCCTGTGACCACATTCAGTCATGGTGACATGAACATTTCCATAAAGGGCCGTGAGGTAGTATGGAAGGACAGGGAATGGAAGAAGCTCCTCGAGGCTGCGAAAGGAGATGACATCATCGTGAAAAGCAGTGTACTTCCCGATCCATGGACCATACATGTATCTGAAGATGATATAGATTACGGCATCAACTACCGTCTCATTGCTCCGGGATATGAGGTCTATAGCAAGATGGGCATCCATGAAAGAGAGCTTTCCAGCTATAAGGAAAAGGCACTTCTGGAAAACACCCAGTTTGACGGATGCGTGAACTGTCATGCATACAACAGGGGCAATCCGGATAATTACAGTCTCCATATCAGAGGAAGCCACGGAGCTACTCTGCTGAATCTTGACGGGGAAATGGCGGCATACAATACCCAGACTGACAGCACGCTTGGCTTCTGCGTATATCCATACTGGCATCCCGGAGGAGATTACATAGCATATTCATCAAACAGCACACGCCAGGGCTTCCATGTACTTGCAGACAAGCTGATCGAGGTATTCGATCTTGATTCCGATCTTCAGGTATATGACGTAAGAAACAACAGCCTGATAACCTCTGCATCCGTGAAAAAGGAGAATGTCTGGGAAACCTTCCCTGCATTTTCAGCCGATGGAAGGAAACTGTTCTTCTGCGCCGCTACTCCAAGGCCGATTCCTGCCGAAGTGGAGGAGATAAGATACAATCTGTGCAGCGTTGACTTTGACCCGGCAACAGGAAGCATCGGCTCACGGATCGACACTCTGATATTTGCAGAGGGAATGGGCAGGAGCGTGTCTTTCCCCAAGCCTTCATATGACGGAAGGTTCCTGGTATATACGCTTTCCGACTACGGCAACTTCAGCATATGGCACCATGAGGCTGACCTGTGGATCCTGGATCTTGAGACAGGTGAGTCACGTCCGATGGACAAGGCCAACAGCCATGACACGGAATCCTACCACAGCTGGTCTTCAAACAGCCGCTGGCTGATGTTCAGCAGCCGCAGGGATGACGGTCTATATACCCGTCTCTTCTTCACACACATCGATGAGAACGGCCAGGAGAGCAAGCCATTCATGCTTCCGCAGAAGCATCCTCTGCATTACTACAGCTACCAGAACAGATCCTACAATGTGCCGGAATTCGTAACCGGTCCTGTGGAGCTCGACAGGGCAGGCGCAGAGAAGATGATAAATTCTTCCGAGCGTGTCCAGTTCGGTTTCCGCTGGTCCGAATAGGCACATGCAACACGTCAGGAGAACCTGAGGATCCTCCTGACGCTACCAACACTACACTAACCGGTCAACGGTCGTATTCTGACTCGAAAGCAGAATGGACTTCTTTCAAAGTCATTGACAAAGAGCAGAGCAGAAGTCCGAAAACGATCAGTCCTACGCCCGCCAACACCACTACAGTAGCAACTCCCGCACCAAACGGGTTGATAAGGACAAGAACTGAAAGTATAAGGAGCAGGATGGCTCCTCCCATAATCCATCCTGTGCCTCTGATGCCGAAGGTATCCATGTCACCGGCAAATCCGATCAGGATGAAGCTGTTGTACATCATCCAGAATCCCATCATTATTGGAAGGAATATCAGGGTGACTCCAGGATTGATGCAAAGGAAAAGTCCCAGGAGAAGGTCAAGGACGCCTCCTGTTATGACGTAGCCGCGCATCATGAAATAATTGCCGCTGGTGGAAGCCGCAATGAGTTTTGCTGCTCCGACGACAAGCATGAGGACTCCGAAGAGTATGCTCAATGTCACATAGCTTTCAAGAGGGAAAGCAAATACAGCGATGCCGGCTGCTATTCCCAGCACACCGGCAATCGTCATGAGCCACCAATGCCTTACAGCACGGCCGGCCCTTTTTGTAAGATTCTCAAATCGACGTTTCATATCACTGATAATTTAATCAGTGAGCATCATTGTCAATTTCCATGCTAAAAGCGTAAGCTATCTGTATTCGTAAAGTTTCACATGCAGGACTTTATAATCTCCGACCGAGATGCGGACATGACGGCCCTGGTGATCCTGATCGCCGTTGAGACGACGCACATATTCAAAGGAACCGTCCGGAAGTACATTAACCTCATCGACAGAACCTAATCCGCAACGTGAGCCTGTCCAACGCTTCTGAGCAGCATTCTCTGCATCTGATCCTGTTGCGGCAAAGCCGTCTTCTCCAAGAGCCTTGGCAGCCTCTGCATGGGACTTCTCGCTTGTCTTGGCAAATTCAACGACGATTCCGTTTCCGGCTACAACATATTCGTCTTCTGCCAGCCTGATTATTACTCCGCCACCCTCAGGCCACTCGGAACCGTCTGTAGCTCGTGGATCCCAAGGAAGCGTGAAATTATGTCTGCAAGTAAGGGTGAGGTCACCGTCAACTATGACCCTTTCCTTGTCCTCCTGATCGAAAAGAAGGCCCCACATAGCATTCCGGCCCTGCCATTCGGTGATGAGAGGCATCATTTCGCGAAGCTTTTCATATCCTTCCACAAACGGAGTTCCCTGCTCGTCAGAACCATCCTCTATCGCGAAAGGGCTTATGCCGATGGCATCATGCTCTCCGAACACATAGAATGCTCTTACACCGTTGTTCTGCATATGCTTGGTCTCAGGAATGAACAGCGGATTGTCTTCAAGATCGTATTTCGCCACCCAGTCCTTGAAGCCGTTGTCGTAAAGGTCAGGAGAGAGGAAATCGACAGATGGTGCAGCTGCATGCCATACATCCTTCAGATGGGCCAGAGGGCCTGCAGAAGGATATTCTCCCGGTTTGCGTCCACGACTGTTCATCGCAGCATTGACATAAAGCGGAACATCATATATGCCACGGGCGATCCGGGCCATCCGTTCCACATATTCCGCATAATGCCATGCCATGAATATCTCATCAGTATAGATGTCGTCTCCGAATATTTCAGTCCATGTTCCTTTTGTCCTTGATCCGTTTGCAGCCCATTTTTCAGCCATGTCAGGATGCAGGCTTTCCTTATGAGACTGCAGGTGTCCGATCAGAGCCTCAGGAACCTGAGACCGGAAATGCCTGTCGGCTGTCCTGGAATGGTCACGGGCATCCTCAAGCATGCCGATTTCATTCTCTATCTGAACCATGATCACCGTTCCGTGCTCCTTGTCAGCATCAGCTATATGCTCCAGCCACTTCCTGAACGCCCTGCTGTCAGCCTTGAACACATTCTCCGAGAATGCACTTGCTATCTCCAGAGGCTTGCCTTCCCTGGTATATGCCCTCGGATACTTTTCAAAGTCCTTCTTGAACCAGAGAGGCGCATAGCAGCTCATGGAATTCTTCCATGCTCCGAACCAGAGGAATATGACTTTCAGATCATTCCTCCGGGCTTCTTCCAGGACCTTGTCGGTCAGGCTGAAATCAAATTGTCCTTCCACAGGCTCCAGAAGATCCCAATATGCAGGAACCAGGACCGTATTCAGTCCCATACGCTTCAGTTTCGCGAAATTGGCCTCGATATCCTGAGGACATGCCGCTGAGGAATTACCAAGCTCTCCGCCAAGGACAAGAAACGGTCTGCCATTGACCGTCAGCTGGACAGCATCCCCATGCTCCCGCAGTCCGCTCTTCTGTCCGGACATGCATATGGTGAAAAATATTGCAATAAGCAATAAAGCCGTACGTTTCATTCTACAAGTATTTTAGTCCTTCTGCAAATCCTGCATAAGCATATTTTCTCTGGAAGTTGCTGTCCCAAAGTCCTACAGGCTCTCCCCCTCTCCATCCTGTGCCGAGTTCTCCTCCGGCATCCTGCATACACCATTGGGTGATGCCGTACTGCTGGGCAAAAGGAATGATTTCGAAATATTTGCGTACTATGAATTCATAATAATCAGCCATAGCCCTGTGCTGCTTGTCCGTCATGTTCACTGTCGGCACAGTGTTGCCGTTCGCATCCACATATCCCATATCGAGCTCGGAGATCTTCACCAGCTTTCCGCTATCGGCCATAAGCTGAAGCATCTTCACATAATGTTCCTCCTTGCTTTTCTGAATTGAAGGATTCTCATAATACGAGACATGCATCTGGGTTCCGATTCCGTCAATCTTCGTCACTCCGTCCGACTCCCATACTTCTATCCAATGGATGAGGCTCTTGAGCTTTTTGTTGTCGTCCCAGTCAGATTCAAGATTATAATCGTTGATAAAAAGCTTCAGAGGCTTTGTTCCGCCAAATTCTTCATAATATTTGCGAGCCTTCCCTACTACTATCCTGATATAGTCTTCTGAACCGAGGTAGTCCTGCCAATAGAAATTATTCGGACTGCCCCATACCGCCGATTCCAGTTCATAATATCCGTCACCATCACGGTCCGCACCGGATACAGATTCGTTCACGGCATCCCAGGCAGAGACTTTCTTTGCAGTCACTTCCATCATGCCTTTGATCCAACGGTCCATGGCATCGGTCAGCACTTCCTTCTTCTCCTCCGGAGTCATCGGCTCGTATGTATATCCAGTACCCGTAGCCATAAACACGAAATCATCAATATATATGTCGCCGGCAAAGGCTCCAAAGCTGAAAATGAGACGGGTACCTCCATCAGCACTGCATATGCAATCGATCTCTACTTCCTTCCATTCCTTTCCGAACTGCACGTTCGGGAATTCTCCGGCAGACCTGTAACCGTCAGTGATCTGGAATCCGGCTGCAAGAGAACCTTCTGAAGAGCCTTTGACCCTGAACTTCAATCTATATTCCTGGCCGTTCACAAAAGGAGAAGGGACATCATATGCGAACTGAGCCTGCCAGTTCTGAACCGAAGATGGGTTGCTGACTTTCAGCACACCGTCAACAACCTCTCTAACGGATTCATTGCCCCAGCCCATGAAAGGACTGGTTCCATTATCGAAATCAGCCTGAAGAATCACTTCCGTTCCTGTTCCTGAAGGAACTTCGACCTTCTTTCCCTTGATCAGGTCATTGAGATAATCATTCGACTGCTGTGCATGCCACGCCAGCGTATGGCCGTAAACGGTCATGCCTGACTGATCTGCAAGTTCAATGAACTTCTTCACCTCCGTAAAGTCCATTGAACCGTCCCTTCTCAGGACAGAAGACTGCTTCATGGCATTTCCAGCTGTAACCTCATTGAAGTTAGCCACAGCCAGATCATATACCTGTGCCTGCTGAAGATATGAAGGCACATTCACGCCTGCTCCCAGCTTGAAATCAGGAACAAGATCGCGGTTCACATAATTCTTAAGGTCATCATATGCTCCGAGATTGTCATATGAGGGTTCCTTTTTCTCTTCGTCAACAGGAGGAGTCGGAGGCTCCGGCTTCGGGTCAACGATATCTTCCTTCTCCGGTTCCTTATCTTCGTCAGGAATCACTTCCGGCTCACATGCCATGAAAAGAGCCAAGGCAGCAAGTGCCGGATACAGACAGAGCTTCTTCATCTTCATTTTTTATTTCATCTGTTCAGCTGTCATTTCCTTGACTGCCGCCATGATGCCGTCAACCTGTCCTAAGGCGAGCATCCTGCCGTGGAATGAATATCCAGGATTATATCCCTTGTCTTCGTCACCGAGCATCGTACGGCCATGATCCACCCTCATTGGAAGATCGGCCTTCTGTTTCTGGAATATCTGTACGAGCTTCACAAGATGACCGCGTCCTTCAAGATGGGAGGCCTCGATGAAGTTTCCGTCAGGAAGCACGTTGCAGCTGCGAAGATGTACGAAATGGGTACGGTCCGCAAATCTCTCAGCCATTTTCACCACGTCATTGTGTATTCCGGCCGAGAGGGATCCGGCACAGAATGTCAGGCCGTTATGAGGGTTGTCAACTACCTTGAGGAACCATTCTATATCCTCTTCGCATGTCACGATTCGAGGAAGTCCGAGAACCTGGAAAGGAGGATCGTCAGGATGAACGCACATATTCACTCCATATTCCTCACATACCGGCATTATCGCAGCGAGGAAATACCTCATATTTTCACGAAGCTGGTCACGAGTGATGCCGTCGTACTGCTTGAGAAGGCCGCGGAATATCTCGACCGGATTGAGGTCGTCTTCAGTGATGTTGCCGTTGACGAATCCCTGGGTCTTGACGATTATGGAGTCTATCAGATCGGCCTTTTCTTCGTCTGAAATGACCTTGTCAAGAGCCTCAACCTTCGCAAGGATTTCAGGAGAATAATCTGCCTCAGCACCTTCTCTGGCAAGTATTCTCGTGTCGAAATATGCAAAGCGGGCCATGTCGAAATATAGCGAAGACGAGCCGTCTGCCCACGGATGCTCGAGATCTGTCCTGATCCAGTCGATCACCGGCATGAAATTATAGCACACGGTCTTTACTCCCGCCTTGCCGAGATTTGCAAGACTTATCTTGTAATTCTCGATCAGCATGTCCCTTTCAGGACCTGCATACTTGATTGCCTCACATACAGGAAGGCTTTCTACGACAGACCATCTGAGTCCGTATGACTCGATATACTGCTTGAGATCGTTTATGGCTTCGAGAGTCCATATTTCTCCGTTTGGAACCTCGTGAAGCGCTGTAACTATACCCTCTACTCCTATCTGCCTAAGCATGGAAAGGGTGATCTTATCTTTCTTTCCGAACCATCTCCAGGTCTTTTCCATAATCATTTGTTTTTAGATGATACAAATTTAGCCATCATATTGGATTTGAAAAGTCTTTTCCGTAACAAAGTCATTAGATTTTGAAACAGAATGCAGCTTCATTCCCGGCCAGAATGTATCATTTTCAACACAAAAGCAGGCATTCTCCAGATATTTATGATATTTTTGCAACAAGAAACCACACTAATAACACAAATGAAACACAAATTTATAACAATAGCCTTATCCGTACTGTCCATGTTCATCCCGGCCGGGGCACAGACGGCAAGGATATACACCTCCGGTTCAGGACTCCCTAACAGTCAGATAAACAGCATATATCAGGACAAGGAAGGATTCATATGGATTTCCACCGCCAGCGGACTTGCCAGATTTGACGGAATGGATTTCGCCACATTCAACTTCAACAGGAACTCATCGAATTCGATAGCCAGCGATCTTGTGATCAGCGTGTTTGAAGACAGCTATGGAACATTCTGGACAGGAACTTCGGCTGGACTTCAGATTTTCGACGAATCATATAACTCCTTCACTAAGGTCGATCTCAAGGATACGGATGTTCCTTTGTCAGACCAGCACATAGCTGACATCATCCAGGCCCGGATCAACGGAGAGGACAAGATACTTGCAGCCTCTTCAGGTCATGGCATTTATGTATTGGATCCTGTCAGTCATGATGTTGACAGCAAGATGCAGCTGACAATCAATTCCGGACTGCCCTCACGGTTCATCAGAAAGCTGTTCAAGGACAGCAAGGAAAGATTGTGGGTCAGCACGGAAGACGGTGGCATCGCAGTCATTGACCTTAAGACAGGTTCCGTGTCAGACATCAGACGTAACGGTCTCCCGAAAGAGATAACGGTAAGATCCTTCACAGAGGACGTCAAGACTGGAAAGATTATCATCGGAACATCCAGCCACGGCATTCTCATATATGACAATGAAAGCGGTTCGGTCAGGAGGGCAAAAGATGCAAGCGCTTCAAGATGCAAGGTGGAGAGTCTCCTGAAGAACAACATAGCTCCTCAATATGGGGAATCGACCTTTCTGACAGGTCTGGAAAACAACGGAATCAAGCTCTTCGATGCTGAAACCGAGAGACTTTATGACATCACCCTTCCGAACACTCCATACCGGACTTCTTCCTGGAAGGTGCATAGTCTCATGGAAGATAATCAGGGCAACGTATGGGTAGGAGCCTTCCAGACCGGCGTCATGGTCATTCCCAAGTCCATGTACGGCTTTGTAGATGTACCTCTGACAGACGGGGAAGGGACAGAAGAGCATTCTTCCTGTGTAACTTCCGTCACCGAAGATGCCGTGAACGGAGGCATCTGGGTCGGCACAGACGGATCCGGAATATTCCATATTGACAAAGAAGGAAAGAGAAGGCATTTTTCCAACAGCAATTCAGGCCTCAGCAACAATTCCATAATGTCTGTCATACAGGACAAAAGAGGAACGATATGGATCGCCACGTATCTGGGAGGCCTAATCAGCTGGACTCCGCAGACCGGATTCAGACAATTCCGCGATCAGGATGCGCTCAATACAGTAAGGACCGTATGTCTCGCATATTCTCCTGAAGAGGATATCCTTTATGTCGGAACTCATGGAAACGGCATGTCGATTATCGCCCTGCCTCAGGAAAAAGTGATCAGGACATATGCCGAAGACGACAACAAATGGGTCAGCAACATCAGCCTTGACAATGACGGGATGCTGTGGGTAGGTACATACAACGGCCCTATGTGCTATGACCACAGGGTAAAGGATCTGATCAGGTACGAGGTGGATGAATCCTTGAAGATAAGGGTGAATTCATTCTGTGAAAGCGCGGACGGCATGATGTGGATAGGTACAGGAGAAGGTCTGTTCCGCTTTGACAGACGTTCGAAAGAGACGTTTTCATATACGGTGGCCGACGGACTTCCAAGCAATGTCGTCAACGGAATCATAGAAGGTAACGACGGCAATCTCTGGATAGCTACCTTGAACGGTCTTTCAAGATTCGATCCGGCATCCGGAGAATTCAAGAACTATTACCATTATGACGGCCTCCAGGAGAACGAGTTTCATTCAAGAGCATCCTGCAAAGCCAAGGATGGCAAGCTTTATTTCGGAGGAATCAAGGGACTGACGTCCTTCTACCCGCATATCGTCGAGCAGAGGACACACCCTGTACCTCCTCTTTATTTCTCCGACCTCAGAGTGATGAACGAACCAGTCATCTATGAGCCTGGAGAGGAGAACATCCTGGACAAGCATATCACCCAGGCTACTTCGATAACCCTGCCTGAAGACAGGAACATATTTTCAATAAAATTTTCCGTTCTGGAATATACCAATCCGCGCAAGATCGTCTATGATTATATGCTGGAGGGGTTCGACAACGCATGGAACCATGCCCGTCCGGACTCAAGAACTGTCACATATACGAACATTCCTTCCGGAAGATATATTCTCAAGGTAAAGGCATATTTCGAAGGAGAGAACGAAGATTCATCATATCGTGAAATCGGCATAAGGATACTGCCGCCGTGGTATCTCTCATGGTGGGCGTTCATCTTATATGTCATCATGCTGATTCTTGCCTGCATCGGCATCATGCAGTGGAAAAAGAGGGTGAGAATCCGTAGGATGGAAAGAGAAGAGTCCGAGATCAAGGAGATGAAACTCAAGATGTTCACGAACATTTCCCATGAAATACGTACTCCACTCACTCTGGTCATGAGCCCGTTGAAGAAGATGCGCGAAGAGGAAAAGGATCCGAAGCAGAAAGAGCTTTACAATCTCATGTACAGGAACTCTCTCCGTATTCTCCGCCTTGTGAACCAGCTGCTTGACATGAGGAAGGTTGACAGCGGCCAGATGCAGCTTCATTTCCTGGAAACCGATGTCGTTTATTTCATCAGGGACATCATGAAATCGTTCGACAATCTTGCAGTCAGCAAGAACATCAGGTTTACCATAACTCCGGAGTCAGAGGTCACGAGTCTGTGGATAGATCAGGGAAACTTCGACAAGATCATATTCAACATCCTGTCCAACGCATTCAAATATACACCGGAGAACGGTGTGATTTCAATTCATGTCAGCGGTGCCATGAGGAACAACGGCATTCTGGACACATCTGCCAGGGAATATGTGGAGTTCGTGATCGAGAATTCCGGAAGCAGCGTTGACGAGCGCCATCTGGACAGACTTTTCGACAGATTCTTCCAGACAGACGTTCTTGATGCCAAGGTGGGATCCGGCGTCGGACTGCATCTGTCCAAGATGCTGGTGGAGCTCCATCATGGAGACATACGCGCTTATAATACAAATGGAGGAGTGGCTTTCGCCGTTAGGATTCCGACTGGCTGCGACCACCTTTCTCCTGAAGAAATGACTAAGCCGACCAACCACAAGGATCTTTATACCAAGGGACCTGCATTCTCCGGAGAGAATTTTGAAAGCCGTGAGGATGTGACCTATGCACCGGAAGAGAAGGTGAAGCACAAGCAGGCAAGATCCAAGAGGAATATCGTGCTGATAGACGATGACAGTGAGATGCGTGCATATCTGGCGCTTGAGCTTCAGGCTTATTACAATATCGAGGTATGTGCAAGCGGAAAGGAAGCATGGTCGAAGATAACCACGACCCTGCCGGATGCCGTTGTGACGGATCTTATGATGGACGGAATGGATGGAGCAGAACTGTGCGAGAAGGTGAAGAAGAATCCTGAGACCAACCACATTCCTGTAATAATCCTTACTTCGTCATCAGACGAAGCCAGCCAGCAGAGGTGCGTCTATAGCGGTGCAGACCGGTTCCTCACCAAACCTATATCTCTGGAAATGCTTAAGAGCACCATTTCTAACGCAATATCGACACGTGATACGATCCGCAACAAGTACAACAAGGAAATTGATTACAGGTTCGGAGACACGAAGATGAAGGATACTGACAGCCAGCTTGTCAACAAGGTGATCGAGACCATAAGGAACAATATGGACAATACCGACTTCACAGTCGAAGATCTCAGCCGTGAAGTCGGTATGAGCCGCGTGCACCTCAACAGAAAGTTGAAAGAGGTCATGAATATCTCACCAAGCAGTCTTATAAAATCGATCAGGCTGAAGCAGGCCGCTTTCCTGCTGATCAACAATAAGGTGAACATCTCGGAGGTTGCCTATAAGGTTGGTTTCTCCACACATTCGTATTTCTCGAACTCATTCCATGATTATTTCGGAATGACTCCGAAGGATTTTGTAGCGAAATACATGGACTGCAAGGATGAGGAGGTATTGAACAGTATATTCAAATAGAAGCCAATACTATCCGATAATAAGGACGGCACCGTCGTTTTTAGGGACAACGATTTTGCCGGATGGCTTTGCGAACCTTTCCTCAGGGGTGTTGCCGCCATCGATAAGACGCACCGTAGCATCCTCGAGACCGAGGGCTTCAAGGACGTCCTTAACCTTGAACTCCACCGGCTGATCGACAGCGTTGGCTGCAGCGACATACCATCTGTCGCCGTTGCGACGGGCAAGAACCACATATTCACCAGGCAAACCGTCAATATAACGGGTCTCATCCCATGTTGTAGGAACTTCGCGAAGGAAATCCAGACAAACCTGAGGAGCATCCTCGAGATTGTTCGGAGTGATCGCGAAATTCTGGATCGGATTCTGGAACAGCACACATGTCGCGAGCTGGAACACATCAGATGTGCGGCGTGTCGTACCGCGTTTGTTTGTCCTTTCGAGTCTTTCATTAAGGAAGCATCCTCCGAACTCCATACATCCGACGGTGTTGCGGATGAACGGATGCAGACATGCCGCCTGCGCCTCCTGATCGCACTCATACTGGGAGAAGACAAGGTTTTCAGATGCACGTACAGCCTCGCTTCCCACATAATTCGGATACATCTTCTCCCATCCGCGAGGAATGGTGCAGCCGTGGAATATGACCATAAGGCCATGATCATCTGCATCGCTGAGGATAGCCTCATAAAGGGCCATGGTCTCCTGCTTGTCTCCGCCGAAGAAATCGACCTTGATGCCTTTGATGCCATTGTCACGAAGCCATCTCATTTCCTTCTTGCGAAGAATAGGATTGCTCATTATATGGACAGGACTCTGCTCGATGTCATTCCACCATCCGCTTGAGCTGTACCACAAGAACAGCTCCACATTTCTTTCCTTGGCATATTTGACAAGCTCCGGAATGGCATCATGTCCGATGGTCTGGTCCCACCAGTTGTCAACGAGGTTGTATCTGAAACCCATTGCAGAAGAAAGATCGATATATTTCTTCTGGTCTTCTACACATATGCTGGCATCCTGCCATACGATCCAGCTCCATGTTCCTTTGCCGAAAGCATATTCATTTGCTGTCTCGTAAAGCGGCTCCACGACATCCCATGTAACTGTTGTCTCTACAATCGGTTTCAGTGTCTCGCCCAATGTGATCGTCCTCCAAGGAGTTGCACCCGGCAGAGCGATTGCAGGCTCAGATGTGCCGTTGCCATTGTTCTCTTCCGGCATAGGGAATTCGATCTTGTATGTAGCGCCTTCGTAGCCCTGCATGGTGTCATAATACATAGGAATCTGACCGGATGTCTTGTAGTACTCTCCAAGACGTGAACCGCAGAATCTGCCGTCCACTCCTGTCTCGCTGACAAGCACCCAGCCGTCACTTCCGATCTGGAAAAGACATGGGAATGTATATCCGTGTCCATACTCTGAAGGAGCTGTCACAGGCTTTCCTACGCCATAATACTCTTCATAGCTCGGTTTTGTACGCATCCAGCCGATCATAGCATCACTCTGAGGAGTGAGATAGGTCTTGACATGGTCATGCTGAGGAGTGTCAGGGAATGAGAATTCAGTAAGTTCCTCAAGGATCCTGACGCTTCCTGTGCCCCCTTCCTTAGGGATGAAGTAACGGAATGCCACATCATTGTTTCCTACACGGAACTCGATCTGAAGATTCTTTCCGTCCTTGTTCCTGAATGTCAGGACAGACCTGTTCACATCATAAGAAACATCGGATGCCTTGCTGCGGTTCATGACATATTCACCGGCAACACGGTCATTTTCGGCAGTCACGAACTCAAGCTCTGAAAAATCAAATGCGTTCGTGCGAAGTCCGAGACGGGACGAGTGCACAAGCCTCTTTCCATTATGCTCGATCTGATAATATACCTCTCCCTCCCTGTTGATGACAGAAACGACCGTAGAGCCGTCCGGGCTAGGGATATCAGCCTTTGCCTCGGCAGATAAAGCGATGGCCGCGCACATATATGCGGCGGCCACCATTATAAATGATATGAATCTTTTCATAGTTGCAGCAAATGCTAGAACATAGCCTTCACCTGGTTGTAAACGTTCTGAGCAGTAAATCCGAGCTTCTCGTCAAGCACCTTGTAAGGAGCTGAGAAACCGAAGCTCTCGAGACCGAATACCTTTCCGTTAGCACCTACGAGACCCTCGAGGTTTACAGGAAGACCTGCAGTGAGACCGAAGATCTTGGCACCGCATGGAAGGATTTCCTGCTGGTACTCATTAGGCTGGCTGCGGAAGAGTCCCTCTGAAGGAACACTTACGATACGTACCTTCATACCATCCTCACGAAGGAGGGCAGCACCTGCAACGAGTGTTGAAACCTCAGAACCTGAAGCTACGAGGATAACGTCAGGATTCTCGTCTGAACCGGCAACGATATATGCGCCCTTCTCTGCCTGAGTGTAGTCTGTTCCCTCAGGAAGCTGCTCGATGTTCTGACGTGAGAAGATGAGAGCTGTAGGAGTTGCTGTGTTCTCCATAGCCATCTTCCAGCACTGTGTAGTCTCGATTGAGTCTGCTGGACGGAGAACGAGAACAGAGTTCTTGCCATGATGGTTCTTGAGCTTCTCCATGAGGCGGATCTGTGCCTCCTGCTCTACCGGTTCATGAGTAGGACCGTCTTCACCTACGCGGAATGCGTCATGTGTCCAGATGAACTTGACAGGGAGCTCCATGAGAGCAGCCATACGTACAGCTGGTTTCATATAGTCTGAGAACACGAAGAATGTACCGCAGGCTGCGATTACACCTCCGTGAAGGGCCATACCGATGCAGCAGCATGCCATTGTAAGCTCTGCAACACCTGCCTGGAAGAATGCACCGCTGAAATCGCCAGGAACGAATGAAGTGGTCTCCTTGAGGAAGCCGTCAGTCTTGTCTGAGTTTGAAAGGTCAGCTGAAGCGCAGATCATGTTTGGAACCTGCTTTGCGAGCTGGCTGAGAACAGCAGCCGAAGCATTTCTTGTAGCGTCGCCAGCCTTCTGCTGAACGAGTGACCAGTCAACCTTTGGAGCGGCACCGCTGAACCACTCAGCCTGTGCGGCAGCCTTCTCAGGATTAGCTGCAGCCCATGCAGCCTCCTCGGCATGACGCTCGGCTGCGATAGCCTTGAGCTCTTCCTCACGCTTTGCATAGAGAGCCTTCACTTCGTCGAAGATCACGAAAGGATTCTCAGGATCTCCACCAAGGTTAGCCACTGTATTCTTGAATGCATCGCCACCGAGAGGAGCACCGTGAGTCTTGCAGTTACGCTCGTATGACGAGTTGTCAGCCTTTCTTGCACCCTTACCCATGATACACTTGCCGATGATGAGGACAGGACGTCCCTCAACTGTCTTTGCCTCGTCGAGAGCCTTGCGGATCTCCTCGCAGTCGTTACCGTTAATAGTGA
This sequence comes from Bacteroidales bacterium, assembly GCA_017437125.1. Taxonomy (GTDB): domain Bacteria; phylum Bacteroidota; class Bacteroidia; order Bacteroidales; family UBA932; genus Cryptobacteroides. The sequence goes on along the minus strand of JAFSBV010000001.1, from coordinate 209,557 downwards.
TGACATGCCATCCCCAAGCACGGTACTTCATTGCTGTATCCTCTGTCATGACGTCTGCACACTCTGTAGAGAGCTGGATGTCATTTGAGTCATAGAACATGATGAGGTTGTCAAGACCGAGGTGACCGGCGATACGGCCTGCACCCTGTGAGATCTCCTCCTGAACGCCACCGTCAGAGATGTATGCATAGATTGTCTCCTTTGCGAAAGTAGGGTTGCCTGTGCGTGCAGCAAGGAACTTTGCAGCGATGGCAGCACCTACCGCAAACACATGACCCTGTCCGAGAGGTCCTGATGTGTTCTCGATTCCGCGTGCGAGGTCAACCTCAGGGTGACCAGGTGTAGGAGACTCCCACTGACGAAGCTGCTGGAGCTCCTCAAGAGAGAATTTGCCTGCAAGAGCAAGCTGCGAATAGAGCATAGGAGCCATGTGGCCTGGGTCAAGGAAGAAACGGTCGCGACCCTCCCACTTAGGATTTGCAGGATCATACTGGAGATACTCGGAGTAAAGGACATTGATGAAGTCCGCACCACCCATTGCTCCGCCCGGATGACCTGATTTTGCCTTTTCTACCATAGAAGCTGCAAGAATTCTGATGTTGTCTGCAGCAAGATTCATTACGTTAGTGTTGTTCATGATAATATTTATGTGTGTTAGATTTCGTCTTATTCAAAATCGTACAAATATAACATTCTATTTCGAGATTTCATCGGATTTGAGCCTCAAAACATCCTATTTTTATACATAGAATCCGACAGGAGTCCACACGATGATACCGATGTTTCATTTTTGACAGAATATGTAATCATTTTGACACGCTAATTATAAAAGATGAAACAAATGAACAAGTAAGTACAATACAATTCAGCATTATTTCACTAACTTTGTAAAGATTAACTGCAATAACCACTAAAACAATAACACATGGCAAACAACACTGCAAACGAAGCGAAAGGCTTCTACAAGCTTTCATGGCTCCAGAGGATCGGATTCGGTGCCGGAGACATGGCGCAGAACCTGATTTACCAGACCGTCAGCATCTGGCTTCTCTTCTTTTACACCAACGTTTACGGCTTAAGTCCGGGATCGGCAGCCCTCATGTTCCTCATCGTACGCCTCGTTGACGTATTATGGGACCCGATCGTAGGTGCATTTGTTGACAAGGGCAACCCTAAGTGGGGAAAATACCGTTCGTGGCTTATCTTAGGCGGTATTCCTCTCGTAGGTCTTGCAATCCTCTGCTTCTGGAACCAGTTCAGCGGCTCACTTATATATGCATATATCACATATGTGGGAATGAGCATGTGCTACACATTGGTAAACGTACCATACGGAGCACTCAACTCATCGCTTACCAGAGACACAGAGGAAATCACAATCCTCACTTCAACACGTATGTTCATGGCTAACCTCGGTGCGCTTATCGTGAAGTCGCTCCCTATGGTCATCGCCATCTTCGCTCCTGTAGCAGCAGACGGAACAGCCATCACAGACAAGCCTGAATCAGCATCTGCATGGTTCATAACAATGGCCATATTCGCTCTCGCAGGCCTCGCATTGCTCATATTCTGCTTCTCACAGTGCAAGGAAAGAGTCGTGATGGATGCCAAGGAATCTGAGAACGTGAAGGTCAGCGACCTCTGGATGGAGTTCCTCCGCAACCGTCCGTTGAGAGTCCTCGCATTCTTCTTCATCACAGCATTCGCAATGATGAGTATCGGAAATGCGGCAGACGCATATTTCATGAACTATAATGTAGGTGCGACACCTGTGATGACCACAGCATTCATGTGGCTCGGCACTATCCCTGCATTCATATTCATGCCTCTCGTTCCTGCCATCAAGCGCAAGATCGGAAAGAAGGGCATGTTCTACCTCTTCCTCGGAACAGCTGTCGTTGGTATGGCGATGATGTACATCTTCGTACAGGTGGAGGCTTTGAAGCAGTTCTGGCTTCTCTGCATCGCACAGTTCGTGAAGAGTACTGGTATCATCGTGGCAACAGGCTACATGTGGGCACTTGTTCCTGAGGTGGTTTCTTATGGTGAATACACATCAGGAAGACGTATTGCAGGTATCGTGAACGCACTGACAGGTATCTTCTTCAAGGCCGGTATGGCTCTCGGAGGAGTTGTTCCAGGACTCGTGCTTTCATTGGTAGGATTCAACGCAGAGCTTCCGCAGCAGACAGCTCTCGCAGAGCAGGGTATCCTCTGGCTCGTATGCGTGATTCCGGCAGCACTTCTCTTCGTCGCCATGTTCATCATCTCGAAGTATGAGCTTGAGGATGACGTGATCGACAAGATCAACATGGAGATCGAGGCAAGGGCAAAAAACGCATAATCACATAACTTAATAACAGAACAAAAATGAAAACTCCAAAACGTTATCTTTGTCCATGGGACTATATGGCAGACCCATCCGTACATGTATGGGACGGCAGACTTTATATCTATCCATCACACGACTGGGAACCGGAGGACTTCGTCGAGAACGACAACGGTGACCACTTCAACATGAAGGATTACCATGTATTGAGCCTTGAGGGCGATCCGATGACAGCAGAAGTAACTGACCACGGCAAGGTTCTGGACGTTGCCGACATTCCATGGGCCGGACGCCAGCTTTGGGACTGCGAGGTTGCAAGAAAGGACGGCAAGTACTACATGTACTTCCCTCTCAAGGACAGAAACGACATCTTCCGTCTCGGTGTTGCGATCAGCGACAAGCCGGAAGGACCTTTCATTCCACAGCCGGATCCTGTAAGAGGCAGCTACAGTATCGACTATGCAGTCTTCGAAGAAAACGGAGAGTACTATCTTTACTTCGGAGGTCTCTGGGGTGGCCAGCTTCAGCGTTACAAGGACAACAAGGCTCTTGAGAGTGCTTATCTTCCAGAAGGAAAGGAGCCAGCTCTTCCAAGCCGCGTTGTTCGTTTGAGCGAGGATATGCTCGGATTCGCAGAGGAGCCAAAGCCAGTCGTTATCCTTGACAAGGAAGGAAACCCTCTTACAGCAGACAATCCTTACAGATTCTTTGAGGCATCATGGATGCACAAGTATAATGGAAAGTACTATCTTTCATACTCGACAGGTGACACTCACTACCTTTGCCACGCTATCGGTGACAATCCTTACGGACCATTCACATACGCAGGCGTAATCATGACTCCGGTAGTAGGTTGGACTACTCACCACTCAATCGTAGAGTACAACGGAAAATGGTGGCTCTTCCACCACGACAGCGTTCCTTCAGGCGGAAAGACATGGCTCAGAAGCCTCAAGGTTTGTGAACTCAAATACAACGAAGACGGTACAATCCAGCCAATCGAAGGTATTGATGAATAAGGTTAGTGTGTATCTCATATTTATTTTGCTTACCATTATCAGCTGCAGCAAGCCAGCTGATAATGGTAATGCTTTATGGCTCCCTGAAGGAACTCCTGAAGTCAAAGCGGACATCAGGATTGACGAGTCCCTCGATCTCAGGAACGACGGATTCATAATCAGGGATCTTCCGGAAGGAAGGACTATCATGGCTAAGACAGAGATCGGTGCCATGTACGGAACATATGCCCTCCAGCGTCTCGAAAGGACAGGAAAGGCGGGAGGCAGACTTGATATACGCGAAGAGCCTTCATACGAAAGAAGGATATTGAATCATTGGGACAACCTCGACAACACGGTCGAAAGAGGATATGCCGGATGGTCCATATGGCATTGGGGAGAACCCGTTCCTGTAGAGCTCATCAAGGAATATTCACGTCTCAATGCTTCTATAGGAATAAACGGAAGCGTCCTCAACAATGTGAACGCCACTCCGGAGATGCTTCGCAGGGATTATCTTGAAAGAGTGGCTGAAATTGCGGACATCATGCGCCCATACGGCATCCATGTCTATCTATCAGTGAACTTTTCATCACCAGCAGCCCTTGGCGGACTCGAGACATCTGATCCTCTTGTTCCGGAAGTTCGCGAATGGTGGGCAGAAAAAGTCGCAGAGATATATAGTCTCATACCTGATTTCGGAGGTTTTCTCGTGAAGGCCAACTCGGAAGGTCTTCCAGGCCCTCAGGACTTCGGAAGGACTCATGCAGACGGTGCGAACATGCTCGCAGACGCCCTCAAGCCTTATGACGGCATAGTGATGTGGCGTGCATTCGTATATTCTCCAAAGAGCCCGGACAGGGCAAACCAGGCATCAGAGGAGTTCCAGCCTCTGGACGGTCAGTTCAGGGACAATGTCCTTGTTCAGATAAAGAACGGTCCCGTTGATTTCCAGCCGCGCGAGCCTTTCAGCCCGCTGTTCGGTCAGATGCCTGAGACACAGCTTATGGCCGAATTCCAGATCACACAGGAATATCTCGGATTCTCGAACCATCTCGTTTATCTTATTCCTCTTTTCAAGGAATGTCTTGACAGCGACACATATTGCGAAGGAGAAGGATCGACAATTGCCGACATCACTACAGGAAAGACTTATCCTGAGGTATATAAGACAACAGCCATAGCCGGTGTCGCGAATATCGGACGTGACGAAAACTGGTGCGGTCATCATTTCGCCCAGTCATCTTGGTACGGATTCGGCCGAATGGCATGGAATGTCGATCTCACTGCTGAGGAAATCGCCGAGGAGTGGATCGTCCAGACATTCACAGACAAGCCGGAATTCGTCGAGCCGGTACTTGACATGATGATGACTTCAAGAGAGGCAGCTGTTGACTACATGATGCCGCTTGGCTTCCATCACATATTCGCATGGGGCCATCATTATGGTCCTGAGCCATGGTGCGACATTCCTGGAGCACGTGCAGACTGGCTTCCTAAGTATTATCACAAGGCCGATGCAGAAGGTGTAGGCTTTGACAGAACCCGTAAGGGCAGCGGAAATGTGAATCATTATCATGAGCCTCTGGCTTCAATGTATGATTCGCTCGAGACCTGTCCTGAAGACCTTATCCTCTGGTTCCATCATGTTCCTTGGACATATCAGATGTCATCCGGAAGGACGTTGTGGGATGAGATATGCCACAGATATGACAGGGGCATCAAGAAAGTCCGCGAGTACCAGACAGTCTGGGAGAATGCAAAGCCATATGTCGATCCTGAGCGCTGGGAAGCAGTACGTGCGAAGCTCGAAATCCAGGAGAGCGATGCCCGTTGGTGGCGCGACGCCTGCGTTCAGTATTTCGGTGAATTCTCAGGTCTTCCTGTTCCTTCAGATGTAGAACAGCCGGAGAGGCCGCTCGAAGAGCTCAAGAAGATCAAGCTGAATATGACTCACCATAATTAAGTCATTTTGAAAAAACCATTCCGTCAGTTCCGGAAGCAGAAAGAAAGGGAAATGCTTCCATAACTGACGGAATGGTTTTTTTATTAATTTTGTATTCCGAATAAAACTATTACAGAAATGGATCAGCAGATCAGAAAGAAATACAACTACTGGCAGTGGAGGACGCTGATAGTCCTCATGATAGCATATATCCTGTATTATTTCCTCAGAAAGAACTTCAGTGCGGCACTCCCGGCCATGCAGGAAGAACTCGGAATCACGAAACTGCAGCTCGGTATCTTCATCACTCTCAATGGAATAATTTACGGTCTGTCAAGATTCGTGAACGGATTCATTGCCGACCGATGCAGCCGCAGGAAGCTTCTTGCAGGAGGACTGATCCTATCTGCTGTCGTAAACTTCGCCATCGCATTCAGTCCGAAGCTGGATGGCATGTTCAACCTTCTTGACGCTGAAGGCAAGGCTACAATGGGACTGGTCTATCTGATAGGCTCTCTGTGGGTAGTGAACGGATATATACATGGTATGGGATATCCCCCATGCGCCAGCCTGATGGCACATTGGTTCAGGCCTTCGGAGCTTGCCACCAAGCAATCGATCTGGAATGCCTCACATTCGATAGGAGCCGGAGTGGTGATCGCCCTCTGCGGATGGCTTCTGTCAAAGTTCGGAATGTCGGCATGGAACCTCTGCTTCGCCATACCTGCAGCCATAGCACTTGTGGGAGCTGTCGTGGTGTTCCTTACCCTTAGAGACACGCCTTCATCCGTAGGCCTTCCGGAAGTGGAAGAGATGGACCACAAATCGGAAGGACATGCCGGCGAACCGGAAAAACAGCTTACAGGCAAGGCTTACAATCATTTCCTCAGCAGGCTCGTATTCCGCAATCCGATAATCTGGATTCTCGCATTATCCAACTTCTGCATCTATGTGATAAGGTTCACGATTCTGGAATGGGGCACATCCTTCCTCACCCAATATAAAGGATTCGAAATTGCGATGTCCGCAAATATCGTTGCCATGTCCGAACTGGCTGGTGGCGTCCTCGGAACTCTGGTTGCCGGATGGTTCACCGACAAGTTCATGCAGAACAAGGCCCAGAGGACATGCCTCATATGCACAATCGGAGCGACACTCTGCTTCTTCCTGTTCTGGAAGACCCCGCAGTCGGCACACTGGTTCGTCAGTGCCCTTCTGATATGCCTTTCCGCTTTCTTCGTATATGGTCCTCAGGCCCTTCTCGGCGTCGCCGCATCCCAGCAGGCCACAAAGAGAGCATGTGCCACAGCTAACGGAATCCTCGGCATATTCGGATATGCCGCCACAACAATCGCCGGCATCGGCTTCGGTTATCTCGCTGACAGATTCGGCTGGAACTCCGTTTTCCTCGTCGCAGTCATCTTCGGTCTCATCGGATGTATCGTCATCGCCACCATATGGAAGGCTCCGGCAGACGGCTACGAAAAAGCCTCAACCGTGCTGGATGAGATCAAGGAGATGGAATAAAAAAGGGGACTTTGACAGTCCCCTTGATTTCAATTAGGCGTTGAGTGAGTAGTACTCGCAAGACTTTGAGCCCTTTACCTCTACCTCGGTGTTGATCTTGCCCTCGCGAGCAAGCCAGCCGAGAGCTGTGTAGAACTCTGCGCTGCCGAGACCTGACTCCTTCTTAAGCTTAGTCTCTGTCATCTTACCATTTGCGTTAAGTACATTCCATATAACGCCAGCATTGTTTCCGATGTTGTTGATTTCCATAACAATTAATCAATTTAAATTTGTAACTACTTACGGCATCGCTGCCATACTCACTTACTAACTTTTCGGGTGCAAATATACACAAAATTTTTATAACTCATTTTAAAACAATTTATTAAGATTTTATTCTATCTACTTCAATTCAAAGCATATAGACAATATCCCTTACAAACCGTAAGCACATCAGGGCTTTTCAGTAACATTTTTTCAACTTTCAGGCAATCAGAAGGTTCAATAATTTTTTGTTAAATTCTCTGCAGACGGGCTCTATATCCCTCCTCTCGTGTACTTCGTGGCAGTATTTTCACGGAAAACTGAAGATTCCAGCCACGAAGCAGAAAAGATGCCCTTGATATGGACTTCGTGGCAAAGTGTCTGGGAATTCGGACAAGAGTCACGGAATTCTGACAAAAAAAACGGCTGGAAAATTGCATTCCAGCCGACAAATAGCAATATTTGCATAGATTTCTGCGGGTATAGCTCAGTGGTAGAGCATCGGCTTCCCAAGCCGAGGGCCGCGGGTTCGACCCCCGTTACCCGCTCAACGATCATCTGTTATCGTCATTCACCAGGATCTGCATGATCTGACCGACATATGCAGAGTGGATTCCCACATGACTCCTGTCATAGAAGCCGGAAGGTATCTCTCCCAGACGAGAGGCATCGAAAGGAGCTCCGTACTGTTTCCTGCATTCAATCACCAGAAAGGCCTCCTCAAAATATGGAGTGCCGCTATCGGTATATTTCAGAGTCAGTGATGTCTGCGAAATCTTGTCCCCCTCCCTTCCGGAGTGGGTTCCAAGATATATTACATCATCCCTGTGCTCCTTGCTGAGGAAGGACACCGTATATGTCTCACAAGCCTCCATCAATCCATGCGAATATCGGTCTTCCGACACATATACATTGAAAACAGGAACGCTCCACAAGGTTCCGAACGTGCCCCATCCGATTGTCATGGAATTAGTCTGACCATGATCTCCCATTGTGAGAAGTCCCATATTTTCATGCAGAAGCTTCACGAAATTGTCTTCCACCTCCGAAGGCTCGATATTCCTCCAGCCGGACACAACAGGAGCAGTATCGGTTTCAGAAGTAGCATTTCCATCCTTCCTGACAAGAAGTGCAGCTGCCAGTCCGACAGCAAGGACAACTACAGCTATCCTATAGATCCACAATCTGTTCATATGCCTTATTCTGCGAGTTTATCAAGTACAAGCTCAACAAGCTTGCGGACCTGAGGCTTGTAATCAGGATTTGACGCCTTATGATGTCTGTGAGCGATGATACAGCAGACGGTTCCGGCATTATGGCCGAGATGAGCCGCGATACCTGCTATTGCTGATCCTTCCATCTCGAAATTCGTAACCTTGAGGTCTCCGAAGCGGAAGCTCTCGAATGTATCGAGCATATCCGGCATTGCAAGAGGCATTCTCAGAACACGTCCCTGAGGGCCATAGAAGCCGGATGCGGCTATGGTCATGCCAGGAACGGTGCAGTCACGGAAAAGCTCGGACATACGTTCACCGGCCTTCACGAAATATGGATCAGGAAGATGCTTGTTCCATCCTGTGTGGGCCTTGAAAGCCTCTTCGATATCCTGCATTGCAATATTGTCACGGTCTGCATACCAGTTGAGAAGGCCGTCACATCCCACAGAGACATGAGAGAAGACAAATGAACCGAGAGGAATCTCCGGCTGGATGGCTCCGGATGTTCCGATGCGGATGATGTTCAATGTGCGGTGCTCGGGACGAACTTCACGTGTCTCGAAATCAATATTAGCAAGGGCGTCAAGCTCGTTCATCACGATGTCGATATTGTCTGTTCCGATTCCGGTAGAAAGCGCCGTCATCCTGACTCCCTTGTACTTTCCGGTCACAGACACGAATTCACGTGAAGCGTGTCTGAATTCCTTTTCCTCGAAATATTCGGCAATCATGTCAACTCTTCCGGGATCTCCCACAAGGATCACGTTGTCTGCAAGTTCTTCAGGACGAAGATGAAGGTGGAACACCGATCCGTCGCCATTGATTATAAGTTCTGATTCTGCGATTCTCATATTCTCAAATATTATCTGTTGTTTGTATGTTTTGCCAAATATAGTTTTTTCATTCGAAAATTCCTACTTTTGTCATCTTACAAAAACAGACAAGACCATGTGGCAAAGAATACAGACATTATACCTCGGAGTGGCGACAGCCCTCATATTTTCCATGTTTTTCTGCATATTCGCGACAATCGTCGGACCTGACGGAGCAGAAGTGACCATAAGATACAGCGAGAAGATGCCATATCTCGTGCTGATGATAATGCTCATAACAGCACATATTGCCGCATGCGCCAGCTTCAAGACCTTCTTCCTGCAGGCACGCGTGAGTGCAATAGCAGGCCTTCTTGCGATAGGATTCCAGATATGGATAGGCATCGACTTCTTCATGAACCGCAATATCATGTCATTCTCGGTAACTGCACTATTCCCATTGGTGGCAGCCTTCCTTGACTTCTTGGCAGCAAAGAAATCCATGGTTGACGAAATGACCCTGATGGCCGTGAAGTCAGCCCGTAAGACAAAGAAAAGATAAACGATGAGTACTCTGCAAAGAGCTATAGAGATAGCAACCGAAGCACATCAAGGACAGCTTGACAAAGCCGGCAGGGATTATATCGGTCATCCTCTCCGCGTGATGGAAATGGGAAAGACCGAGGAGGAGAAGATTGTCGGGGTACTTCACGACGTAATCGAGGACACTGACTGGACTCTTGAAAGACTCGCAAAGGAAGGATTCTCTGACAAGGTCATTGCAGCTCTTAAGTGTGTCACCAAGACATCAGAGAACGAGAATTACGATGACTTCATTGACCGTGTAAAGAAGAATCCTCTGGCAGTTGCCGTAAAGATCAACGACCTGACCGACAATATGGACATCCGTCGTCTCCCCTACCTGAGCGACAAGGATGTAAAGCGTCTGAAGAAATATCTCAAGGCATACAAAAGACTGACCGGAGAGCCGGTATATTCAGTATATGCCGCTCGACAGGAACATCCGAACGCGTACGACGCATGGACAGAGGAAGCGGATAAAGAACTAAAGCAGATGTGGTCAGAAGGCATATCAGTACATGAAATCGCTGATCATTTCGGCAGAAAATCAAGTGCGATTATCTCCCGGATGAAGAAATTAGGAATATAATCTGACATGAAGAATCTCATATACATCAATGCCTGCATGAGGGCAGGTTCAAGAACAAGAAGGATCGCGACTCCCATCATAGAGGAGCTACGCAAGAGATATAATGTTGAGACCGTGGACCTGACAAAGAACCTGTACCCGGTTGCAGATAATTATACTCTGGAAGACAGAAATCAAGGCATTGTTCCTCCTGAACATGTGGCCCTTGCCAAGAAGATTGCCGCTGCTGACAGGATTGTCATTGCCGCACCATTCTGGGATATGAGCTTCCCAAGCGCCCTTAAAGTCTTCTTCGAGAACATGTCGCTCTTCGGAGTTACCTTCGACAGTAACAACAAGGAGTGCTATGGTCTGTGCAAGGCAGAGAAGGTGATGTACATAACCACACGTGGTATGAATATCAATACCGGAGACTCTCTAGAACAGGCTACTCCCTATATCAAGGCACTGTCTTATCTATGGGGTTGGGGTGAACTGACAGTCATCTCTGCTCAGAACATGGACTACAGCACACCAGAAGAAATCGAGGAAAGGGTTTCCAAGGCAATAGAGGAAGGACTTGAAGTCTGCAAGGAGTTCTGATATGGAAACACTCTTTAAAGAAAAGCACATGTCACCTGGCCGAATGGTCATACTGGACTTCGACGGAACCCTTGCAGATACTGCTGCGGTCATCATCAGGACAATGCAGGCCACGATCAGCGAGCTGGGGCTCCCCTGCCGCACAGACAAGCAATGTGCGGCCATGATCGGCCTGAGGCTGGTCGAGATACCTTCAGCCCTTTTCCCGGAATGCAGTATTGATGGGGACATGTATGCCAGGACATACCGAAGACTCTTCCATGAGTTCAATACTGAAGATGCAGTAAAGATCTACCCCAATGTCATCGAGACACTAAAGGTACTCAAATCCCAAGGAATCATTCTCACTATCGCAAGCAGCAGAAGCCATGCCTCTCTTGCAGAGTATGTGGAAAGTCGCGGACTCTCATCACTCATCAGCTATATCCTGGGAGCAGATGATGTAAACAAGGGGAAGCCTGATCCGGAACCGGTAAAGAGAACGCTCCAGAGGTTCGGAATCAATCCGGAAGAAGCCATCGTCGTCGGTGATACGTCCTTTGACATTCAGATGGGAAGAAACGCCAGCACACGCACCTGCGGAGTAACATACGGCAACGGAAGCATGGAAAGCCTCAGCGATGCAGACTGGATAATAGATGATTTCGGAAAGCTGCTGGACATCGTGTCAGAATAGTCATTCTCAAGTTTATTTGGAACTTTCGAAAATTATTCCTAATTTTGAATTGTTCTAAAATAAACAAGATTATGAAAAAGATATCTATACTATTTGCAGCGATTGTATTTGCCGTAGGATGCGGCAACGGATACGATTCAGTGAATGCTCAGGAGTTTGCAGAAGCTCTCGAGAATCCTGATGTACAGATCATAGACACACGCACTCCGCAGGAGTTCAGCGAAGGCCATATCCCGGGTGCAGTGAACATAGACCTTGACAGGGAGGACTTCTTCGAGCAGATGGACTGCCTTGACAAAGACAAGCCTGTTGCAGTATATTGCAGAGGTGGCAGAAGAAGCAAGATTGCAGCAGAAAGGTTTGTCGGGAAAGGATTCGAAGTGACCGAGCTGGACGGGGGGATCATTACTTGGGAAGGTGAAATCGAAAAATAAGGATCAGACATGACAAGAATATATGTAATGGAAAGCTGTCTTGACTGCGCTCAGGCCAAGCAGCTGTACGGAGACAATCCGGACTATGAGATCATCGATATCGGAAAACAGGCAAGGAACCTGAAGGAGTTTCTCGGACTCAGGGACAATCATCCTGCATTTGCTAAGGTGCGTGAGAGAGGAACGATCGGAATCCCCTGCTTTGTAAAGGACGACGGAGAGGTAATCATCTCGATGAAACATTATCTCGCGTCAACGGAGACTGCATCATCAGAGCCTGAATACACATCAGGTGCGGCTTGCAATATTGACGGAACAGGATGTTAGATATACACTGTTGCATAAGTCAGCACGATTGCATAAATTTGTATCGACTGATAGGCAAGATAACACTTGCGCCACTATGAATCTGCAACTACAGGCATCCGAAAGGGTGCCTTTTTACCATATGGTTAATCAATTCATTCAATACCAAGGAATATGATACTTACTACAACACAGTCCATCGAAGGACGCACAATCGTGGAATACAAGGGAATAGTATTCGGAGAAGTTATCAGCGGAGTAAATTTCTTCAAAGATTTCGGAGCAAGTATCCGCAACATCATCGGCGGCCGCTCAAGTTCATACGAGAATGAGCTTCTCTCAGCCAGGACCAAAGCATTGAGGGAACTTGAAGACAGGGCAAGAGCGATGGGAGCCGATGCCGTCGTAGGAATCGACATTGACTATGAGGTCCTCGGTGAAGGTGGTGGAATGTTGATGGTGACTGCATCGGGAACAGCCGTTAGACTGGGATAAGTCAGCGTAGAGGCCATAGGATGTCTGAACAGATCTATATATTCAATCCGGAACACGACCTGTGCATTGCCAATGGGGACGAGAACTTCGTGCCCCCAAGGTCTGCCGTGGGATATGCGAAAGAGAACATAGACCTGTCCGAACATCTAAAGCGGCCAAACAAGCAACGTCGGAACATTATTCCTTGGGGATGGAACCACTCTCTGAAGAAACGGCTCATCAATGAAGGCACTGATCCTGCCACCCTGCCTTCAGAAGAAGAGCTGCAGTTCATACGCACTCACTCAAGGCGTGAGTTTGCCTTGGATGTGCATTCACGCCTAAACTGTGGAGATGCACTGGTCATCGGACCTGATTACAGAATCGTCGCTAAAAGTGTCATTGAGATAGAGGAATTCGTATCAGCCAATGGCAGTGCAGTCCTGAAGTCACCGTTGTCAGGCAGCGGGAAAGGAATCCGTTTTGTAAGGGAAAGGCTTTCCGAAAGCGACGAAGGATGGTGCCGGAGAACACTTGACAAACAGGGTTCTGTTATAGTCGAGCGACGGTTTGAGATAATAAAGGAATGTGCCATGCTCTTTGAATGTCATCATGAAGGCATGGATTTCATCGGCTATTCCCTGTTCGAATCCAGGAACGGCGCTTACAGCAGGAATATCCTTGCAAGTAACGAGGATATCGAGGATATGATAGCCGGATATATCTCACGAGACACTCTGACTACTATCCGCGAAAATCTGACAACTATTCTTGCAGATACTCTCGTAGGGCATTATGAAGGGTTTCTCGGCGTTGACCAGATGATCTGCAAGACTGACTCCCCGGTTTTCGTTCCTGTCTCGGAGATCAATCTCCGGATGACAATGGGACTCATTGCAAGGAATCGGTACGACAATGAGCATGATCTGGCAAGACAATTGCACGTATAATCATGTCCAGACGGCATCAGCATCCTCCTGTCCATGCTCCTCAAGAGCAAGTGCTCGTCGGTAATCAGCGGTATTACTCAAAATCATTTTACAGATGATTTTATTTATAAATTTGCATTTGAATTGCAGATTTTCCAAGAATATCCGCTTTAACACATGCTGCTTCGCATACTCGATAAACTCGTCCACATATGGCTTGACTGCATCCACTCCTCCGTGCATGGTCGGAATTGCGTAGCTATCAAGGCTGGTTATCCAGTCAGGAGTCACCCTCGAAAACTCCGGTCCCTTCGCGAAGAATCCCTTGTCTTCAAATACCCTATCCTCTGAATCATCATTCCTTGCTTTTATATGCACGATACTGATTCATGTATCCCATGATATACATGGAATTCTATACCAATGCAAACGACAGATCGCCTTTGCAGCAGAGAAGTCCGTCAACCATCAGCACAGCCTCGCAGAAGAACATGGGGCCTCGGCGGCCTTTCAGCCTGGCAGTGACCTCGCACAAGTCTCCAGGCTTGACAACATGCTTGAAACGCAGATTGTCAATGCCCGTATATAATGTCGTCTTTCCCTTGATTTCATCCTTGACGAGAAGAGCGCAGCTCTGTGCCATTATCTCGCACTGGATCACTCCAGGTACAATAGGATTGCCCGGGAAATGGCCACGACAGAAAAACTCATCCTCCTTGACAAGGTACTTCGCATGGCATATTCCGTCTGCATCTATCTCTATTTCATCAACAAGGAGCATCGGTTCCCGGTGAGGAAGATACTCTTTCAATTCATCCTTGTTCATAGGCTCGGTTTAAAGAATCCTACTGTACGTATTTTCTGAATGCCACGCAACCGTTATGGCCGCCGAAACCGAGTGAATCAGACAGGGCTATGGTAAGATCAGCCGTTACCGGATTGTTCGGTGTATAATCGAGGTCACATTCCGGCTCTATCTCGTCAAGATTTGCCGTCGGAGGAACGATTCCGTTCTTCAGCGCCAGTACAGACGCAACAGCCTCAGCCGCACCTGCCGCACCGAGCATATGGCCGGTAGAACCCTTCGTAGAGCTGATATGGGCCTTATAGGCATCATCACCCAAAGCTATCTTGAATGCAGCAGTCTCAGCCACATCATTCAAGGCTGTTCCCGTACCATGGGCATTGATATAGAGGACATCATCCGATTTATATCCGGCCTCATCAAGAGCCTGTCTGATGGCCGCAGCCTGTGTCTGACCGTCAGGACGCGGGGCTGTCACATGATGTGCATCACATGTGTTTCCATAACCGCAGACCTCGGCAATGATCACGGCACCACGAGCTACAGCATGTTCATATTCCTCCAGAACCAGCATGGCTGCACCTTCAGCCATCACGAATCCACCCCTGTTCTTATTGAAAGGAAGGGAAGCATATTTCGGATCCTCTGACCTCGAAAGGGCCTTCGCATTTGCAAATCCCGCGATTCCTACCGGGATTATGGCCGCCTCTGACCCACCTGCTATGATTGCATCGGCATAACCGTGTTTTATCGCACGATAAGCCTCACCTATGGCATGCGTGGATGTCGCACATGCAGTCACGACCGGAAGACATGGACCGCATGCATTGTTCCTTATGGCAATGTTTCCGGCAGCAATATTCGATATCATGGTCGGGATGAAAAGTGGAGACACCCACTTCGCTCCTTCATTGATAAGTTTCTCTGTTTCACGTACCTGAGTGGCAAATCCTCCTATACCCGATCCCACATACACTCCAAGTCTGTAAGGGTCGATATTACCGTCTTCAGCCGAGCTCAATCCTGATTCACGGACAGCCTGCCATGCCGCAGCGACTGCATATACGGTGAACTTGTCCTGCTTCCTTGCGAAAGGTGGTTCGATCCCGTAGTCAGCAGGATTGAAGTCCTTCACTTCTCCTGCAATCTTCACAGGCAGGTCATCAACAGGTATGGATCTGATGAAATCTATGCCGCAGACTCCGTCAAGCAGATTCTTCCAGTAGGTCTGTACATCATTTCCGACAGGGGTGATGACACCTGTACCTGTCACTACTACTCTTCTGTTCATGTTATATGTATGATTCCTAAGTTAAAGTTCTGTTATGAGATACGCTTTGCAGTCTCGGCAATCACCTTTTCTGCACCGAGGATAAGGTCTTCTACAATAGCCTTGGCCGGTTCTATCCTCTTCACCATGCCTGCGCATTCTCCGGCCATGTAACTTCCGTTCCTGTCCCCTTCCTGTACAGCCTTCCTCAAAGCGCCGCTTCCGAATGCGAGGATATCCTCCTGCTTTACCGAAGGATCATTCTCCATACGGGCAAAAGTCTTGGAGAACGGTGTTTTAAGAGATCGTACCGGATGTCCGAGAGACTTTCCGGTCACAATTGTAGAAATGTCAGTAGCCTTCAGGATCTTCTCCTTGTAATCGGCATGTACAGTACACTCCTCAGCAGAAAGAAAGCGCGTTCCGACTTGTATCGCATCCGCGCCAAGCATGAATGCCGCTGCAGCGCCACGTCCGTCACATATGCCTCCGGCCGCCACGACAGGGATATCAAGGGCATCGACCACCTGAGGAACAAGCGGCATGGTATGAAGCTCTCCAACATGTCCGCCAGACTCAGCTCCCTCGGCAACGACAGCATCAGCACCAGCCTGCTGCATCTTCAGCGCCAGAGCGACAGAAGCCACGACAGGTATCACCTTGATGCCAGCCTCCTTCCACATAGACATATATTGAGCTGGAGATCCAGCACCTGTGGTAAGGATCTTCACACCTTCTTCAACTACCATCTGAGCGATCTCAGCCGCATTCGGAGCCTGAAGCATGATATTCACACCGAAAGGCTTGTCTGTCAGCTCACGGCATTTCCTTATTTCATTCCTGACAGCCTCCGTTCCGGCATTGATCGAAGAAATCAGTCCGAGTCCGCCGGCATTGGAAACCGCTGCTGCAAGAGATGCATCTGCCACCCATGCCATTCCACCCTGAAACACCGGATACTCTATTCCGAGCATTTCACATATTCTGCTTTTAATCATATTACTCTGATTTAGGTAACTTACAAATATAATCTTTTTTTTCATTACGATGAAGCCTTGCTCCGATTACCATTCGAACAAAACGGCTCCGGAAACAAATCCCGCTCCAAAAGCGCTCATCGCCACCATGTCTCCTCTTTTAAGCAGACCGCTCCTGTTGCATTCGTCCAGAAGAATCGGGCAGCATGAACTCGAAGAATTTCCATGATCCTCGATATTTGTCGGGAACTTCTCCGCCGGCTGCTCGAGATACTCCTGTATCGCATTTATGATGCGTATATTTGCCTGATGGAGAAGATAATGTGACACATCGTCAGCCTTGATTCCCACGTCCTTCAATGCGCGTGATATATCCTTGCCGGCAGCCTTGACCGCGAACTTGAAGACATCCTGTCCTTTCATTTGCAAAGGCATATCCACTTCCTCCTTTGTAATATATGGAGTCGGGTGAAGAAGCCTGTATTGCCAGAGCTTGTCCGTCGCGCTTGAAGCAGACAGCTTGATGCTTCTGATATTGTCACCTGGAGTCAGCACCGCCGCACCGGCTCCGTCACCGAACAGCACACATGTCCTCCTGTCCTTCCAGTCAGTCATCCTTGTCGGTTCCTCCGCACTTACGATAAGTACATTCCTGACCCGTCCTGCCTGATAGAAAGACTCCGCAATCTCCAGCGCATATATGAAACCGGCGCATGCACAATTTATGTCTATGCATGGACACGTCGCTCCTATTCCTCCTTGAATGATACAGCTGAGCTGCGGAGTCACATATTCATTCACTACATTGGAGCATATTATGAAGTCAAGTTCATCTGCCGTCATTTCGGCATCGGCTAGCGCCCTGCGCGCCGCCTCTATCGCCATATCCTCGAGTCTTTCATCGGAAATGACATGCCTGCTGACAACTCCCGTCCTGGTCCTTATCCATTCATCGCTGGTATCAAGGAACTGCGAGAGCATATCGTTCGTAATCACTTTCTTGGGAAGCATGCTTCCCGTTCCTGCAATTCTCATTTCGTTCTGGTTTTAAATCTCGACGGCAAAATTATGAGCGTTGTCCGAACGGGAGAAATTAATGTGGTGAAGTGGGAAATCTGATGGCGGCAGGCTCCGGAGACAGGTCCGGGCGTGGCGAGATTTTGGTATTTGGGGCAAAAATTCCTACATTTGCAACGTACTAAACCAGAAAACCGATGATTCTTAACGACAAGATTCCGGGATATCTTCTCGGAAAATACCAGCTTATCGGAACTGTAACTTTCGCAGTTCTGTTTGCTGTTGTCTTCCTGAACATATACATTCCATTCTCAGACACGGCATGGTTCGGACTGGGTGATTCGATCATGTTCGCTCATACGGTAATATTCATTGCAGGTTCGATACTGATGCTTATCCTGAGCAGGATACTGATGTACAGAAGCAAGAAGATAATGCAGCTTACCTACCTTACATATACCTTATGGTGCGCCATCGAGATAATAAGCATCTGCGGATTCTACACAGGCCTAACCTTCGATATGCCATTAGGGAGCAATGAGACGAGATGGGAGATATTTACACGTGCTCTCCTGTATGGAGCAATCGCACTCGGAATACCATACATTATCGCAGGAATGTATTTCGCCATCATAGACAAGAACAACACCATCAGACTGATGAATTATGAAAACGTGGTCACAGACGAGCCTGTCAAGCCGGACATGCAGATGCACAAGATCACGCTTTTCGACAACAGTGGTGCCCTCAAGCTCTCGCTTAACCCGGACAGCCTGTATTATATCGAATCAGACGACAACTACATAAAAGTCTGGTACACAGACAGTAAGGGCGAACTCAAGCAGTATATGCTCAGATGCAGGCTCAAGACCGTGGAGGAAAGCTTCAAGGGAAGCGGCCTGGTAAGATGCAACAGAAAATACATCGTTAACATACACAAGGTAGCAATGCTTAGAAAAGAAAGCGAAGGATATGTTCTGGATCTCTCCAACGAAACAATACCTCCGCTTCCTGTGACAAAGACCTATGTCGATACAGTCTTAAGCTATTTTACTGACGTTCAGCCTCTGATGGATCCGATAGACTGACGTCAGTCTTCAAGTTCACATCCTGTGAAGAAGAAGTCGCTTTCAGCTTTCTCCTTTGTGAAACAGTAATATGTCATTTCGCACATCGAGCAGACTTTGCCCTCATGGCTCAAGGTAGCTTCGATGAATGCGAAATTGCGCTTCATTTCCTTGATATGAGCCCGGAGCTCTATGGTCACTCCCTCGCCAGTAGGTACGGGATAACGATACTTCATTGTCAGGTTGGTCGTCATTCCGGCCGTCTGGAGCTTCCTGTTAACAACCCAGCCTCCGAGTTCATCCATCAAGGTAGCCTGGATTCCTCCATGCAGAGTCTTGAGCCAGCCTTGATAATTGTCTCCGGAGTTCCATATGCAGACAAGGTCATCACCGTCTTCATAGAACTCCATCTTCAGACCATATGGGTTCTGAGGACAACATGCAAAACAGTTATAGCCTTTCTCTTCAAGGCCAAGATATGGATTTCTTATCTTCTTCATAATTGTTATCGGTTATAAATGACCACTGCGCACACCTGACGGCTAATCTTCATCTTCCAACAGGAAGATTTCATCCGCATGTCTGCCGAAATATCTGGCAATCTTCAGAGCCACGACTGTCGAGGGCATATAGCGGCCGGTCTCGATGAAGTTGATGGTCTGCCTCGACACTCCGACAGCATCGGCCAGTTCCTGCTGGGTTATGTTCCTGATAGCCCTTTCTACCTTTACTGTATTCTTCATGCCTGGTCTTCCTTACACTGTCTTCTCATCTTCCAGATGGAGATACGGAATATGATCAGATAGATGATGATATATGCATCAACGCTTCTAAACCCGCAGCTGATTCCATTTCCTGTCAGGACGGTAACCAAAGACGATACAAACGGCATCGAATAAAGATTTCTGAAACCATGCAGAATAGACATCAAAAGATTGGTAAGCATGAATAATCCGAAAGCGATGTATGCCGTCGTGGCAATGGATCTGCGTCTGATGGAATCGATCATTTCGTCTTCATCCTTCTCTTCCGTCATCACAATAACGAAGATGCCAAGGAAGAAGAGGAGATACATCACCATCGAAATGAACCTTGTATGGGTCTGAGGGATGATTTCAAAGACGTTTGCCATAAGAAGGCCAAGTACTAACGAGAGAACTGAAGCTATTATCAGTCCATAGCCGTATTTACGGAATCTATACGGGAGCATATAAGTCTTATTTTTCATTTTCAGTCCTCCTGATCTTTATCATTTCATAATTGAACTTGCAGATATACATGATGAAGCACACGAAAACCGATGCGAAGGAGAAGTACATGAATGCCAGGTCATAAACAAAGAGAATGGCGATCAGCATCAGTATTGCCATGCACCAGAAGCTCCATACGAAGGACTGCATTCTGACTGCGGCTGTCATCTCGTCTTCGTCCTTCTCTTTCGACAAGGCGATGAACACCAATGAAACCAGCAGACCAAGCATACATATCTCATTCACAGGGTCTGTCAATGTCATTCCGAACCATTGGCTTGTGCTGGCAAGATCAAGTGTAAAGAGTGCCGGTACATTGACTGTGAACCAGTCGCCTTCACATGGACCAAGCAGGAGCCATATACATGCGGCCATAAAAGGAACAAGCATGATCATGCCGATCATCTTGAAGCCAGGGGGAAGCAGGTAATTCTTTTTCATAAAATCCGTTTTAATGTTCCACTTATCAGGAATTCCTGCGACAAAGTTAAATACATTTTTCTAAATGTCAAGCTTATTTAACATTTAGTTTAATATATTTGATATAAAATTTATTTTTAGGTGCATAAAATTTATTTTATAACCGATGAAAAAAGAAATAGTTGAATAATCTTTTTTATAATCTGCCGATCTTTCTATTGACTACATTTATCTTCGGACCATGAAGAATATTGAATTGAAAGACCTGTTCAGCGGCAACTGCTATCATGTCTGCACAAACGGTCAGGAAACACCGACAATAATAATGGACAAAGAGGACTTCAAGGTAGCGCACAACTACCTCGCGCTGGCAGGATGGAAGACCGGCATAGAAATTCTGGCATTTGTCATCATGTCAAACCATGTACATATAATAATCATTTGTAAAGACCGTAATCAGGCTGTCAGGTATATCAGGTCATTCAAGAAGCTGTACTCCATGTATCTGTCCATGAAGTATGACATGTCAGAAGCATTGAGAGGTATAGAAGACAGCATTTCTCTCATTGATTCCATCTCATATTTCAGAAACTGCGTGGCATACATATTAAGGAATGCCTTATGTGCCAGAATATGCAAAAGGATCGAGGATTATCCATGGAGCAGTTATCCGTGTTACTTCAACATGCTGGCACACGAAGATGCAGGCAGTATATCAGACCTGGGAATACGCGAAAGGAGAATGGTACTGAAGACACGCATGGATCTGTCCGAATGTCCATACCTTGTCAACTCCGAGGGGATGATAGAAGCGAAATCATTTGTCAGATACGACATTGTCGAGAAGGCTTTTGTCAATTCCGGAAAATTCTTTCTGGCAAGTCTTGGAACATGTAACGATGCAAAGATGGAATACGAAATGACCTGCAAGCCACTTGTCCGTGTCAATGACAAGGAACTGGCAGAAGTCATCGAAGCATTGACAGAGAAAAGATTTGAGGGCAAAAAGATATCGGGACTCACACAGTCTCAGAAATGTTCCATCATAAAGAACATCTATTTCAACAACAAGACGACAATTCCCCAACTGAGCAGAATTCTGGGGCTGTCGAAAGGACTTATCAAGCAGATTCTGAGTACATAAAAATGTGCTCGGAGGTCTTTTTGCAGTACCTCCGAGCACACTAATCTCTGTTACAGTAATCTGTGGGGCATATAAACGTGCTTGGCGGTCACACAAAATGACCTCCGAGCACACTAATCAAATTACTCTGCTGCCTTGAGACGCTCTGCATTCTCGGCAATCTGGAGCTGGTCGATCACGTCCTGGATAGCTCCGTCCATGAAAACCGGAAGATTATACATCGTGTAGTTGATACGATGGTCGGTCACACGTGACTGAGGATAGTTGTATGTACGGATCTTTGCCGAACGGTCTCCACCGGCCACCATGGTCTTTCTCTTTGCCGAAATCTCTGAGAGATACTTTTCATACTCGAGATTGTAGAGACGTGTACGGAGCTCGGCGAGAGCCTTGTCAAAGTTCTTGAGCTGCGACTTCTCATCCTGGCACTGCACCACGAGACCTGAAGGAATATGGGTAAGACGGATAGCCGAATAAGTGGTGTTCACCGACTGTCCTCCTGGACCTGAAGAACAGAATGTATCTTTACGTATATCATTCATATTCAACTCGATATCAAATTCATCAGCCTCCGGAAGCACTGCCACTGAAGCTGCTGATGTATGAACTCGGCCCTGGGTCTCGGTCTGAGGGACACGCTGCACGCGATGTACTCCGGACTCATACTTGAGGACACCATAGACTCCGTCACCAGACACCTTGCACACGATTTCCTTGAATCCGCCGGCTGCACCTTCAGCCTGGCTTGTGATCTCCATTCTCCAGCCACGTGTCTCGATGTACTTCGAATACATACGGAAAAGATCACCGGCAAAGATAGCGGCCTCGTCTCCACCTGAACCTCCACGTATCTCAAGGATGGCATTCTTGCTGTCCTGAGGGTCTGCAGGGATAAGAAGAAGCTTGATCTTCTCCTCCCACTCAGGGAGTGTCGGCTCAATCTCTGCAATCTCCTCCTTAGCCATCTCGCGAAGATCCTCATCCTTTTCTGTCGCAAGAATCTCCTTGGCCATCTCATAGTTCTCAATTATTCTCTTGAATTCATTTCCAGCCTCGATGATAGGTGTAAGCTCCTTGTACTCCTTGTTGAGCTGAACGAATTTCTTCATATCAGAAATCACATCAGGATCAGCAAGCTGAGTCTGAAGCGCGTCGTATTTCTCCTGAAGGCCCAAAACCTTCTCCAATAATGAATTGTCTGCCATATATCTTAAATATTATTATCTTCAATCTTCTGTGGCCTCTTCCTGCCTGATCCTTCTGATCCAGCAACGACGACGAAGCCAGAGTTCATGTTCATAACGAGACCATACATTCACAGCATTATTGGTCTCAATCTGAGGATTGGCCAATGCCCATCTTGCACCACAGGCCTTGTACTGCTGAGCCATCATCCCATGAAACACAGCGGAAATGCCCGTATTCTGCCACTTAGGCGCCGCACCCTCCAACATCAGATCCAGATGCTCGAAATAGTTCTTTGCCTTCAGCACATGGTACCATCCGAAAGGGAAAAGACTTCCCTTAGCCTTCTGCATGGCCCTGGAGAGACAAGGAAGCGATATTCCGAATGCCGCGACCTCATCGTCCTCATCCATGATCACACAGCAAAGACGGCTGTCGAGCTGTCCCACGATCTGGTCTATCTCCTCCTCTATCTCCTCTTCCGTAAACGGAATGAAATTATAAACCATCCCGTCATAACACTCGTTATATGTCCTGAAGAACTTCCTGACCATATTCCGGTCCTTCTTCAGTTCATCGAAATCCGCAACACGAAGCCTGTACCTTTCCATCAGCCTTGCCGAAATGGCCTCCATCCTCTCATCAATTCCCTGATCAGCCGGCATCATATACTGTATCCAGTCACATTCCTTCTCAAAGCCAAGCTGCAGCATGATATCCACATAATATGGATAGTTATACAGACATGAGAACGGAGCGAGCTTGTCAAATCCCTCCACAAGCATCCCCTGACGGCCCAAGGTATTATAGTACAGCGGACCATGAATCTCATCCATACCCTGCTCCCTTGCCCATTTTTCGGCTGTATCGAACAAAAGCCTGGCGACTTCAATGTCATTTATCATGTCAAACCATCCGAAGCGGACTCTTCTGGTTCCATACTTTTCATTGTATCTCGGGTTGATGACCGCGCATATGCGACCGACCACATTTCCCGATGCATCCTCTGCCAGCCACATCTTCCTCCGGCAATACTTCAGCGGAGCGGAATGCATCAGTTCGTGCTCCTGTCCCTTATGCAAAGGCGGAACATATTGACTGCATCCCTCATACAGTTTTTCCGGGAAACGTATGAACTTCCTGAGATCTTTTCTTCCCGATACTTCTCTGACTGTATATCCGGTCATCTGTAGCGATTTACAACAACCTGCAAATATAGTAAAAACATTGGATTAATCAGCAGGCAGGCTTTCATTACCTGAATGCATGGCCATAAGATGCTGTACTGCCGCCTGCGCGCACACGCAGCCGAAGACCGCCGGGATATAGGAAATCGTTCCCACCTGGGACTTCTTGTTACGGTCTTCGCATGGCACGATGGAATCCTTGTCAGGAAGCTCTTCTGAAAAGACCACCTTGAATCCCTTCTTTATACCCATATGCCTGAGACGTTTGCGGACTATATATGCCAACGGACAGTTGAAAGACTTCGCCACGTCAGTCAAGCGGACTTTCGTCGCATCGAACTTCGCTCCCGCACCCATCGATGACACCAACGGAATACCGTTATCCATGCAGTATTTTATCAGATGGAGCTTAGGAGAAAGCGTATCTATAGCATCGACCAGAAAGTCTATCTTATAGTTTCCCAGGACGTCTCCCGCCTTTTCCGCTTCGAGATATTCCTTGATGACCACGAGGTCCAGTTCCGGATTTATATCCTTCAGACGGTCAGCGAGAATGTCGCACTTCGGCTTTCCTACCGTAGAGTCCAGTGCCAGAAGCTGCCGGTTCTTGTTTGTCACAGAAACGTCATCACTGTCCAGGATTATAAGATGCCCCACACCGGCACGGACAATCATTTCAGCGGCATATCCGCCTACGCCACCGACTCCTATCACTGCCACGGTGGAATTCCGGAAATGCTCCAGCATCTCCTCCCCTACCAGCATCGCCGTCCTTTCCTGCCAATCGTATATCATATCCATATCACTTTACAATCCCGTTCCCGGACATATGGAATACCATGACGAGATGGACATTTCCCTTATCTTCCTGTCCATAGAGTCATGGTATTCCATATGTCTTGTATGATTATAAGCCTTTAGCCTTTCCTTCGTCCCAGATGGCGTCCATCTCAGCCAGAGTCATATCCGTGAGGTTACGTCCCTGACGGATCGTATGCTCCTCAAGATATGTGAAGCGGCGTCTGAATTTCGCGCAAGTGCGCTCAAGAGCCGTATCCGGATTGAGTCCGTAAAGCCTTGCAGCATTTACCGTCGCAAAAAGGAAGTCTCCGAGTTCATCCTCTGCACGGTCATATGCCGCAGCCTTCTCATCATCGGTCTGAGCCGCATCCATTGCGTCAAGCTCCGCCTGATACTCTCCCAGTTCTTCCTTCACCTTCTCCCAGACATCCTCCTTCTTTTCCCAGTCAAAGCCCACTCCGCGTGCCTTATCCTGCATACGGTAGGCCTTCAGAAGCGGCGGAAGTCCGTCCGGAACACCTGAAAGCACACGTTTGTTTCCATCCTTCTCCGTAGTCTTGAGCATCTCCCACTGCTTTATCACGCTCTCCGCATCACCCACCTGAGCATCGGAAAACACATGAGGATGACGGTATATGAGCTTGTCACACAGGAAATTGATGACGTCAACTATATCGAAGTGCTGTTTTTCCTCTCCGATCTTCGCATAGAAGATCACGTGAAGGAGCACGTCACCCAGTTCCTTCGAAAGTTCGCGCTCCTCACCTTTCAAGATAGCGTCGCTGAGTTCATATACTTCTTCCAGCGTCTGAGGACGGAGTGATTCGTTTGTCTGCTTTCTGTCCCATGGACATTTCTCCCTCAATTCATCGAGGATATCAAGTATGCGGCCGAATGCCTGGAGTTTCTCTTCTCTAGTATGCATATTGCTATGATTTAAGCAACAAAATTAATAATAAAATCCTATCTTTGAGGTTCAATCACATAATTATGCGTAAAGAGATCACATTCGTTTCGGCAGACGAGGCCGTAAAAGTCGTTAAATCCGGCGACCATATCCACTTCAGCAGCGTTGCAAGCGCACCACGCATTCTCATTGAAGCCCTCTGCAGAAGAGGAGAGGCAGGAGAACTTCAGGATGTACGCATCCACCATCTTCACACCGAAGGCCCTGCACCATATACTGATCCTAAGTTCAGCGGGATATTCTTCCATCAGGCATTCTTCGTAGGCGGCAATGTCCGCAAGAGCGTGCAGGCAGGATATTCGGACTATATCCCGGTATTCCTCAGCGAGACACAGAAGCTGTACCGTTGCGGAGCTCTCCGCTGCGATGTGGCAATGATCCAGGTATGTCCTCCTGACAAGCATGGATATGTATCATTGGGAACATCAGTTGACGCAACTCTTGCCGCCATCGAATGCGCAAAGACAGTGATTGCCGTCGTGAACCCTAACGTACCTCGCGCATGGGGAGATGCGATGATCCCTATGGACATGATCGACATATTCGTTGAAGGAAACGAGCCTCTCGAGCCGGCGCATTTCAGCGAGCCTAACGAGGTGGAAACCTCTATCGGAAAGCACTGTGCCGCCCTCATCGATGACGGAGCATGTCTTCAGATGGGTATCGGAGCTATCCCTAACGCAGTTCTCGCACAGCTCGGCAATCACAAGAACCTCGGTGTACACACCGAAATGTTTGCAGACGGCGTGCTCGAGCTTGTGGAGAAGGGAGTCATCAACGGATCGAACAAGGTCACTGACAGAGGCAAGCTTGTATCGACATTCCTCATGGGATCTCAGAAGGTCTATGACTTCATCGACGACAACCCTATGGTAGCGATGATGGATGTAGGCTACACCAATGACCCTTATGTGATTTCGCGCAACCCTAAAATGACAGCCATCAACTCTGCAGTCCAGATCGACCTTACAGGTCAGGTATGCGCAGACTCCATCGGTACAAGGTTCCACTCCGGAGTAGGCGGACAGGTTGACTTCATATACGGAGCATCCCTCGCCCCTCAGGGCAAGGCGATCATCGCAATGCCGTCATGTACCAACAAAGGAGGCAGCAAGATCGCCCCGACAATCATAGAAGGCGGCGGAGTCGTCACCACCAGACCTCATGTGCATTATGTCGTGACAGAATATGGTGCGGTCGATCTCTACGGCCGCTCTATGCAGGAACGCGCCAAGCTTCTCATCAACATCGCCCATCCAGACCACCGCGAAGAACTTGACCGCGCAGCCTTCGAACGCTTCGGCCCGCACTATCATATCGTGAAGATCTGACAGCCGCCTTTGAAGATATGACAGCCGCCTGTCCCGGTGGGATTCCCTAACGACCGTCTGGTGACACTCATCAGCGGCACAAACCGGTGACGCCCATCAACAACGAGGCAAGCCGGCGGCATCCATCACATTAAACATCAGCGAGTTACACGAAGCTCCTGCCACCATCCGACGGCAGGAGCTTTATGCAAACGTCTATACTTCAACGAGTTAAGCGCCACCGTAGAAACCCTTGAACAAATCATACGTCCATAGTATCGTGATCACATGGTCTCGAACGAAACACGAACAGGCACATCGGACATAACATCGGACACCATGTCGGACACGAAGTACACAAATCTGCCTACAGATATACTTCGTGACACAGTTTTCACGAAAAACCGGGAATTCCTGCCACGAGGTACATATAACACTCTGTTCATTGACTTCGTGACAACTATCCCTTCTCATTATACCCCTTCAGACCACCTGTATGATATTCCTCTTACGGCTGAGTGGACATTCCGGATGATAAAACAGCTGCAATGGACTGGTTTGCATACAGGGCAGACATTGAGTAGGATGAAAGCATTATAATCAATTGATTTTCTTTCATTTGCAAAGCTCACCATCAATATACCACAGTCAGCATGTCGCACAAACCAACCGGAACGAGCCCTCAATCGAGCTCGCTCCGATTGGTTTGAGTGGCTGGCGGACATATTTGCCAGCCACGGTGCGTCCTAACATTACAGCTTGGACAGATTTCCGACACACCTCGGGCAAGTTTTGATCATTTTCCGTCCAAGCGAACAACCAGCTCGTGAAACACAATCCGCTTCCAGTGGCTCAACGATCCCCTCACCATCAGTCCATCCGGACAGCAATCTCACACATCCTTTAACGACTTCTGCCACGAAACCGACGATGCGACTATCAAATTTGTGTCGTGGTAATATTGTAATATTGACTTATCTTTTTGTTTGGTGTATATTAATCTGGAGGAAAGAATCGTCGTATTTTTTCCTCGAAACAGCATCATTTGCGACATTTATCCACAAAACAGCCATCTGGAGGAAAAAACAGCATAGATTTTTCCTCCAGATATGGAATCACCGGAATAGTCTGTCAGTTATTCTGAGGTTGAAAAGTCACCGGGTACCAATCTCACCGGGTACCAATCTCACCGGGTACCAGTCTGACGAGATTAGAAAAATAATCCTTCGCAATCAACAAAGTCGCTGAAACAAATGATAAAGGATGACATGAACGGATCTCACAATGACATACAACCGACGACGGACTGTGATCGAGCGAAGCATTTCCATTTTGTTTCTGCTTCGCGAGTCACAGTCCGTCGGTGTATTATCGTGTAGTGAAACTGATACCAGCTGAACATTTCGGATGACCCATGAGGAGCGTCGGGGCACGGAATGGTGGTTACAAGCTCCCACGGTAAGCAAAACACTTCACAAATACAGTAAACAAGAGCGTCGGTACATGGAATCTCTAATCCACGTACCGACGCTTATTTAAAGAATTGCCAGGACGTATTATTTCTCTGCCGCCTTGGCCTTGCGTCTGGCGGTGAGCTCGCGTTGGAAGGCGCGGGCGTTCTTGAGGTGTTCGCTGTAGGTTACGGCGAAGCGGTGGGTACCGTCGAAGGCAGGTGAGGCGCAGAAGTAAATGTACTTGTGGCTTTCCGGATTCAGAACGGCCTCAAGACATGCTTTCGGAGGTACGTTGATAGGAGCTGGAGGAAGACCGACGTGCTTGTATGTGTTGTAAGGCGAATCAACCGTCAGATGCTTCTTCAGGATACGGTCAAGCGTATAGTCATAGCAGAAGGCTATTGTAGGGTCGGCCTGCAGTTTCATGCCCTTCTTGTACCTGTTGAGATATACTCCGGCGATAATCGGGTACTCGAATGCCTTGAGGGTCTCGCCGCTTACTATCGAAGCCATTACTGACACTTCCATAGGACTGAGCCCCTGAGCAGCTGCCTTTGCCTTGCGCTCTGATGTCCAGAAGGCATCGTATTCCTTCTTGAAACGGTCGAAGATATCCTTTACCGATGCTGTCCAGTACATTTCATATGTGTCCGGAAGGATGAGTGCAAAGACATTTTCCGGTGTAAAGCCATATGCGGCAAGAAACGCCTCATCATTCAGTGCATCCGCGACGGCAGCCGAATCCACCATCATCTGCGATCCGATCCTCTGGGCGATCCGGTCCTTCTTACGCAAAGTTCCGGAAAGGGTCATGTTCTGAGGCGTCTGCCAGCCATATACGAGCATTCGAGCCACATACATGCTCACGGCCGACGGCTCGACCACATAGCGTCCCGGCTGCATGTTCTTCTCCACTTCCATCTTGGCAAAGGCGCGCTCCACACTCTTCGGGCGTATGGTTCCGGCTCCCACATAAAGCGAATCCATCACCTGCTCCACAGTCATGCCCGGACGCACATAGAGCACGTATTCCTTCTCGAAGTTAGGCTTCCTGTTGTCGCTGTAATAACGTCCAAGCACAAAACCTGCAGCTCCGGCAAGCAAAGCCGCCACAGCCAGTCCAGCAATAGTAATCTTCAATCTTACCGTCATCTTCTATTTCCTTAACAATATGACTTCACCTTCCGCGAGCCTTCTGTCAGCAGACATCGCATTCATCTTACATAGATTCTCGAGTCGGACTGCATATCTTTGCGAGATCTCGCGCAGGGTCTCATTTCCTTCTTCCACGATATGCTTGTCAAGTCCTGCAGGAGCCTGCTTCTTCTTCGCCTGCAGATAAACGATCGTACCTGGATACAATGTCTGAGGTTCATGCAGATCATTGTACTTGAGGATCTCCTTCATGAAGAGATTATATGAAGCCGCTATGCTTTCATATGTCTCACCATCGGCAGCATAGACAAAAGGCACACCGTTGAGCGAATACATCTGTCTGGTAAGGGCGAAATGGAAGATCTCGCGCTGATCTGCAGTCAGAGGTCTGGCCTGCTCGATGCTGTTCGGAGACTCCGGTCTTTCACCGGAATGCTTCTTCTCCTTTTCCGCCTTCTTTCTTGCCTTCTCGGCCTTCTTCTCTTCCTTCTTTTCTTCCCTGGCCTGCTTCTTCTCCTCCTTCGTCATTTTCCTTTCATCTCCGTCAGCCTTCTTCTGAGCAGCTATCTCCCTTTCCAATCTATGCATTTCTTCAGAAGACGGCACATCCTGACCATATGCCCACGATGCCGGCTTCGTATCATATTCATGAAGGGCATAATCCTCTATCAGCTTTATAAGTTTCTGAGGATAAGCGGGATCCGTCGCATAACCGGCCTTCTTCAATCCATGAGCCCATCCCTTGTAATCAGTAGGTTCGAGATCGAAGAGGAACTTGTACCTGTCGCGATATCTCAGGAAATCCGAATGGTCACGGAAAGACTCCTCAGGAGAAGAGTACAT
Source organism: Bacteroidales bacterium (assembly GCA_017437125.1). GTDB lineage: Bacteria > Bacteroidota > Bacteroidia > Bacteroidales > UBA932 > Cryptobacteroides. Next base: position 179,062 of record JAFSBV010000001.1, on the reverse strand, counting down.
CCTGAAGCATTCACCCTTACGGTCATCGTCATGATACATCTTTCCTCCGTTCCAGTTGCTGTGGCACTTGATTCCGAAATGGTTGTTTCCCTTTACGGCAAGCTCGGAGAGGCCGTATCGTGACTCAAGAAGTCCCTGTGCAAGCGTAATGCTGGCAGGGACACCGCTCCTGTACATTTCTTCGACAGCCAGGGTCGAAAAATGTTCTATATATACTGTCTGAGGTGACTTGTCCGGTCCTCCCGCATAGACAGCGGCTGTCATGAGCAGGAGACTGAGCATTGCTATGGATATTGTTTTCTTCATGATTTGCGAATATACGAAATTTCCACGACATCCAGGTCATGGGCAAGATCTGTCTCCGAGAATATCGAACGAAGCTCGTCGAGGAAGAAGTCCACGGAAGGAAAGCGCGATGAATAATGTCCTACAAGAAGTCGTCCGACACCTGCATCCTTAGCCGTCTGCGCAGCCTGAAGAGTAGTAGAATGGAAGGTCTTTTCCGCCATTTCCGCCATCTCTGCCGGGAATGTCGATTCATGGTACATCAGGGTCACGCCTTTCACCCATTCAGCCAGTTCCGGAAACGGAGCAGTATCGCTGCAGTATGCATAGCTGCGAGGAACATACGGGATATATGCTGCCTCGGAATTCGGGATGACAAGAGGCTCTGACGTGCCCGAACATGGTTTGAAATCATTCTCTGCACATGGCACAGTCATGCTTCCTGCCGGCCTCACGACATCTTCTCCCCTTTTCAATGCACCTATCTCTGCTATGGTAAGACCATACTTGGCTATTGCCTCTTTATGCACATTGAACGGAGGCATCTTCTCCCTTATAATGAATCCGAATGTCTCGACCCTGTGGTTCAGAGGGAAGGCAAGAAGCTCTACCGTCTTGTTTTCATATACTGTTTCAGGCTCCTCCATTTCCAAGGGGACATAGTTTATCTCAAACCGCAGTCCTTCGCCGAATGTGTTAAGGAAGAACTCCAGCACCGGATGGAAATTCTTCGGTGCATATATGTTAAGCTGCGAAGAACGTCCGAGCATCCCCATCGTTGACAGAAGGCCGAAGAGTCCGAAAAGATGGTCTCCGTGGATGTGTGAAAGGCATATATGCTCTATCTTGAGAAACGACAGACCGGCCCTACGCATCTGCATCTGTGCACCTTCACCACAGTCTATCATGAACAAACGCCCACGTACGTCAAGTACCTGGGCGCTTGGATATCTTTCTGTAGTGGGCAGGGCCGAAGCCGTGCCCAGTACATTAAGAGTGAAATTCATGTCGGATTACTTGTTCTCGAGCTGGCTCTTGAGAGCTGCGAGTGCATCGAGGTCACCGAGAGTAGTCTTCTCAATGTTAGAGTTGATCTTCTTCACTGCCTTCTTAGTGTTGTCAGCCTCAGCTGCAGCGCGCTCTGCACGTGCCTCTACTGCTGCTGCATAAGTCTTGGCGTGTGAAAGGGTAACCTTCTTTGTGCTTCTCTTAAGCTCAGTAACCTTGAATGAGAGAGTCTCACCTGAAACAGGCATCTTGCCGTCTTCCTTAACGAGCTCACGGTTGAAGCAGAATGCGTCAACGTCGCCCTCAAGCTCAACAACTGCACCCTTGTCGTTTACAGAAGAAATCTTAGCCTCAACTACAGTACCTACTGCATACTTAGCCTCGATCTCATCCCATGGGTTAGGAAGGAGCTGCTTGTGGCCGAGTGAAAGCTTGTGGTTCTCCTCATCGAAGTCAAGGATTACAACCTCGATAGCGTCACCAGCTGCTACGAGCTCAGACGGATGCTTGATCTTGTTCCAAGAGAGGTCGCTGATGTGTACGAGACCCTCGATTCCCTCCTCAAGCTCAGCGAATACGCCGAAGTTTGTGATATTGCGAACAGTTGCATTGTGCTTAGAACCAACAGCATACTTCTCACGGATGTTCTCCCAAGGGTTAGCAACGAGCTGCTTGAGACCGAGAGACATCTTCTTCTCCTCGCGGTCGAGAGTAAGGATCTGAGCCTCAACCTCGTCACCAGCCTTAAGGAAGTCAGAAGCGATGCGGAGTCTTGGTGACCATGACATCTCTGATACGTGGATAAGACCCTCGACACCTGGCTCGATCTCTACGAATGCGCCATAGTCAGCGATGAGAACTACCTTACCCTTAACCTTGTCACCTACCTTGAGGTTTGCATCGAGTGCATCCCAAGGGTGCTGGCAAAGCTGCTTGAGACCGAGAGCGATACGCTTCTTAGACTCATCGAAGTCGAGGATAACGACGTTGATCTTCTGATCGAGAGCAACAACTTCCTCTGGGTGGTTGATACGTCCCCATGAGAGGTCTGTGATGTGGATGAGACCGTCAACACCGCCGAGGTCAACGAATACACCGTAACCTGTGATGTTCTTGACAGTACCCTCGAGTACCTGACCCTTCTCGAGCTTGCCGATGATCTCGCTCTTCTGCTGCTCGAGCTCTGCCTCGATGAGAGCCTTGTGTGATACGACAACATTGCGGAACTCCTGGTTGATCTTCACGATCTTGAAGTCCATGTTTGTATCAACATACTGATCGTAGTCACGGATAGGCTTGATGTCGATCTGTGAACCTGGGAGGAATGCCTCGATTCCGAATACGTCCACGATCATACCACCCTTTGTACGAGTCTTCACGTAACCCTTTACGATCTCGTCTGCTGCATAAGCGGCATTTACCATATCCCAAGAACGGAGCTGGCGTGCCTTCTTGTGAGAAAGAATGAGCTGGCCCTTCTTGTCCTCAGCGTTCTCAACGAACACCTCAACCTTGTCACCAACCTTGAGTTCAGGGTTGTAACGGAACTCAGGAGCCATGATGACACCCTCGCTCTTGTAGCCGATGTTAACGATAACCTCTCTCTTGCTGATAGCTGTAACCTCGCCTTCAACAACCTCACCCTCAACTACCTTTGAGAGAGTCTGGTTGTACTGCTCGGCGATAGCCTCTACAGAGCCACCGTAAACATCATCGTTCTCAAACGCATCCCAGTCGAAATTCTCAGGAGCGACAGAAGCGTTAAGAACTGTCTTCTTGGTTTCTTCTACTGCTGGAGTTACCTCAGCAGCAACTGTCTTGTTTTCTTCCATTGTTAAACTTAAAAACAAACTAGTGGGTTAAACATTATTTATTGTGCCTTGCCTCAGCGACTTACAGAAAAAAGCGCGCTTTCGGTCAAAAAGCGCGCAAAAATATGTATAATTTTCCGATTTTCAAAGGGTTTGACAAAATATTCTATACTGGCTGCACAACGACGGTATAGCTTCCGTCTCCGTTATCCACTACCGCATGACCGTCAGCAAGATAATCCGTAGGATCATAGTAGAATGTACCTCCATATATCTTTATCGTCTCGGCTGCCTTGGTGTAATCTCCATAACTGTAGATATCGCTGATCGTACCGCCCGTTATGACGGCTGTTTCGATATTCGTCTTGTTTGCTCCTCCTGTCAGAGCGATATCTCCGTTGAACGTTCCTCCGCTGACGTCGATCTTCACGTTCTTCATATCATTGCCATAGCTGTATGAATATACTGACAGGTAATATGTCTGGTCGGAGGAGTTCAAGGTTCCTCCTGTAACCGTAAGGTTCATTATCGGAGCGACAGCGGTATTGGTGGAAGCCAGCTGGATCCAGACTGCACGGTTACCGGTAATGGTTCCGCCGTTGACAGTCACATCGATTGCTCCGCTGCCGGCGTTGAACATTCGTATCGCGATATCTCCTCCTGACTGCGTGATGACGCTGCCGTCATTGACCGTAAGCTTCGCACCGGCATAATTATCAATGACATACGATGCACCACCCTTGGATGTCCTGTTCTCAAGGACGGCATTTTCTATTGTCAACGTTCCGCTGTTGCTTATCGTATTGTTGGCATAGCCGGGATATGGAGCCTGTCCTTCACCTCCCCACTCAGTGTCAGGAGTCGTGGCTGCAAAATCGAGCGTTCCGTTCTTGATGAGAAGGTCGGCACCGCTCTTTACCTCAACAAGCCTGGAAGCCGATGCTGACGTAGCTATGCCAGTAACGGTCTTGCCGTTCATATCAAAGACTGCTGTCTTGCCGGACGCGAGCACCACAGGCACGTTCTGAGTGACATCTGCCACAAGTACGATGGTCTGACCGTCAACAGCATCGAATGCCTCCTGAAGGGTCTTGTACGGCGTTCCGTCTATTTCAGCCACATATTCATTGACGGCATTGCCTCTTTTAGGGGTCTTCCTTGACACCGTCTGGTTCTCCCATGTCTTGGTAAACAGAGATGTACCGCCATCCTTGATTTCGGCAGTAATGGAGCCGTATGTTCCCAGAGGAGCCGGAACATAGAACACCCCGCTTGCGGCAGGCTCGGTATTGGCGAAGGTGATCGTAACCGTATTGCCCTCGGCATCATCCGTATTGATGACAGGATATTCATCAGTCAGATCTGCAGTAAAGACTCCCGTGATCCTCTTGTCTGCGGTAAGGACGAATTCCATGTCGTCCCCTCCTGCAGGAATCCCTGAAACATATATCTTGAAGAAGCTTGCAAGATGGTTCAACGATGCATTGTCACCATCGATACGGCCGAGCATAGGGGGATTGAAGCTGTTGGCTTCTTCTTCGATCGATCCATAAGCATATGATGCAGGAAGCACATATGTAAGCGTCTCTCCGTTAACGGCATGAGAATCGCCATACGGATATACGACATATGCCATCATGTCTTCGTCAAAAGTACCTTCAAACACTCCGGATGCCATTCCGGCATATTCTTCCTGCAGGGTCATTTCCTTGAATCCAGCACTCGTCTGCACTCCGATCTTATCTCCCGAATGCCAATAGAAGGCATTTGTCTCATCAAATCCAACTTTGGAAACAGGATCATTCTCCGCCACTCCGACTGAAAGAATCCTCCTGTTTCCGACAACTTCGGACAATGTCCTGTCCTCGAATTCCTCTCTCTGGCACGATGCTGCCAGAACTACGGCAAAAGCCGCAAAAAACATAATCTTTTTCATACCGCTCAAATCACATCAATTCATCACTGTTCGTACCCTCTCCTGTCAGGCTCACGCTTAGTACAGCCTGCTCCACTTGAATCTCCATGATCTCCATGCAAGGAGACTCATAAGCATTTTCGTTTCTATTCATAACATTCGTTTTATATGTGAACATCAGGCATATAGCAACAAGAGTACCAAGGCATGAAACAAGACACCGGCACATGAATCAACTGATCCATGTGCCGGCGTCCATATGACGTATGCCATCCTTCTAAAACATTTTCCTTCTCTTGAATATCCAGAATATGACTATCGTTGACAAAGCCATCAAGGTAAGGGCAAGAACCCATGACCAGCCAGCGTTTCCGAACCATCCGAAGCGCACATTCATTCCGAAGAAGCTGGCGATCAGGGTCGGTGGCATGAGCATGAGGGACACCAGGGTGAACACCTTCATGATCTTGTTCTGGTCGAGATTGATGATACCGAGTACCGTATTCTGGAGATACTCGAGACGCTCGAAACCGAAGTTGGTATGATTGATGAGCGACGAAATGTCCTTGAGAAGCACATTCAGACGAGGCTGATACTCCTTCGGATATTTCGGACTCTTGAGGATGCTGGAGATAACCCTCTGCTTATCGACTATGTTCTCACGTATGAGCATCGTATTATCCTGCAGCTGGTTGAGGTCAACGAGGAATTCCTCACTAATGTCTTCTCCCAGACTCACCTTCTTGTTGTACTGAGTGATTTCCTTCGATACGAGCTCAACCATGTCGGCATCAAGGTCGATACGCTGTTCCAGAATGCTGAGGAATGCCACATGACCGGAGTCATACATAGTCGGGAATGCAAGGAGCCTGCGCTGAAGATCAGTGAAGCTTCGCAGCGGACATTCACGGAGGGTAGTGAGGATATTGTCTGTCAGAATGAACGATACGGTCTCCTCGTTATATTCGTCCGGTCCCGGCGAGAGGAAGCTCGTATTCGCAAAAATCGCCTTCTCCGTTTCATAATAACGGGATGATATCTCGATCTCCTCCGCCTGTGCGCGGTTCTGGATAGTCGTGCCAAGGAAAGTCTCAACAGCCCTTTTCTCCTCACCTGAAGGGACGAAAAGGTCAATCCAGATAACATCTGCGTATGGAATAACTGCGAAATCCGTTTCCGACTGGGAAACCATCATCTGTCCGTCTTTCTTGTAGAAGATCTCAATCATGCTCTACCTCCTTGTTTTTGTTCCGGCCCAGTCGAGACAGCTCCAGAGGCTGTCTTTTTTATGTCGGAGTGGTTAGACAATATTACGAAACAGGCTCACATACAATGATGCAAGCCTGCAAATGTAACTTTTTTATGCCATATTGGCAAATTTATTTTTCTGACAAGGAGTCAGGGCTTGAATATCTGCCTGTTGACGATGGAACGTCCCAGAGTGAGTTCATCGGCATATTCGAGATTGTCGCCGAAGCCAAGTCCCCTTGCAAGAGAGGACACCTTCACTCCGTAACGGGATATCTGACGATATATATAGAACGATGTGGTCTCCCCTTCCACATCACCGCTCAAGGCCAGTATCACCTCCGCTGGAGCGCCGTCAACTCCAGGAGCATCCGCCTCGAAAAGAGCCTCCGGAGAAACCAGACCGGCCACCCTGTCAACAAGTTCACGTATGGTGATGTCAGACGGTCCGACACCGTTTATAGGAGATATGATTCCCCCCAGGACATGATATACTCCATGATACTGTCCCGTATTCTCAATGCTCATGACATCACGCACATTCTCCACGACGCAGATCGTCCTGTGATCGCGCGAACGGTCGGAACAGATGGAACAGACCTCATCATCCGAAATCATCATGCATGTACGGCAATACTTCGCCTCATCCCTCAGACGGTTGACCGCAGAGGTGAAATGATGGACGTTCTCCTGCGGCTGCTTCAGCAGATGCAGGGCAAGACGCAATGCACTGCGACGACCCACTCCGGGAAGGGAGCTGATCGCATCCACTGCCTCTTCCAGCAGCTTCGACGGGTAGTTTTCCTTATATGCCATGATATTTCACAAGTTCATCTATAGGGTATCTGAGGAATTTCTCGAAACTCAGTCCATATGAAGTCCCGGCCTTGCGAAGGATATCTTCGCACGCGCAACCGAACGAGCCTACGACTCCGACAGGAAGCGACTGCCCATAACGTGACAGAGAACGTTTCACAAAGGATTCAATGCATCCTTCCGCAAGACTTTTCATATACGGATCGTCAAGGCGTGACATCACGAAAGGGGCGAATGACGCCATGAAGGCGGACGGTGCAGGCTCGCGATACACCTTCTGCACGATAGCGGCATAATCAAGTCCGTATTCGGAAACAAATTCCTTTTCCATATGAGGCGGCATCATGCCTTTGACAAAATCGGCCAGAAGGGACTTTCCAAGGGACATTCCGCTGCCTTCGTCACCCAGCACATAGCCACCGGGACGTATGTTCCTGACAATTTCACCGTCGATATACAGACAGCTGTTGGATCCTGTACCCATGATTGCCACAATACCGCTTCCGTTACCGAAAAGAGCCCTGGCTGCGGCAAGCATATCAGTATAGAAGTGCATGTCTGAGAAAGGACACCACATGTCAAATGCATCAGCTACAGGGGCTGCCGCCGCTTCGTTCACCATGCCGGCCCCATAAAAATATATATGATCAACAGTCCTGCCTTCCGGGTTCAGTTCCGGGATGACGGATCCGACCGTTCCGTTGATCTTTTCCGGACTCAAAGCCATCGGATTAAGCCCCTGGCTGCAGGCTGTCCTGACCTGTCCGTCATCAGTGACAAGTCTCCAGTCCGTCTTGGTTCCTCCGCTGTCAGCTACTATATACATATTCCTTACTGTCAGACAATCTCATCATTCCACATACACGCCATGCTTCTTCCAATGGATATAGCCATATACCGCAGAAAGAGCATATGCAGCATAAAGCGCTGTCATCCACCACATTCCCTGTGACAGACAGAGCAATGCGCTCAGGGTGTCGGCAAGTATCCACAACCACCACTGCTGGAGATAGGATCTCACAAGCCACCATGTAGCGACAGCGCTGAGAACCGTAACAGCCGAATCCAGATATGACATAGGATTCTCGACAAGTTCCATCAGCCATGCAAGAACAAGTATTCCTGCTGCAGAGACGATGGCACTGACAAGCACGGTACGGGCATCAAGGCGGTTCAGCACTATCGCTCCTTCATCCGAAGTTTGTGCATCACGTTTCCACTGCCACAGTCCTATGAAGGCCGTGATCAGATAATAGGTATTAAGACCGAAAGACGCATAAAGCCCCTGACGGAAGAACACCCACATCGCAGCAAGACTCGTCATCACACCGATAACCCACATGAAGTTGTGATGACGAATCTCGAGAACGATGTATATCACCCCTGTTATCAGGGTGAATATTTCCATGAACGATGCTCCCATCAGTCAATATGGCCTTAAAGAACCTCTATGAGCTCTACAACGAACTTGAGAGTTGCATATGGAGGGATTGCGCCTGGAGCACCATGCTCGCCATACGCAAGGTTGTAAGGAATATAGAATTCATATTTCGAACCCTCGGACATAAGCTGTACGCCTTCTGTCCATCCTGCGATAACCTGATTGAGGCCAAATACCGCAGGCTCGTTACGGTCATATGAACTGTCGAACTTGGCTCCGTTAAGAAGAGTTCCCTCATAATGGCATTTCACCTGTGAAGTCGCAGAAGGCTTCTTTCCTGTCCCCTCTGTGATGACCTTGTACTGGAGACCGCTTGGAAGGGTAACGACACCCTCCTTCTCTGCATTAACCTTGAGGAAAGCCTCACCTTCCTCGCGCATTGCCGCGCTCATGGCCTCTACCTGTGCCTTCTGCTCTGCCTCAAGCTCTGCAAAATACTTGTCAAGAAGCTGACCAGCCTCCTGGAAAGAGACTGCAGGCTCAGCACCTGTCAGCACAGCCTTGACACCGGCTGCGAAATCGTCAAATTCGATAGATCTGATGCCTGATGACATCATATTGTGGGCAATGCTCATGCCCAAAGCATAACTGTTCTTATCCATTTCTGTTGTTTTATGCCCGTAAGGGCTGATTCATATTATCTGTCAGACGGTGCAAATGTAATGATTTTTATCGACGCGGATGATGGTCGAGCACCGTAGAATGCCATTTGCGCGTATCTATATGTGTATATATCTCGGTTGTCGTGATGCTTTCATGTCCCAGCATTTCCTGTACGACCCTGAGATCAGCCCCGTTCTCGACCAGATGGGTGGCGAAGGAATGCCTGAACGTATGAGGGGATATCTCCTTCCTCACACCGGCGGCCAATGCCTGCAGCTTGATCATCTTAAATACCGACTGGCGGCTGAGAGACTTGCCGAAGCGGTTCAGGAACACGAGATCGTCGGCAGAGGAATCATAAGGCATAGGGCGCTGTTCAAGATATGCATTGACTGCATCTGAGGCCATTTCCCCGACCGGAACGAGGCGCTCCTTATTGCCTTTGCCTATGACTCTTACAAAACCTTCATCAAAATAAAGACATGATATCCGGAGTTCCACGGCCTCCGTCACTCGAAGGCCGCACCCGTAGAGCACCTCCAGCATGGCCCTGTTTCTCAACCCTTGCCATCCGGACGTATCCACACCGGATATTATTGCATCCACTTCTTCCACAGACAGGACTTCCGGGAGATAACGCCCCAGCTTGGGGAAATCCACGAGGTCGCACGGATTGTCCGAGATCGTTCCTTCGATGACAAGCCAGCTGAAGAATGACCTGATCGAGCTCAGCAGCCTTGCCTGAGATCTCTTCGATATGGACGAGCGGCTCTGCAGATATGTCTCGACATCCTCCGGTGTCATCAATTCGGGAGCGCATGGTACAGCTTCAAGGAACCTGCCGACATCAGAAGAGTACGATGCCACGGTGTTCCGCGACATCGCACGCTCTATCTTCAGATAGCTTTCGTAGTCTTTCAGCAGATCCTTCACTTCGTTCAGGATGACATAAAGGGTTCAGGATGACAGGTTAAAGGGTTGAGTACCTGCTTCCGTATTCCATCATCTGACCGATGAAGTCCTCCGCATATACGATCTTGTAATCAACGGTCTTCAGACCCTTTCTTACAGGAACGATCTGAGGATTGAGGAATCCGCCATAAGGCTTGAGACCGAGAGCGGAATAACGCTCAAGAACCTCCGCATGAAGCTCAGGATCGATATCCACGGCATATTTCTCTACAAGAGCCTTTCCGGCAGCATAGTCTCCTTCAGACTTGATTCTCTGAACTTCAGCGAGAAGTTCGCCGAAAAGTCCGCGGAGAGCTTCGTAGTCATTTACCACGAAATATGTCTTGCCATCACGCACTTTCTTCTCTATCACATTATCCTTCAGGCCTTTCTCATAGCACCAGTCAGCAATGAGCTTGCGGTTCTGCATATGAGCCTCCATGTTCTTCTTGCCCGGAGCCACTCTTGTGAACTGAGTGAATATACCGTTGCGGATATAGCTTGAATACTGTGCCTTGTATGCCTCCATGTCAGGAAGGATACCGAGCTCTACAAGCTTCGGGTCTGCAAGATAATACAGGCCGAACAGGTCTGCACGAGCTTCCTCGAGAGTCGAGCTGAACTCACCGAGTGCATTGGGAGAAGTTTCCGGAAGCAGTTTGCCGGAACCATGGCCGAGACACTCATGAAGATCTGTGTGAAGATCGTTTGTAAGTCCGCCGTATTTCTTCTCAAGCGCGATCTCATCTTCTGACCATGCAAACTCCGAAAGCATACTCTTAGGAGACTCCTGGGCAGCCTTGTCATATGCGGATGTAAGGTTGGCGATTGTCACTGATTTCGAGCCGTGCTCGCGACGGATCCAGTCTGCATTCGGAAGATTGATTCCGATAGGGGCCGACGGATAGCAATCTCCGGCCAGGACAGCCACGTTGATTACCTTTGCTGTCACACCCTTAACCTCCTCCTTCTTGAAGCGTGAATCGACAGGAGAATTGTCTTCGAACCACTGGGCATTGTCACTTATGAGCTCGGTACGGCGTGAAGCCTCGGAATCCTTGAAGTTCACAAGGCCTTCCCATGTCGCCTTTCTTCCGAGAGGGTCATTATAATCCTCAACAAAGCCGTTCACGAAGTCAACGACACCCAGAGTATCGTTAACCCATTTGATATTGTATTCATCCCAGAGCTTGAGGTCTCCGGTCTCATAATACGAAACAAGGTCTGCAATATAATCCTTCTGAGTCTCGTTTTCAGCCACTTTCGCAGCCTTTTTCAATTCCTTGCAGATCTTCTTGAGAGCCTTTCCATACAGGCCTCCCACCTTATATACCTCCTCACGTACAACACCGTCTGCTCCCTTCACGACACGGCTGTTGAGGCCATATGACACAGGTGTCTTGTCCGAAGGATCAACCAATCCGGCATAAAGAGCCTCGACCTCGGCACGTGTGACCCCCTCATAGAAATTCACAGCCGATTCGGCAACGATATCCTTTCCGGACATCATCTTACGTGCAGGATATACAGAAGGATCGAAGATCACCGGAAGCAGTTCCGCGCATTTCTCTCCATCGCCTACTGATGTCATCAGTTCCTGGAAATACTCCTTTGTACATTCAGGGAAGAACTTGTCCTCGGCATAATGATGGTGGATACCGTTGCTGAAGAACACCCTCTTGGCGTATGTCTCGAACTGTTTCCAGTCTTCGCAAGTACGGTCACCTTCATAATTCTCAATAATATTTTCAATAGTCTTCCTGACGTCAAGATTATATTTGCAATTCTGCATCCAGATAATGTCGCGGCCATACTTCGCAGCTTCTGCGAGATGATAGACATATTCCTTCTGCTGAAGAGTGAGTCCGTCCCATCCCGGAACCTGATACCTCATTATCTTGAGATCAGCGAATTCATCCATAAGATAACGGAATTCTCCATTCTCATTATCTGCCGCATTGTCCGAACATGAGACCAAGGCTGCGGCCATGCCTGCAACAGTAATCATCTTAGCTAATAGTTTCATATGTAATTGTTTTTTATCTATTTTGCGACGAAAGTGCAAATATACGAATTATATGAAAAATAGTTATCTTTGCAAGATTGGAAACATACTTACATGAAAATGACTGAAATAAAGATATTGACAAGGATAGCGGCAGTGATTGCCATGATCACGGCAACAACCGGATGCGACTGGCTCTGTCCGGACAATGGATGTGTAGTGGATGAAGAGAACAGGAAGGTCCTGCTTCTGTATTCCGCAGGACACAATTCTCTGAGGTCATACCTCCTGGATGACATTAAGGATCTCAGACAGGGATGGCTGCCAGGCAACGGCTGCAATGACGACATTCTTCTCGTCTATACCCATACTTCCGCAAGAAGCGGAAGTTACGACACTCCTTCAACCCCGTACCTCATCAGACTTTACAGGGATCAGGAAGGCATGGCGGTATCGGATACCCTCATCACATACGAGGCCGGAACCATATCGTCTTCATCGGCCCAGATCAACAATGTCCTATCTTATATAAAGGACAATTTCACATCCGGAAGCTACGGAATGATATTCTCATCACATGCGACAGGATATCTCCCGGCCGGTTTCTACAAGGATCCGGACAGTTACACTTTCCAGTCTGCGAAAGGCATGGCCATGAAGTCGGCAAGGAAGCACGGCATACCTGTGCCGGTACCTTACATCGAGCCAGAATATGACCCTTCGCTCCCTATGGTGAAGAGCATCGGAGAGGACAGGGTGGGATCCGGAAATTCACAGCTGTCATATGAGATGGATCTCACTGATTTTGCCGAAGCCATACCAATGAAGCTGGATTATCTCCTGTTCGACGCATGTCTGATGGGAGGAATAGAAGTAGCATACGAGCTCAACGGCAAAGTCGGAAAACTCGGATTCTCCCAGGCCGAGGTTCTTGCGGAAGGCCTTGATTACAAGACCCTTACCACAAGACTCCTTCAGAACGAAACTCCTGATCCGTTAAGCGTATGTGACGACTATTTCGCCCAGTACGATTCTGAATCAGGAATCTACAGGTCAGCCACGATATCCCTTATTGACTGCGACAAGCTCGAGCCGCTTGCCGAAACATGCAGAAGTCTGTTCTCGAAATATCGTGAGGCCATAGCATCCGTCAGCCACAGATCAGTACAGGGTTTTTTCAGATATGACAAGCATTGGTTCTATGACCTGGAAAGCATCCTCAAGGAGTCCGGAATCAGCCAGAGCGAACTTGACGGACTTCATTCCGCTCTCGATCAGTGCGTCATATATAAAGGGCATACTCCTGAATTCATGAACGAGTTCGACATCCACACATTCTCAGGATTCAGCATGTACCTTCCAAGCAACGGTCATCCTGAACTGGAAAAGTACTACAAGACCCTCCAGTGGAACAAGGCGACAGGTCTTGTGGAGTAAAAAAGCAGTGCAATCTTTTGATATTTAAATTATTTATCTATCTTTGCAGCCCCATAAAAAGCGGCAGCGCTTTTTGGTGCAATGGGGTTTTCATGTCAGAAGCGATTGTTTCTGACAATGAAAACTGAGTAACACATTTTAATTTTCTTAGAAACAATGAAACACATTGAACTCAATGGCCAGGTTCGCGAAGCTGGCAACAAGGCAGCTGTAAAGGCTGTACGTCGTGCAGGACAGGTTCCTTGCAACATTTATGGTCTCGGTATGGAGAACATCCTTTTCACTATCGATGCACAGGATCTCAAGGCTATCACTCACACCCCTAATTCATACATCATTGACCTTAAGCTCAGCGATGGAAGAAACGGTTATGCAGTGCTCCACGAGGTTCAGTATCATCCGGTATCTGACGAGGCTCTTCACGCTGACTTCCTCTTCGTTTCTGAGGAGAAGCCTGTAACTATCGAGGTTCCTGTAAAGGTAGTAGGACACTCTGAGGGTGTGAAGATGGGTGGTAAGCTCCTCGTTTCAAGCCGCAAGCTCCGCGTAAGCGCTATGATGGACAAGCTTCCTGACATACTCGAGGTTGACTCTACAAACCTCATGATCGGCAAGCAGATCGTTGCCGGCGACCTCAACTACGACGGCGTTACAATCGTTTCTCCTAAGGCTACTATCATCTGCTCAGTACGTCCTACACGTGCTACTCAGCAGGCTAAGATGGAGCAGGGCAAGTAATCTGAACTGGTATGAATTATTTGATCGTCGGTTTAGGAAATATCGGCGTCGAATATGCCAACACCAGACACAACATGGGATTTATGGTATTGGATGCCTGGGCTCAGGCATCCAATATTGTTTTTGAGTCTGGAAGATACGGCAGCACGGCGTCTGTTTCATTCAAGGGAAGGAAATTCACCCTTCTGAAGCCATCGACATACATGAACCTCAGCGGCAAGGCTGTACGTTACTGGATGAACGAGCTGAAGATCCAGCCGGAAAACCTTCTGGTGATTTCGGATGATCTCAACATTCCGTTCGGAACTCTTCGTCTGCGCAAGAACGGAAGTGCCGGAGGACATAACGGACTCACAAACATCACTGAGCTGATCGGGACCCAGGAATATGCAAGGATAAGAGTGGGAATAGGAAACGACTTCAGCCGCGGACAGCAGGTAGGCTATGTATTGGGAGAACTCAGTGCTGAAGAAAAGGCTGAAATGGCAGACATCTGCAAAAGAGTAATAGATGGTGTCAAGGCATGGGCGACAATCGGTCCGGACAGGGCCATGAATGTCGTCAACACCCGTCCAAAACCCAAGTCTGAAGACAAGGAGGACAGCACAAAGTCCTGAAAACAACAATTTTAGATTTAAAAATTTGCTTTTTCGGATGAATATCCCTATCTTGGCAGAAGTTTTTTAAAGTTTCACGAACTATTTAAATTTCCAAACCATGAAAGAGCTTGTAGATCAGATCAAGGCAGAGTACGAGGTATTCGCAAAGAACGCCGAGGCTCAGGTTGAGAAGGGCAACAAGGCTGCCGGTGCACGCGCTCGCAAGGCTGCTTTGAATCTCATGAAAATGATGAAGGATTTCAGAAAGGAGTCTGTAGAGGCTGCAAAATAATCGAACCTTCAATCCTTTAAAGTCAGGGGCCGTCAGCAATCACTGCTGAACGGCCCCTGAAACGTGTACTAAAACCTAAACCTGTCATATAGATGCAAAGTCATTTCAAAACGTTGCATGAAAAAACGAAAAAAATAAAAAAAACTTCATTTTCTTCAGAATCACATCACAATCTCGACATTATCCACCCACAAGACATTGCCTACGCCCCCGTAGAATGCATTGCCGCAGCTTGATATGAAATGAATCATCATATGAGTGGGAACGGTTCCCGGCTCCGCCCATCCGTCTTCATGTATGACCACGTTCCTGCCTTTTGAATCAAGGGCATGATATGCGCTCTCCTCATCTGTCTTGAGTCTCATATAGTCCTTATAGAAAGGTTCTCCGGTTATGTCTCCGTAATGAATGCGGATTTCATGTCCGTTCACCCATTCCAGCACATCCTTCTCAATTCTTTCGATACCGGTACCGACTCTTAACGCATGGATGGTACCGTCTTCATCCTCCCAACGCTTCTGAAGTATCACGGTAATCTCAGCATAGTCAGGATATCCCATCGGCTTGAGCTTCGAGAAGCCCGTGCCTCTTATCACCTCATGACCGACATCAGCCTTATAGTCCATTCTGAGGGCGGAAGGACGGCCTGTAAACGGGATTCCGTACAGCACCTTCGACATGGGATCCTTGGTCGTGGTGATCGGTTCAGGCAGCTCGCCGACAAGAAGAGCACCCTGGCATGTCACTTCCATATTGACAAGCCCGAGAGCCTTCACCTCCTCTATATGTGTCTCGATCCTGGCACAATAGCCATCTCCCCTCTTCTCTGGGAAAACCGTGTTGTTGGTCTTGACAACCCCGGCCACAACGGCAAGTACATTGTTGGTTCTCCATACATATCCTTCCGGGGCCTTGAAAGGAGTCTTCCCGGTCACAAGGGTATCCTGATCGCCATAGAATTCGTACAGATACTTTGTCTTGCCACCGATGATGCCGGATTCCTTGATCTCACGCATACACCATTCGTCAAAGCGGCCACCCTCGTTGATGGCTCTTACAACGCTCTCCTGTGCGTCCGATTCATGTGCGGATGCTATGGCAAAGCACAACGAAAGCAGAAATAATCTTGTCCGTCTCATAAAAAAACCTTATATATGCAATTCCTTTGCAAATATAACAGTTTTTTTGCCAAACATATTGACAACATCTGATGAAGAACAAGGTACTGACAGTCATTACCGCCCTGATCGTTTTCTTTGCCGCCTATGCATCTCCGGCAAAGAAAGGAACGATATGCCTTCAGCAGCCGGACGGAACCACATTCAGCGCCGTTCTCCGAGGTGATGAGTTCATGAAGCTGATGACCACCTCACAGGGACATGCAATAATCCAGGACGAGGAAGGATGGTGGTGCTATGCCGGATTCGACGAGGATGGAAGCAGGTACGTGACAGAATGGCGAGTGGGCTCTGAAGCCCCTGGAAGCATTGTTTCAGCAAGCGGCAAAATCCCATATGCGAAGCTTCAGTCACTGGCTGCGAGAAAGAGGTCTTCCGTCAGGACCGGGGATGAAACGCCTGTAATGGCAAAAATCCTGAAACAGGAGATGAGCACCAAGGGTGAGGCAGCATTCGTGAAGCACGGCATAGTCATACTTGCACAGTTCAAGGACATGGCATTCACCCACAGCAGGGAGGACTTCATGGACATGCTGACAACAAAGGGATATTCACGGAACGGAGCGACAGGATGCGCCAAGGAATATTTCGATGCCCAGTTCCACGGATCCGTGGAATTCGACTTCGATGTCAGCAGCATAGTGACTCTTCCCGCCGACATGTCCTACTATGGAGGAAACGGAAGCGACGGCAGTGACAAGGCTCCGGAGCAGATGATAATTGACGCCTGCAAGCTGGCCGATGCAGAAATCGACTTCTCCCTCTATGATGATGACAAGGACGGAACGGTTGACAATGTATTCGTGTTCTTCGCCGGAGGTGACGAGGCTGAAGGAGCCGGAGACAACTGCATATGGTCCCATGCATGGTACATATACAGCGGTGCAGGCAGGAATCTCACACTTGACGGAAAAAAGATAGACAGATACGCATGTACTTCCGAACTTGCAAGAAGATATACGGACAGAGGACATCGCGATGTCCTTGCCGGAATCGGAACATTCTGCCATGAGTATTTCCATACATTCGGCATTCCGGACATGTATGATACGGATTACGAAGAAAGCGGCGGCATGGCTGCCGGACTCTGGGCATGGACATCGCTCATGGACGCAGGAAACCAGAACAATTACGGCAACACCCCACCGAACCTGAATGCCATAGAAAGAGAGCATCTCGGAATCTCAGAACCTGTCATCATCAGCGGTGACGGAGGGTACAACCTGCCTCCGATACACAGCAGCGGCACATATTTCCGTCTGGACTCGGAGAATGAAGGCGAATACTACCTTCTGGAATGCAGGGCCGAGGAAGGATGGGACAAATATATCGGCGGAAAGGGAATGCTTGTATATCATATCGACAAGTCCAAAGGAAATGCAGGCCATTCTGACAGTTATGGAAGAGAGATCACAGCAGAATACAGATGGATGTATGCCAATGAGGTGAACTGCAGGCCGGATCACCAGTGCGCCGACATTCTTGAGGCGGACATGAGACCGGACAGCTTTGCGGAATCAGACACTGATCTGTTCCCGGCATCGCTTCAGAACATCAGGGGAATCTTCTTCCCGAACGGGAATGTCAACTCGATAACAGCAGAAGGTGAACCGGGATTCACATTCTGGAGCGGCATACCAGGGAAAGCTTCCGTAACCAACATCAGGGACAACGGAAACGGAATTTCATTCAATGTGACCGGTTTCTCAGACATCGCGCTCCCTCCTTCAGTCACCGGCATAAAGACGGAAGCATTCATGGATGCAGCCATCATACGGTTCGAGAGCGATGCTCCATTCGAGGGTGAGGCAGTAGTGGCATGGGGAAGAACCGGTTCAGTCAAGGACACCATACGCGTATCCCCATATGAACCTGGCAGATATTCCGTAACTATAGAGGGCCTTCAGCCTGACAACAAGACATATACGGCAGATCTGTTCTTTGAGGTGTCAGGCATTACAGGAGAGGCTGTTTCCGCTTCATTCATGACAAAGAAACGGCCTGTGGTAGAATGGCCGTTCATATACATGGGAGGTGTATCACGCAACGCTGACGGCAGTCTCCCTTCCGGAAGCAAGCTTCCTTTGAGGGTATATAACGCTTCTGATGCGTCAGAGATAACATGGATATTCGACGGAAAGGCCATCGGGCCTGAAGGTGACGGATATTATACCGTAAGCCGGAACGGCGAGCTCAAGGCTCATGTCATAATGCCGGACGGTACAGAAATCACGATAATGAAGGAGATAATCATAGGAAAGGAGGAATGATTATGAAAAGGATTATGATTCTTGTCCTGCTGGCAGCCGCAGCAGCCTGCAGTCCGTATGACATCGATGAGGTACTGCTCCAGAGGGATGAAATATCCATGACCCTCAAGGGAGAGGTACAGTTTTCTTATGATCCGGCGACATGCCAGATGTCTCATAACAGTACCACGAACGAATATCACATCTTCGATGACAAACTTTCAGACTGGTTCATCGTCAGATGTCATGAAAGGCCTTCAAATGAGGGTCAGGAACTTACGGCTGACGTAACATGGACGGCCAGCAGCAGCACGAGAACGATGAAGGGGCTGACTTTCAGGGTGGAAAAGGTCAGCGGTTCGGGTACAATATGGATGTGGTGCAGGCAGAAAAGCATAGGAATAGTCATAAAAAACTTGTAAATTTGCCACCCGAATTTTCCATTGAAAATGGGGAAAACACAGAAGGACAGACAATATTTGATATAAGTACAAATTCTAAAAAAGTAAAAGAAAATGAGAAAACACATCGTAGCAGGCAACTGGAAGATGAACACTACAGTTGCAGAGGGCGTAGAGCTCGCAAAGGCTGTGGTTGCAGCTTCAGCTGAAGTTCCGGCAGACGTAAAGCTTATCATCGCTCCGCCATTCACTCATCTCTATCCTGTAGCTGAGGTTGTAAAGGGTACAGCTATCGGCCTTTCATCACAGAACTGCGCTGACAAGGAGAAGGGTGCTTATACTGGTGAGGTTGCTGTGAACATGATCGCCGGCGTAGGCTGCGAGTATGTAATCCTCGGCCACTCTGAGAGAAGAGAGTATTATGGCGAGACTGATGCAAAGCTCGTCGAGAAGGTAAAGCTTGCTCTTGCACAGGGTCTTTCACCTATCTTCTGCATCGGTGAGAAGAAGGAAGAGCGCGAGGCTGGCCGTCACTTCGAGGTTGTTACAGAGCAGGTAAAGAACGTTCTTTATGAGCTTACTCCTGAGCAGATGGCAAATGTAATCGTTGCTTATGAGCCGGTTTGGGCTATCGGAACAGGTCTTACAGCTACAGCTGAGCAGGCACAGGAGATCCACGCTGAGATCCGCAAGGTTCTTGCTGAGAAGTTCGGTGCACTCGCTGAGGAGATATCTATCCTCTACGGTGGTTCATGCAAGCCATCTAATGCAAAGGAGCTTTTCGCATGTCCTGACATCGACGGTGGTCTTATCGGTGGTGCTGCACTCAAGGCAGAGGACTTCATCGGTATCGCTGTATCATTCTAATTGACATGAAGAAGATATTCGTTATCGCAGCCACTGCTCTTGCAGTGGCTGCTTGTGGTCAGAAAGCCACCAAGGATGCATTGCAGGAGAAGGTGGAGAGTTATGCAGTGGTGGAAGTAAGTTCACCGCTTTATGATGCTCTCTCGGAGAACGACAAGAAGATCGTCAGCCTTTTCCGCGAGGCAGGAGAAATCATGGACGGACTGTTCTGGAAGCAGACTTTCGGTGACAAGTCAGAGATCGAGGCTCTTCCTGACGGATATGCCAAGACCTATGCGATGATCAACTACGGTGCATGGGATCACCTCGATGACAACAAGCCGTTCATCGAAGGATATGGCGAGAAGCCCCTCGGATGCCAGTATTATCCGCAGGATATGACAATGGAAGAGTGGGAAGCATTCGACGATCCTGACAAGCTTAGCCTCTATACTGTAATACGCCGCGACGAGAATGGTGCGCTCAAGACCGTTTGGTATCGTGACGAGTACAAGGAAGAGCTCGACAAGGTATGCGCTCTTCTCGAGGAGGCTGCAGCCCTTACCACCAATGAGGGTATGCGCACATATCTTACCGAGCGCGTGAAGGCATTCCGCACAGACGATTATCTTGCCAGCGACATGGCATGGATGGACATGAAGGACTGCAACATGGACCTCGTGATCGGCCCGATCGAGAATTATGACGACCACCTTTTCGAGGCAAAGGCTGCCTATGAGTGCTTCATCCTCCTGAAGGACGAGACCCGCAGCGCCAACCTCGCGAAGTATGTTGGTCTTCTTCCTGAGCTTCAGAAGATGCTCCCATGTGCTCCTGAGTACAAGACATTCGTGCCTGGTACATCTTCCGACCTCAATGTTTATGATGCGATCTTCTATGCAGGAGACTGCAACGCCGGCAGCAAGACCATCGCGATCAACCTTCCTAACGACGAGAGGGTTCATGCAGCGAAGGGAGCACGCCGTCTCCAGCTGTACAACAGCATGATGGCGAAGTTCGACAAGATTCTTGCTCCTATCGGCGAGGTTCTCGTGGAGCCGTCACAGCAGAAGTATCTCACTGCTGACGCATTCTTCTGGAATGTGACCTTCCATGAAGTAGCGCACGGTCTCGGCGTGAAGCAGACAGTCAACGGCAAGGGTACTGTAGATCAGGCAATGGGAGACCAGAAGACCTCATGGGAAGAGGCAAAGGCTGACATCCTCGGTCTGTTCATGGTGAACAAGCTCATCGAGATGGGTGAGATCACAGACATCACCAAGGAAGAGTCCATAGCTACATTCATCGCTGGTATCGTACGTTCAGTACGTTTCGGTTCTGCATCTTCACACGGAAAGGCCAACATGATGTGCTTCAACTTCATGGAGGATCATGGCGCATTCAGCCGTAATGCAGAAGGAAAGTATGTAGTTGACTTCGAGAAGGCAGAGGCTGCCATCGATTCATGGGCGGACCTCATTCTTGAGACTCAGGCTACAGGAAACTTCGAATTCGCTCAGAAGTATGCCGCAGAAAATGCAAGCATCCGTCCTGCTCTCGCAGCGGAAATCGAGAAGGTGAACGGTGCAGGCATCCCTCGCGACATCGTATTTGATTTCGCCTGGTAACACCACTCATCGTCATGCCTGGCCTGACCGGGCATCCCCAGAACACACGACAGTCCCCGCCATCCGGAAAACAGAAACAAATGGAAATGTTTTCCGAATGACGGGGATTGCTGTATTACAGAACATCCATATCAGACGTCTCATCGGAAAGTAAGTTCCACTATTTCGCATATGGTTATTTTTATGTATCTTTGTAGGTTGCAAACAAATTGATAATTATAAAGAAAACAGATATGAAGAATTTTGTAGAAGAACTCAGATGGAGGGGCATGATCCAGGACATCATGCCTGGTACAGAGGAGAAGCTGATGGAAGGATCGACTGCGGCATATGTCGGCATAGACCCTACAGCTGACTCACTCCACATCGGCCATATGGTCAGCATCATGATCCTGAAGCATTTCCAGAACTGCGGTCACAAGCCGATAGCCCTTGTCGGAGGTGCAACAGGTATGATCGGTGACCCTTCGATGAAGTCACAGGAGCGTAATCTTCTCGACGAGGATACACTCAACCACAACGTGGCGTGCATCAAGGCACAGCTCAGCAAGTTCCTTGATTTCGAGTCTGACGCAGCAAACAAGGCAGAGCTTGTGAACAACTACGACTGGATGAAGAACTTCACATTCCTCGATTTCACACGTGATATCGGAAAGCACATCACTGTGAACTACATGATGGCAAAGGATTCAGTGAAGAAGAGACTTTCAGGAGAGGCTCGCGACGGAATGTCATTCACAGAGTTCACATACCAGCTTCTTCAGGGATACGACTTCCTCTACCTTTACGAGCACAAGGGATGTACTCTCCAGATGGGTGGTGCAGACCAGTGGGGCAACATCACCACAGGTTCGGAGCTCATCCGCCGCATCCTCGGCAAGGAAGCTTTCGCCCTCACATGTCCTCTTATCACAAAGGCTGACGGCGGCAAGTTCGGAAAGACAGAGAAGGGCAACATCTGGCTCGATCCGGAGCGCACTTCTCCATACCAGTTCTACCAGTTCTGGCTCAACGTTTCAGACGCTGACGCAGAAAAGTACATCAAGATCTTCACAATGCTCAGCAAGGAGGAGATCGATGCCGCTATCGCACAGCACGCAGAGGCTCCTGAGCGTCGTGAGCTCCAGAAGCTCCTTGCAAAGGAAGTGACCACAATGGTTCATGGCGCTGCCGAATACGAGAACGCAATCGCTGCATCACAGATGCTTTTCGGCAACGCGACAAAGGATGCCCTCATGAATCTTGACGAGAAGACCTTCCTTGCAGTGTTTGACGGAGTGCCTACATTCGAGGTCGCTGCAGACAAGTTCCCTGCCGGAATCATCGACCTTCTCGCAGCAGAGACTCAGGTATTCCCTTCAAAGGGAGAGTGCCGCAAAATGATCCAGGCAAACGGCGTAAGCATCAACAAGGAGAAGGTTGCGGACATCAATGCCCAGATCGGCGAGGAGTCTTTCATCAACGGCAAGTACATTCTTGCTCAGAAGGGTAAGAAGAACTATTTCATCATAAAGGTTCTTCGCTAACGCTCAGAATGACACCGTAGCAGGATGACACCGTAACAGGACGTAAACATTATGGAAAAGAACATTGAAAGCACAAGGCAGCTGAAGGTTGCCAAGGAGATTCAGAAGCATATGGCCGAGATCATCCGCAGCAAGGGAATGGCCGCATTCGGCGGAGCCCTTGTTTCGGTGAGCGGCGTGAAGATCAGTCCGGATCTTTCTGTTGCAAAGATATATGTCAGCATATTCCCTTCGGACAAGGCCGAAGCTGTGATGGAAGTACTTCAGGAGAACGGAAGGGCTCTGCGTGGCAAGCTTGGCAGCAAGGTTGCGAAGCAGCTCCGCATTGTGCCGGAAATAGCGTTCTTCCTTGACAGTTCTCTGGATTATGTAGAGCACATCGAGGAGCTGTTGAAGAAATAGATGAGGCTGGCACCGTTCATAGCAAAGAGGTATCTTTTCGCCAAGAAGTCGCATAATGTGATAAACATAATTTCGGCGATAAGTGCCATAGGCATGGCTATAGGAACGGCAGCACTCATAATAATACTATCGGTTTACAACGGGTTCGACTCGCTTGTCAGGTCAATGATGAGCAGTGTCGAACCCGATCTTATGATAACCCCTTCATCCGGAAAAGTATTCGTGCCGGAGGGCGAGGTCTATGACTGGATATATGACCAGCCGACCGTAAAGAACATGTGCGGAGTGCTCCAGGAGCAGGTTTTCATAAGTTACGACGGTCAGCAGGGAATCGCCAAGGCAAAGGGTGTCGATAGCATATATGAGGAGGAGACACCGCTGAGAGACCATATGTATGACGGAGAATTCAGTCTTCACAGGGGTGACATTCCCCTGGCATCGGTCGGTACGGGCCTGGCGCACAGCATGGGCATAAACCCACGTTTCCTGTCTCCGATAGAGATATATTTTCCTTCAAGGACAAGAAGGATATCGATGACGAACCCGTTGTCATCGATCGAGGCCATAAAGGTCTGGCCTTCGAGCATATTCTCGATAAGCAACGACATAGACGCAGAGCTTATGATCCTCCCCATCAGTCAGATGCGCGAACTCCTTGAATATGACGACGAGGTTTCCGCCGTAGAAATCAGGCTGACAGAAGAGGCTGACGGTGAAGAGCTGAAAAGGCTTCAGAAAGAGATCGGCGAAAGACTCGGGCCGGATTTCAAGGTAAAGGACCGCTTCCAGCAGAATGAATCACTCTACAAGATGATGAAATATGAGAAGGCAGCGATATTCATGATACTCATATTCGTCATCATCATCATTGCATTCAACATATTCGGAAGCCTCTCGATGCTCATAATCGAGAAACGCGGAGATATCGAAACATTACGCAGCCTCGGAGCACAGGACAGCCTTATAAGGCGGATATTCGTCCTCGAAGGATGGATGATTTCCCTTACGGGACTCGCTGCAGGCCTTGTACTCGGCACAGGCTTCGCCCTTCTCCAGCAGCAGTTCGGTTTCATAAAAATGCCCGGACATTTCATTGTCCAGGCATATCCTGTCATCCTCTCATGGACTGACATAATTATTACCATTGTCGGAGTCGCGACCATAGGGTATCTGATCGCCCTGCTTCCGGTCGCTTCTTTCTACAGAAAGGAAAGATAGCTACATCTTCACCTTTATCTCGTCTGATTCATACACTCCGGCATACCATCCGTCATTGCCTTTCTCAACCTGTTTCAGTTCAACCTCAACGGTTCTTTTTCCGAAGTTTCCTCCGTTGGCATCACCGTCGCAATCCTCGAAACGGATATCCACCTTGTCTTCGGGAAACCAGTGTTCCTGTGTGAGATAGAAATATCCGTTCTCGTTCGTACGCACTTTCTGAGGTTCCGGTTCATCCTCGGCATATACAAGGATCTCATTTATCGGATCACCCTCGGAATTCACAACTTTGCCCTTTACAACGAATGTCGCATAAGGAACTCCATACTCACAGACAGTCGTTTGCGAATCCACCATTTTCACATCCACACCGAGAGCAGAATAAAGGCCATTATACCATGATTGTCCGCTGTCATCCAGTTCCATTTCCACCAGTTTGGTCTCAGAAATGAACAAACCGCCGTTATCATACAGATCAATATCTTCAAAACTCAGGTCCACCTCCGGTCCGATAAGATCTGCTCTTCCTTTAAGTTCATATGTGCCGTCTGCGGCGGTATATGCCGTATCAGGCAGAGTACGATGCTCATATCTGCCGGAAACCTGTATGCCCTTTATCGGATTGCCATACGTATCTGTAACCGTTCCCTTGATAACATAGTCAGCATGTGGGACTCCATATTCCGCCATGATAGGTCCATATTCCGGAGCAGGCAGGATGCCTTCACCGCATGCGGAAACTGCCGATACGCCGAGAATGCCAAGGAGCATACGGCAGAATTTCAAAAACATATCCTTCATAATATCCGTTTATATATATGTACAACAATTGAACTGATGACTGCGTGCAAAAAACGATTATTATCGGATCCTGTCATAATGACAGAGAATAAGATTGCCTTCATCATCGCGCAGATGCATGCCGTTGCCTTCGCAATAGCGGAACCATTTGCAGTCTCCGCACTGGTCCTTCTTCATCCAGGAACGGTCACGGTATGGCTGGAAACGGTTTTCCCATACATCGATGAAATCATCCTTGTAAATATTACCCTGATGATAGTCAGCACGTATGCTGCTGCAGGCTGATATGGATCCGTCTATGAGTACCGAACCGACGGACAGGCCTGCCTGGCAGGTATAAAGATGGTCACGGACCTCACCCTCGAATTCTCCAAGGAAGCCCTCGCATCCGTAGCTGATATGGATTCTGCCTTCCTTGCGCGTCCTCTGTATGAATTCCATGAGCCCGCGGAAACGCTCCTTGCTGAGCTGGAGTTCCGGATCCTGTGCGGCACGTCCCACCGGAAACACAGTGAATATACGCCAGTTCTTGAGGCCGAGGCTTATGAGATATTCCTTGAACTGCTCAAGGGAATCATAATTCCTGTTGTTGGCGCATGTGACGACGTCAAACTTGATCGACGGTTCCTTGGCAAGTATCTCAACTGCCTGGGAAGCATACTTGAATCCGTCCGGCACTCCCCTCATCCAGTTATGCTGTTCCTCAAATCCGTCGAGACTGATGGTAGCGGAATGGAGGCCGGAAGCCAGAAGCTGGTCTATCTTCTTCGGAGTCATCAGACGTCCGTTCGAAACCATTCCCCACGGGAATTCAAGGTCATATATCTCACGACCACATTTAAGAAGATCATCCCTCATGAGAGGCTCTCCTCCGGAGATGATGATCATGATCTTGTGAGAATCGTATTTCTCCTTTATCCTTACAAGTACCTTCCTGAAATCTTCGAAAGGCATGTCCGGATGGATTGCAGAGACCTTGCAGTCACTTCCGCAATGACGGCATTTCATGTTGCACCTGAGGGTACTTTCCCAGAACAGCTGGCGAAGGGGATGCTTCTCCTGCATATCCTTCACCAGCTGTCTATGTAATTCGAGCGCTATGCGCTGTCTTATCGATATTCCTGACATATTATTCTTCGCGTTCCAGTTCCAAAGTCACATCAGCGCCATAAATTCCCATGCACCAGTTCTCTTCTTCATCGGGCTCACGTATCTTCCTAAGGTCAATGACATATGTAGTATCCTTATAATGGCCGTTTTTCTTGGAATCATAGTCTGAGAGCTTCAGCATCAGTTTCTGCGGATCGTCACGCAGACCAGACCGTCCGTTCATCCAGAATTCGCTGTAATCGGCAACATACGATCCATCAGGATAGAAGTCTGTGACCTCATTTCCATATTCATCCCAGTAGGAATGTTCCTCACCATATACGATGACTATTCCGCTGACCGGCTCTTTGGTATCTTTGTCCACAAGCTTTCCATTCACTTCGAAACGAGTGTAAGGGGAGCCGTATTCGACCCTCATCATATCACATGAAACTCCGATAGCCGTAATGCCGAGAATACCGAGCATCCTTCCGAAAATCCTGATAACGAAATCCTTCATAACCATTCTTTAGAATAATGATACAAACTTAACGAAAAGACTGCGTTTCTTCAACAGAAAAATCGCAATATGACATATAGATGCATTTCCTGCACGATCCGTTGCATCAATTTTATGTTTTTTAAAGGAATAATATACATTTATAATGAAAATGGGGGTCAAATGTCATGTCGAGCGACCAACGGGAGTCGAGACATCTGTTTACAGATATCTCCATTCGCTTCGCTCAGTCGATATGACAAGTGAATGTTGCTCAGTCGATATGACAAGTGAATACCGTTCATACGATATGACAACAGAGGGGAGAATGATATTTCAGTACCCAGTACCTGATAATAAGTGATGCACCAAGAAAATGCCGATTCTTGGTGCATCACTATGGTTTTGAAGGCGTTTTGATGCCTTTTTCGGACTGATGCACCAAATAACCGCTGAAACTTGGTACATCACTTTCTGATAAGGGTTCTGAAGGACATCTTAATAAAGGACGCCTGTCATTGATTACCTGTTCTGAACATATTCATGGATGGCAGCGGCAGCCTTACGGCCTGCTCCCATCGCGAGGATCACTGTCGCAGCACCTGTCACGGCATCTCCGCCGGCGAATACTCCCGGACGGGTTGTCGCTCCGTTCTCATCAGCAACTATACATCCGCGGCGGTTGGTCTCAAGACCTGCGGTGGTCTTTGCGATGAGCGGGTTAGGCGATGTTCCGAGGGACATGATCACTGTCTCTGTCTCGATCTCGAACTCCGAACCAGGCACTGCCACAGGGCTTCTGCGGCCGCTTTCGTCCGGCTCGCCGAGCTCCATGCGGATGCACTTCACAGCCTTGACCCAGCCCTTCTCGTCACCTACGATCTCTACAGGATTTGTAAGCATCGCGAACTGGATGCCTTCCTCCTTCGCATGATGAACCTCCTCACGACGTGCAGGAAGTTCCGTCTCGGTACGGCGATATACGATTGTAGTCTCCGCACCAAGCCTGAGAGCTGTACGTGCAGCATCCATAGCTACGTTTCCGCCACCTACGACAACGACCTTCTTTCCGGCATGGATAGGAGTCATGTAATCGTCCCTGTATGCCTTCATGAGGTTGTTTCTTGTAAGGAACTCGTTTGCGGAGAATACGCCATTGAAGTTCTCACCTGGGATGCCCATGAACTTCGGAAGTCCTGCTCCCGATCCTACGAATACGGCAGCAAAGCCTTCCTCGTCAAGGAGGGAATCGATGGTCACTGTCCTACCTGCGATGACGTTTGTCTCGATCTTCACGCCAAGTGCCTTCACCGACTCGATTTCGGCAGCAACGACCTTGTCCTTAGGGAGACGGAACTCCGGAATACCATACTCAAGCACTCCGCCAGGACGATGGAGGGCCTCGAAGATAGTCACATCATAGCCGAGCTTAGCAAGGTCTGAAGCACATGCAAGGCCTGCAGGGCCGCTTCCGATGACTGCGATCTTATGGCCGTTCGCAGGAGCGACCTCAGGCTTCACACCACCGTTCTCACGGCTCCAGTCAGCAACGAAACGCTCGAGCTTTCCGATAGCCACAGGCTCGCCCTTCACGCCGAGGATACAGCTGCCCTCGCACTGTGTCTCCTGAGGACATACACGTCCGCAGATTGCAGGAAGTGATGAGTCTTCTGCGATGACAGCAGCGGCAGCAGCGAAATTGCCGGCAGCGACCTGAGCGATGAAGTTAGGAATCTTCACGCTTACAGGGCAGGCAGCCACGCAGCGCGGGTTCTTGCAATGGAGACATCTTGTAGCCTCCAGCTGAGCCTCCTCTACATTATATCCGTAGCATACCTCCTCGAAGTTGGTAGCACGCACCTTAGGATCCTGCTCTCTCACAGGAACTCTTGGAATCTTATTTGCCATTACTTTCCCCTCCCTATTCTGCATTTGTGATGTTCGTTCGCCTCGACTTCCTCAGTCTTATACATTCCCTGACGACGCATAGCCTCGTCAAAGTCAACATCATAACCATTGAACTCCGGACCTTCCACACATGCGAAACGTGTCTTTCCTGCCACTGTGACGCGACAAGCGCCGCACATTCCCGTACCGTCCACCATCAATGTATTGAGGCTGACGATGACCGGAAGCTCGAGCTTCTTGCATGTGAGGGTAGCGAACTTCATCATGATCATAGGGCCGATAGCAACAGCCTGATCATATTTCTTTCCGTCCTCTGTCACAAGCTTCTCGAGCATTGCGGTAACGAGACCCTTGAAGCCGGCAGAACCGTCATCCGTACAGAGGTAAAGATTGTCGCACACAGCCTCCATCTCCTCCTTATAGATCACGAGGTCCTTTGTCTTTGCACCTACTATGACATCAACGGCAACACCTTTGTCATGGAGCCACTTCACCTGAGGGTAAACAGGGGCTGTACCCACACCTCCGGCGATGAATATATACCTCTTTCCCTTGAGCTCCTCTTCAGACATTTCTGTGAAGTCCGAAGGGATGCCGAGAGGGCCAACTACGTCTGCAAAGGCCTCTCCCTGCTCGAAAGAGATGATTTCAGAAGATGATGCACCGATCTGCTGTGTCACGATAGTGACAGTACCGGCGGCTTTGTCATAATCACTGATAGTCAGAGGAATACGCTCTCCGTTCTCAGTGGCACGCACGATAAGGAACTGTCCCGGAAGGGCTGCAGCCGCAAGACGCGGAGCATGTACCTTCATGCGACAGATCGTCGGCGTGAGCATTTCTTTGGTTATGATTTCGTACATGATATTTTAATGCTGATGATCGTGTCCGTGGTGATGGTGTTCAGCCTTCTGACCTGGCTCAAGCTTTCCGCTTACAGGATAGCCGAGTTTCTCGATAGCAGTCTTGAGAGTTTCCTCAGAAGTCTTGGCAGCATCATATTTGAGAGCTACAGTCTGGTCATCAAGAGACACCTTGAGATCCTTCACTCCCTTCTCAAAAGCGATATTCTCCTGCACCTTCTTCACGCAGTTCTCGCAGTGGAGATGCACAAGGAAAGTGACTTCCTTTACTTCGCCTTTCTTCTTTGCAGGCTTCTTGTCGGTAAGTACTGATGGTTCAGTAACTTCTGCTGCAGCCACGTATGCAGACGAAACAGTCATGAGGGCTGCGATGGTAAGGATGATTGTCTTTTTCATAATATTGTACAAATATAATAATTATTCTTTATTCAGATCCCTCGGCAAGCTCGGGATGACAAAAACAAGCTCGGGATGACAAAAGCAAGCTCGGGATGATAGTCAGGCTCGGGATGATAATCAGGCTTTCTTCCAAAGGGTGAAGCGGAAACCGACATGAGCCTTGATTCCCATGAGAGGTCCCCAGATGCAGCTGGCATCGAATGAAGCCACACGCGGATTCACAAAGCCCTCACCATCCTTGGTTCCAAGGATTACGTTCTTCTGTCTGAAGTTGGTAAGGTTCTCGGCACCGATATATACATCCCAGCCCTTGAAACGGCGTGTCACCTGAGCGTAAAGAAGCGGATATACAGGGGTTCGTCCGTTCTCATAAAGAAGCTTGCCGTTTTCATCCTTGAGATTCTCCATGAAGTTGTAAACGCGGCATGATCCGTTGAGGGAGGCTGTGAAGTCGAAGATCCATTTGTTCAGGTTAGTAGCGTACTGCATGTTGAGGACTCCCTTGAAACGGCTTGTCATAGGCTTCTCGACAAGGCTCTTTCCTGCCAGTTCGATCTTGGCATTGGTGTAACGGAAAGTAGTGGTGATGTTGAATCTCTCAAAAGGATCGATAGAGAAGTCGAGCTGATAATTGTCTGTATATGACCTGTTTCCGCCCAAAGCATAGAAATGGATCTGATTAAGTCCGTATTCATAATCCACTACCATCTGCTCAGCGAACTGAGTGTGGAAATAGTCAAAGCTGAGATATGTGTTGGACGATGTTCCGAACGGAAGGTAATATGTGATGTTTCCTCCGAATGTCCATGCATCCTCAAGGATATGGTCATTGTAAGATCCGTAGAACTCCTTTCCTGTAGAGAACACTCCGATATTGTCCACCAGTGGTGTAGAATACCTCAGTCCGCGTCCTCCGTTAGCACGGATCACGATTTCCTCGATCGGCATATATTTCAATGTCACACGTGGCGACACCTTGAATCCCTGGTTCTTGAACCAGTCGCCGCGAAGTCCCACTATGGCAGAAAATTCTTCTCCTGCATGGAAGGTATATTCTCCGAATGCACCCACATTGGCAAGGTCAGTCATTCCCTTGTATGCAGAGTCAACAGGACGGGTCGTCCATACGGATCTTGCATAGTCCTCGTTGTAGCGGTCGAAGGTTCCGTTGAGTCCCAAAGTAAACCTGTGAGAATCATTTATGACATTCTGATACAGGAGGTTGGCATATGCAGAATGCTGGCCTGCGAGATATTTTGTCGAACCGAAGTAGGAATCCATATCCTGATAGCTGTAGTCAGCGATGAGAGCTACATTCTGCGAATTGTCCTCGTTCAGAGGAACACCCACTTTGAGGTAACCGTTGATCGAGCGGTTGAGGATGTCCGAGCCCCAAGGGTCAATCCTGTTGAAAGAGCTCAGCGAATATCTGTCCTTGTCATAATACAGAGTCTTTCCTGTGCTTTCATCTTTCCAGAAAGAGCCGCCGAGACGGCTGTCCTGAAGGGCACGTACTCCGAAGCGCACCTGCACTCCGTTGTCCGCCTGATAGAGCCAGCGGTTGGAAAGATTGAACTGAAGCATCTGAGGCTCGTCAAGGAACAGGTCTCCGTTCATGTCATGAGGTTCCACATTGCCCGATACATGAGCAAGAATGACCGTGCTCCATTTGTAACCCATCTGAAGTGATGAAGCTACATTGAAGTCCATCTTGCTATCGCTCATCACTGCTGCATTCAGGAAGAGGGGCTTTTCGTCCGTCGGCTTGCGATGCTCCATATTGATCTGGCCTGTCATGCACTCGACTCCGTTGATTACAGAAGATGAGCCCTTGGCGATCTGGATGCTCTCGAGCCACTGGCCTGGTACATATGAAAGGCCGAAAGGTGCCGAAAGACCGCGCATCACAGGACGGGTCTCGTCAAGCATCTGGGTATATGTGCCCGAGAGGCCGAGGAGACGGATCTGACGCGCTCCTGTCACTGCATCCGAGAAGCCTACGGTGACGCTGGCAGAGTTCTCGAAGCTCTCCGCGAGATTACAGCAGGCCATCTTGCAGAGGCCGGCAGCCGAAATGACCTCGGTACGTATTTCCTTTCCTTTTGAAAGATAGTTTCCGGCCTGGCGCGAAACGAATACCGCTGCGTCAAGGCTGTCCGCACGTTCTCCGTAAATGTCTGTGGTATCGATCAACTCACCGTTGGCATTCACCACCTGTGCGAATGAAGGGATTGTAGCCACAAGGACTGCGAAAATGAATATTATTGTCTTTTTCATGTGTTTTCCGGTTTACTGATTGAAAAGAGATTTCTCGACTTCGCTCGAAATGACATTGGGTCGGATGGTTCAGAGCTGACGCTTAAACGGCAGCCGGAAACTGGAGCGAAGTAAGGAATTACTGTAATCAGATACGCCAGATGCTGAGTGCGGCCTGCCTGTCGCCTGCCGCTGACAGCCCGGAATCGGGCTCCTGAATATATGCAATAAGATTTCTGAATACAAGAGGGGTGTCATTGCCATGAGAATACGGCAGGATGCAAGGGCAAAGTCCGCATCCGCATTCATCATAATGACGGTGATCGTCTGATGAGAGAGTGCCGGTCAGATGGAGCACCTGATAGTCATTCGAACAGCATGATTTAGCCTCGAATGCCGTTCCGTCGCAATAGAGGCAGTCCGAATGACTGTTCATGCCTTCATGATGAGAATGTCCGCAACAGCCGTGACCGTCGGTTTCATGGACATCCGCACAGCATGATTCCGGATTGCAGACATGCTCCGGATGGATATCCTCACATGTCATGCCTTCGATGAACGAAGTCACAAAGCTCCTTCCGCTTCCGCTGCATGTATGCACATCAAAACCTATGATACTCATCGAGTACCATACGGTCAGCACCATTGCCAGAATCTTTATGAAAACATTTCTCATCTCAACCCGCAAATTTACAAAAATTAAGCATATCACGATACGTTTTTATCAGAAAACTTCATTTAAAGTTATTTTATCAGTAACTTTGGTTTTCTTAAAAAACATAGACATGAAAAAACTTACCCTATCTGTCATCCTGGCGCTGCTCGCCGTAAGCTCTGAGGCGCAGGACAAGCTTTACGAAGACAAATTTCCAGTCGGGGATGTCACTTTGCTTGACGGACCTCTGAAGCAGGCACGCGACCTCAACATAGAGACATTGCTGCTGTATGACTGCGACCGCCTTCTGGCTCCGTACAGGAAGGAAGCAGGACTGGTTCCCAAGGCAGAAACATATCCTAACTGGGACGGTCTGGACGGTCATGTCGGTGGTCATTATCTAAGCGCGATGGCGCTTAATGCGGCTACAGGAAACGAGGAATGCCGTCTCAGGATGGAATATATGATAAGCGAGCTGCAGGAATGTGCTGACGCCCATAACAGGAACCATCCGGACTGGGGAAAAGGATATGTAGGCGGATTCCCTGGAAGTGCACGTCTCTGGAGTTCTTTCAAGAAAGGGGAATTCGGCATATATTTCGGTGCATGGGCACCGTTCTACAATCTGCATAAGATGTATGCCGGACTGCGTGACGCATGGCTTTACTGCGGAAACGAGCAGGCGAAGAACCTCTTCCTCGGTTTCTGCGACTGGACGATAGACCTCACTGCAGGTCTTTCTGACGAGCAGGTGGAGCATATGCTTGGCAATGAGCACGGAGGAATGAACGAGGTGCTTGCCGATGCCTATGCCATAAGCGGAGATGAGAAGTATATTGAATGCGCAAGACGTTTCTCACACAAGAGGCTGCTCACACCTATGTCACAGCATCAGGACTGTCTGACCAACATGCACGCGAACACACAGGTTCCCAAGGCTGTCGGTTTCGAGCGCATTTCAGAACTCACAGGTGACGAGACATATCATACAGCCAGTTCATATTTCTGGGAGACTGTGACAGGCTACCGCTCGCTGGCTTTCGGCGGAAACAGCCGAAGAGAGCATTTCCCGAGCGACGATTCATGCATGGACTTCATCAATGATATCGACGGTCCGGAGAGCTGTAACACCCATAACATGCTCAAGCTTACAGAAAACCTGCACAGACGCAATCCTGAGGCACGTTATGCGGATTATTACGAGCTCGCGACATTCAACCATATCCTTTCTACCCAGCATCCGGAGCATGGTGGATATGTATATTTCACACCTGCACGTCCGCGTCACTACCGCAATTATTCGGCTCCGAACGAAGCGATGTGGTGCTGCGTGGGTACGGGAATGGAGAATCATGGAAAATACGGACATTTCATATATACGAAGAACGGCGATGCACTTTATGTAAATCTCTTTGTTTCATCCGAGCTGGACTGGAAGGAAAAGGGCATGAAGATCCGCCAGGAAACCGGTTTCCCATATGCAGAAAGCAGCAGGATCACGATTGCGGAAGGAAAGGGAGAATTCCCGCTTCTTGTACGTTATCCGGGCTGGGTAAGACCTGGTGAATTCTCGGTGAAGGTAAACGGCAAGCCTGTCACACTTATTACAGGCCCGTCTTCATATGTCCAGATCGACAGGAAGTGGAAGAAGGGAGATGTCATCGATATCGTATTCCCTATGCACAGCAGCGTGGAATATCTGCCGAACGAGCCGCAGTACATCGCCCTGATGCATGGCCCGATCCTCCTCGGAATGAAGACAGGAACAGAGGACATGGCTCATCTCATTGCTGACGACAGCCGCTTCGGACAGTATGCAAGCGGAAAGAAGCTGTCTGTCGATCAGGCTCCTATCCTCATTGACAATGACATCGAGAGCATTGCTTCCGATCTCCAGCCTATACCTGGCAAGCCTCTGCATTTCACCCTTTCGACAAGGATGGAGAATGAGATCCGCAACGAGATCCAGCCTTTCTTCGAGATCCATGATTCACGCTATATGATGTACTGGCTTGCCCTTTCGGAGGACAGCTACAAGGATCATCTTGCACAGCTTGCAAGAGCAGAGCAGGAAAGGCAGGAGCTTGAGGCACGTACTGTCGATAAGGTGCAGCCTGGCGAGCAGCAGCCTGAAAACGACCATAAGATGGAAACGGACAGGTCATATACCGGCAACACCAACGACTGCTTCTGGCGTGATGCCAGCGACGGACATTCCTTCAGCTACCTTATGCAGACAGAGGGCCGCGAAGACCTCTCGATCAGGCTGAAATACTGGGGAGTGGGAGAATGGAAGAGCCACGAGTTCGATATCTTCGTGGATGATGTGCTTGTTAAATCAGTGAACAACACAGGCAAATACCGCATTTCGGAGTTCAAATATGAGGTATATGAGATTCCGGCAGAGATATTGAAAGACAAGACCCAGGTACGCGTGAAATTCGTGGCGAAACCAAAGAAACAGATAGGTGAGATCTATGAAGTAAGGTTGATTTCTCGATGAAATTCCAAAGCTTTGTAGTATCTTTGATGATCGAGCGTCTATTATATATCAACGAACTTTAAAAATATCAGCATATGAAAGATTTTGTAAAGATGACCCTTGCAACCATTGCGGGCCTTTTCATTTTCGGTTTTGCAGCCATGTTCCTTATGATCGCCATGGTCGGAGCTCTTGCTTCAGCCGGCGACACCCAGCCAGTGATGCCACGTGAAGGTATCCTTCAGATAAACATGTCAACAATGGCACTCGCGGAACAGACACAGGAAGCTGACCCGTTCGCATCGCTTACCGGCGGACAGACAGTCACACCTCTTGGAATATATAGCGCGATCCAGGCCATAAATGCAGCTGCCACCGACCCTGCCGTGAAGTTCATTTACATGAAGCCTGACGGTGCAGTTGCAGGTACGGCTCAACTCGAGGAGTTCAGAAAGGCTTTGAAGAACTTCAGGAACAGCGGAAAGGCAGTGGTTTCATATATCGAGAACCCTGACAATGCCAGCTACTATCTTGCATCCGTATCCGACAAGATATACATGACATCATATGATGGAGGCATGAACATGTTCAGCGGCCTTTCATCACAGATGATCTTCCTCAAGGACATCCTTGACAGGCTTGGAGTGAACGTGCAGCTCATCAGACACGGCAAGTACAAATCAGCCGGCGAGATGTATATCAGGAATTCATCAAGCCCTGAGAACCTTGAGCAGAACAAGGTAATGGTGGAATCCATGTGGACCAGCTGGGCTGACGAGATCGCTGCTTCTCGCGGCATCTCCACAGCTGATCTCAACTCCATGCTGAACGACCTCAAGCTCAATTTCCCTGAGGATTTCCTCGCGAACGGCCTCGTTGACGAGCTTCTCACACGCGACGAACTTGAAAACAAGCTCTGCGACCTTTATGTTACAGACCGTTTTGAAGACATCAAGGCTATCCAGCTCCCTGATTATGCAAAGCTGAAGTCAACAGTGAACCTCAAGTCAAAGAACAAGATCGCCGTCATCTATGCAGAAGGTAACATCGTTGACGGAAACGAGAAGCAGCAGGTTGCCGGTGACAGATTCGCAAAGATCATTTCAGACGTTAGGAAGGATTCTACCGTAAAGGCCGTCGTTCTCCGCGTGAACTCACCGGGAGGAAGCGTACTCGCATCCGAGAAGATCAAGGCTGAGCTCGATCTCATAAAGGGCAAGGGCATTCCTGTCATCGCATCATACGGCGACTATGCCGCATCTGGCGGATACTGGATTTCCGCAAACTGTGACAAGATATATTCTAATGCCACTACACTTACAG
Organism: Bacteroidales bacterium; assembly: GCA_017437125.1. GTDB lineage: Bacteria > Bacteroidota > Bacteroidia > Bacteroidales > UBA932 > Cryptobacteroides. The sequence goes on along the minus strand of JAFSBV010000001.1, from coordinate 142,190 downwards.
GATCTATCGGTGTATTCAGCATGATTCCTGACATCAGCGGTACGCTCAAGAACAAGATTCACGTAAACATCACCCCTGTAAACTCAAACAGGCATGCGGACATGTACGGAATGATGAGACCTCTTGACCAGGCCGAGCTCGATTACATGCAGGCTTCCGTAGAGAACATCTATGACGAGTTCACTTCACTCGTGGCAGAGGGCAGGGACATGACAGCGGCTGATGTGGATGAAATCGCACAGGGAAGAGTATGGACAGGAGCTGACGCTCTTGGAATCGGACTCGTCGATGAAATCGGAACCATTGAAGATGCAATCGCTTATGCAGTCCTCTCAATAGGTGCACAGGGAATCAGTGACGTGCAGATCGCAGAGTTCCCTAAGCCGATGACTACAATCGACATGCTTATCGAATCATTCGGCGGCGGAGAAAACGTATTTGCGGGCACTGCTCTCGAGAACGTCGAGAACGCATTTAAGGGATGGGACGCTTCTGAAAGCGGAAAGGTCTATGCAAGACTTCCTTATGAAATCAGTGTAAGATAATGTACAGATTCGAAATATGCGCTAATTCTGTGGCAAGCTGTATTGCTGCCCAGGAAGGCGGAGCAGACAGGGTGGAGCTTTGTTCCGGAATACCGGAAGGAGGCACCACCCCTTCTTCTGGAATGATCCGGAAAGCGAGAGAGTCCATAAGCATCGGCCTGAATGTAATCATAAGACCTCGAGGAGGTGATTTCCTCTATAGCCCGGAGGAACTGGAGGAAATGACATATGACATTCATACGGCAAAGGAACTTGGGGCAGACGGTCTTGTGTTCGGCTGTCTCACAAGAGAAGGACATGTAGATAAGAAAGCCATGTCAATGCTGATGGAAGCGGCTGAAGGACTTCCTGTCACATTCCACAGAGCCTTTGACCACGCTGCCGACCCTATGCTGGCTCTCGAAGACATCATAGACCTCGGATGTGCAAGAATCCTGACATCCGGCTGCCGCCCTACGGCAATGGAAGGAGCCGCGCTCCTTAGCCAGCTGGTCAAGGAAGCCGGTGAAAGGATAATCATCATGCCCGGATGCGGTGTGAATGAAGGCAACATACAAGAACTGGCAAGGCTCTCCGGCGCGAGAGAATTCCATTTCTCTGCCAGAGAGCCTGTAGCAAGCGGGATGCTTTTCCGCAACCCTGAAGTCACAATGGGAAGTGAAGCCGACCCTTACGGTATCGTGCAGACCACTGCACGCCGTGTCGCGGCCACTATAGCGCCTTTGAAGTCTTGACAAGGCTTTCTCCAAGGCCGATGCTGTATCCCTGAGAGAAGAACACCACCCTGTTGAATGTATCTGCCATCAGAATGAGCGGCAGACGTCCTCCCTTGTCCAGTTTCATTTCCGTTGCTATCATATTCCTCATCCTGCCGTCGATATCGATTCCGAAATGTACTGTTGACGGTAGTCTGAAGTCCTGAGCACGGAATTTCCTGTAATCGTCTTCTGTTGCAAAAACTATAAGGATCGGTCTTCCCCATGCCTCAAGTTCAGAAGCCACGGCAGATATATCCATAAATGCATGGTTCACTGGTTCTGTTCCGTAATCCACCAATGCAACGGTAAAATATCCGCGGCCTGTCGTTTCAAGGACGGATTTCTCGACTCGGTCTTCGACCTCGCTCGCAATGACAGAATCATATTTCATCTCTGAGTCGAAGCTTCCGATGACGCGGAGCTGATCTTTCACATCACGCATCACAAGCTCGCAGACCGTAGTCTTACCTTCCTCTATCGTAAAGAACCCGACATCGGAAAATACATTTCCGCCAGACATCCTCGAGCCACTCACAAGCATATAATATCCGCAATCCATCGCATGAGGCTTCTTGAAAAGCGATGCCCATGTTCCGTCGAAGTTCAGCAGCTGGAAACCACCGTTCACATATTTCGAGAGCGTGAAATGCGTCTTGTATTTAGGATCATCCAGAAGCGGGATCTCATCATATGTAAGCTGCAACCTGCCCTGAGGAGCCACAACCTGTTCCTGAGCATCAAAGTCAACATCATAGACCTTGTAGTCATCCGGATTCATATATTTGATCACCCTGGTGACAGGATCCATCCATGCCGGAACCTCGAAGCTGCGGCACATTGCTACGAAGAATATGTTCCTTGATCCCTTGTCGGCAAGTCTGGTCTCCCATACCCGCTGCGGAGACAGCTGCACATACTGGAGACTCATTTCATCATGAAGAGTAAGGTTTTCCCTGCACCACGCCACGAGCAGAGCGGGATCTCTATGCAAAGAATCAACAAGACTCTGCGGTACATTCTTCTGCAGATAGCCTCTGTACGGGGTCAGCAGTTCCGTATCCACACGAGGACAAAGCACATAATCAACGGAGCACTCTCCAACAGGCGAGTTATAAAGATGGTCATCAAGAATATATTTCGGTGTATCCCTGAGATCCTTTTCAGTCAATGATTCCAACAGAAGCAATGCAGACGAGAACCTGTCCTTGTCTGCAGCTTCCTTGATGAAAGAAGCGATCTCCTGATGATTTCCTCTTGAAGCCGTCAGTACTGATGCCAGACGTTCATCCTGATCCTGCCATAAACGATTGAAGGATCCGGCCCATTCCAATGCCTTCTGGCGGTCAAAGAATGTCACCACATATGCATTTCTGAGAGAGTCCTCATATTCCATACGGCGGGTGTTTTCAGCCCTCTGTTCCGCTGTCACGTCAGGCAGCTGAGCGTTTTCCACCGGAGGAACGACCTCCATCTCCATATGTGGAATCGCCGAGCCCTCCTCATGTTCAAGAACTATGGACACGGCCTTGTCCTTGCCGTATGTCACCTTTGCAAAACCGAATTTTCCGTCCTTTGCCGCATATACGACCATATCGCCGAGACCGGCCGTAAGCGCAGTCTTTCCCTGCGCATCAGTGAGTTTATATGCAACGCTGTTGAACTCGGAATAATTATATATCTTGAAATCCACTTTTGCTCCCTCTACCGGCTTTCCATCCTTGCCCACGACTGTAACTTCAACAGAAGCCGACTCAGGTGCATAATGTTCTATCACATTGATTTCCGTATAGTTAGGAGTCTCTCGCACTATTTCCTCCGGTCCGTCATATCTTCCGAACACATTGGTATGCATCAGCATTCCCCTGCTGGCAGGAGCGTTGAACCATCCGAGATCAAGCACAGGCTCGGGTTCGCAGGCACCGAGGAAGCACCATTCTCCGTCCACCCAGGCCTCAACCCAGGCATGGTTGCTGTCGGTATGCGCCCAACGAGGCGTATATACCTGACGCGCCGGGATTCCTACCGAACGAAGCGCTGCAACAAGCAGAGTCGATTCCTCTCCGCAACGACCGTATGCGGTCTTAACAGTAGCAAGTGGAGAGCTGGTACGACGGTCAGAAGGCATATAGACAGCCTTTTCATGGCACCAGTGATTGACCTCCAGGACAGCATCATACATGGACATGCCCTTAACTCTCGGCATCAGTTCCTTCTGAAACACGCGACGTGAGGAATCAAGGCTTTCATTATTGACTCTTACCGGCAGTACGAAATGTCTGATCTCACGCTCCGGCACATTCTTTCCCCATGGCATCTCTTCAAGAGCATTCTGCATGAGACGGTAATGTTCGAGATAATACTCCGGCGAATGATTCACCATATCCCCGAGAGGCATATATGCATACAGGAATTCCATTGCCTCCAATTCATCCGTTTCCAGTCCCATCGCTTCAAGGTTCACCCCGGCGGCCTCCAAGACGGAAGAACGGGTCTCGAGATCACTCAGCACAGTCTCACGATAGCTGCTGTCACTTATGAAATGATTGGCGCAGCCGCTGAATACACAGGCTGCCGCAAGAATGACGATCAAAAGTCTTTTCATCTTATAGTATGTTATTATAGTTCCGTTATCCTTATTATTGATGATGTATCGTCTGTGATCCTGTATATGTTGTCGATCCTTATGCATGCGACTCCGGCGACATGCTGGTCTTCCGCCATTCCGTCACTCATTGTATCGACAATCATGACTGCTTCGGATTTCCGTACGGCATCAAATTTCCGGTCAGCAAAGAAATCGCTTATCTTCTTCTTTCCGCGCATTCCGAACGGAATCATCCAGTCCCCTGTCCTCCATCGACGCAGGACAAACGGGAAGCGAAGCTTTCCGGCATCCATCATCAGAACACCCTCAGGCAGTCTGAGAGACGGCACATCCGTCCTTTCGAGAACCTCGACCTTGAATTTCCTGCCATTGAAATTATATGTTCCGGCTCCTCTGACAGGCATTACCGCATCCCCGGTTCCGAGAGCCGGAAACTTCTGCATCACCTCGTCTGAAGCAGGAAACACATCCAGGACATCCCTGCCTGTGAGCAGGACATATTCACGGGATTCGAAACGTTTTCCAGAGACGGTACGGGAAGAAACAAGAAGTTCCTCAAGCGAAGCCAGCACAGCCGATCCGAAACCATATGGTTCCAGAATATGATACAGCAGGTACCTCCAATGTCTGTATTGCATGAGGGGACGGATGGCTATGGTAAGACGAGCCCCGTCACGGCTTGTGACTGAAGGAGCTGCAGACCTGCACCAGTCATCGACAATCTCCTCTGCTTCAGCGAAATATCGCATCTCCCGGTTGAACGTCCTTACAAAGGAAGGATTGACCGTCTCGAATATCGGAAAGACCTCGTTGCGGATCCTGTTCCGCTTGTATTCGGATGATGCGTTGGTGCTGTCTTCACGATATTCTGCCTTGTGAGCGAACATATGGCCTTCAATCTGCTTTCTTGTGCAGTCCAGAAGCGGACGGAGCAGAAAGACCGACTGATCACACGGAAGCACGGACACCTTGGACATTCCGGACAGACCGTGAAGTCCCGCCCCGCGAAGAAGATTGAGCATCAGTGTCTCAGCATTGTCATTGGCGTTATGTGCCACAGCCACGGCTTTGTAGCCATATCGGGCGCATAGGGAGGCGAACCATGAATAACGCAGGTCACGGGCAGCCATTTCAATGCTTATCCCATGTGTCATGGCATATGAGACCGTATCAAAGGAGGTTACATGGATCTGCACGCCATGCCCTGATGCCCACCTGCGGACAAGTTCTTCATCCGCGTCACTTTCTTCACCGCGAAGATTGAAGTTGCAATGCGCGACTGCGAAGGGTACTGGATCTTCAAGTGATGCGAAGAGCTCCGCCATACACATCGAATCGATCCCTCCGCTGACGGCAAGAAGAACAGGGGCTGACCATTCATTGATCAGCCCCCTCATTTCCTTCATCGTATCTGAGAATGTCCTATACATTATCTTTTTCTGGCAATGGTATATGTAAAGCCGAAAAGCAGGGATTCCTTGAACTGCACTCTCTGCTTTGTCAGGCCATCCTTCTCACTGAAGATCAAGACCTTATCATCATATATCATATTGGTGGTAAGGGTGAGCGAGAAATATTTTGCAAGTTTCCAGTCAAATTTGTTGTCCCAGTTCACACGGAGATTTTCAGGATGGTCGAGATAATTGGAGAACAGTACCAGCTGTGAGGTATAAGCGAAATCGTCATTTACCTTTACAGCGATATCAGCCTTTATCTGAGCACCGAACTCAAATCTTGCACTCCTGTACTGGCTGCCGTCATCAGGAACGGTCACACCCTCAGCTACATCCTTCCACTCATCCTTCAGCTGCATACCGTAATTCTTTCTGAGTTCCGCATTTCTCACGATTACGACACCTCCTGTAAGAGGAGCCACATTGAGAGAAAGCCAGCTCCAAGGCTTCAGGTCGATACCAAGTGCGAGGTTGGTATATGCAGGAGCCAGGAAATTGGACTTCATCCTTCTCGCATCCTTCCACAGATTCACCTGATCCTTGTGGGCGAGATCATTGAGACCTGTACCTTCCGGATATCTGTCAGTCGGAACAGAAGGGGTCAGATAGTCATATCCTGTCGTAAACTGCGACCTGAAGTCATAGTTCGCCGAGAAGGAGAAGTTCTTCATGTTTGCGTTCTTATATCCGAACTTGCTCTCAAAATATATACGGTCATCGCTCTTCTGGAGTATCGGCTTTGAGGAAGCATATACAAATCCATAATCGAGCTGGAGGCGGTTGTTCCAGAACACATTGTCCTTCTTATAGTTGGAATTTCCGTCAATGAATGCCTGAAGGGTAACGGTATTGTCACCACCGGCAGCCCAGTTGGTCAGTGAGGTCTGGCCGAACTTGATATTGGTCTTCAATGACTCGTCCCAATACTTCGGCTTTTCTTCCTTCTGCTCCGCTTCAGGAGCCTGAGCCACAGCCTTGGCAGCCTCAGCGGCAGCTTTCTGTGCGTCGGTAAGTTCCTGGGCTGAAAGGCCAGGAGTCAGTCCGAGGCAGAAAGCCGCTACACCCCAGAATAAAATACACTTCTTCATTCTCATTATGGCTCGATTAATATGAAATCGCGAAAAGAACTCTCTGGCTTGAAGGCTTTCCGGTGTAAATGCACTTGCCTTCCTCAACGCATACTGCGCTGTCCACAGGGATACAGCGGATCGTAGCCTTTGTCTCTTCCTTGATCTTCTCCTCGGTCTCAGGAGTACCGTCCCAATGGCAGAGAAGGAAGCCACCCTTGGTGATCTCTTCCTTGAACTCTTCCCATGTGTCAACCTTGCGGATGCTTTCATCACGGAACTTGAGAGCCTTTGCATAGATATTGGCCTGAATGTCGTCAAGCAGGCTGCTGATTACATCTGCAATACCTTCCTGAGAATATGAAGCCTTTTCGCATGTATCACGACGTGCAAGCTCAACAGTGCCGTTCTCAAGGTCACGGCCACCCATTGCAAGACGTACCGGAACACCCTTAAGCTCCCACTCAGCGAACTTGAATCCCGGACGGAGAGTGTCACGGCTGTCGATCTTGACGCTGATGCCCTTTGCTTCGAGTTCCTTCCTGAATGCATCCATCTTGTCAAGGATCGCATTGTTCACAGCCTCATCCTTGCCTGTGATTGGAACCATCACGACCTGGATAGGAGCAAGCTTCGGAGGAAGCACGAGTCCGTTGTCATCACCGTGTGCCATGATGAGAGCACCCATAAGACGTGTTGAAACACCCCATGATGTTGCCCAGACATATTCCTGCTTGCCTTCCTTGTTGGTGAACTGGACATCGAACGCCTTTGCGAAGTTCTGTCCGAGGAAATGCGATGTTCCTGCCTGAAGAGCCTTGCCGTCCTGCATGAGAGCCTCGATGGTCATGGTATCAAGAGCACCTGCAAAACGCTCGTTAGGACTCTTGTGTCCGACCACTACAGGCACACCCATGTAATTGCGTGCGAAATCCGCATATACGTTCACCATCTTCATTGTCTCCTCTTCTGCCTCCTGACGTGTCGCATGGGCTGTATGGCCCTCCTGCCAAAGGAACTCTGCAGTACGGAGGAAAAGACGTGTACGCATCTCCCAGCGGACTACGTTCGCCCACTGGTTGCAGAGAATCGGAAGATCTCTCCATGAGGTAACCCAGTTCTTGTATGTGTTCCAGATGATTGTTTCTGAAGTAGGACGAACGATGAGTTCCTCCTCGAGTCTGGCTGAAGGATCGACAACCACACCGTTGCCATCAGGATCGGCCATGAGCCTGTGATGGGTCACCACGGCACACTCCTTGGCAAATCCCTCCACATGCTCAGCCTCACGGCTGAGGAAGGACTTAGGAATGAAGAGCGGGAAATATGCATTCTGATGACCTGTTTCCTTGAACATCTTGTCCAGAACATCCTGCATCTTTTCCCAGATCGCATATCCGTAAGGCTTGATTACCATACATCCTCTGACAGCTGAACGCTCTGCCAGATCCGCCTTTACAACGAGATTGTCATACCACTGCGAGTAGTTGTCAGATCTCTTAGTTACCTCTTTTGCCATTGTATTTTTGCTTTTTATTGATTTTATCCCTATACTTGTATTTGAATGCGCAACTCTGCAAGACCTGAAAATACAGGTACAGTTATTGCATAACAAAACAGGTTGCGAAGATACGAAATAATTATAAATAAATAAGGAGAAAGACTATGAAAAAGAGTTCAGCGCTACTTATTGCGGCAGTCTTCATACTCTCGTCATGCGGAATGGCCGCCAGATATGCCTCTTCCGACAACGGACAGCAGTTCCAGGACGGCATATACAGCAATACTCCGGCGTTCAGGACAAAGACCGAAAAAGAAGAGTCCAGATCTGAAACTCAGGCACTTATAGACAAGACCAAGTCATCTGCTGTATATCTTTTCGGAGACAAGAAAGACACTGTCATGATACCTCAGGACATGTCTGCAATGATAAGATATGACCAGCAGCTCGGAGGCACTGTAGTGACTGTAGGAGAAAACCCGTACGACTGGCGTTACGATCTGGAGAACAACTACGGTTATTATTACGGCCCATACAGCATCGGCAGTTCATGGTACTGGAGCAGGCATTATTCGCCTTGGTATTCATGGAACTTCGCACCTTGGAGATACCACGGATGGTATGACCCTTGGTATTACACCGGATATTGGGGATGGCATGATCCATGGTATTACGGAAGCTGGTACGGAGGATGGTATGACCCGTGGTACTACGGAGGTTATTACGGAGGATACTGGGGATGGTACGACCCTTGGTATTATCACCCTCACCACGGATGGTATGATCCTTATTGGGGACATCATCATCATCACCACGGCCCTGGACATATCGGCGGCCCTGGACATGACAGGGAAGTATGGTACGGATCAAGACACCAGACAGGATCAGACAGGGTGTTCGGCAGCGGTTCATCACTCAGAGGAGGCATAGGAAGCCGCAGCACAGTGAGCAGGAACAGCACGGTATCGGGCAGCACCACATCAAGGGTGCAGAATGCATCAGGACGACTCACCCCTACCCGCGTAACACCTGACAGAGCGACTTCAGCGACAAGGGGCACAGCGACCAAGGGAACAGCAGCTTCAAGATCGACAGTGGTAAGAACAACTCCTTCGGTGAGAGAGAACATGATAGCAGGAAGCAAGCCTTCAGGAAATGTTACGAGACCGACATCCGGAACGATAAACAGAGCTGGTTCGGCAAGCACATCGCGTCCTGCGGCAACCATCGGTTCATCCGGCTCTGCGGGCAGCCGTGTTTCCGGAACGGTATCCGGATCAGGAGTACAGTCAAATCACCGCAGACCTGCAGGAGCAGCTACGACAAGCGGAACCGTCAGCGGAGCGGTACAGAGGAACGATTCCGGCTACAGAAACGCGACATCTGCGACAAGACAGTCCGGTTATGAAAGGAATTCGTCATCTTATAACAGAAGTACAAGTTCTTCACAGTCAAGATCTTCAAGCATGAGTACCGGAGGTGGCGGATACAGCAGGAGCAGCACCGGAGGCGGTGGCGGCGGATACAGCCGCAGCGGCGGATCATCAGGCGGAAGAAGATAAACTTAAACGGAACAGAAATGAAAAAGACAGTTATATCATTGTTACTCGGACTGAGTGCAGCGTTCGGATATGCGCAGACTGCATATGACGCCCTGCTCTTCAGTGAAAACGATTATGAAGGAACTGCCCGAAGCGTGGCGATGGGAAACGCATTCACGGCATTGGGAGGAGACCTTGGTTCCATCGGAATCAATCCTGCAGGAAGCGCTGTCGCAGGCTATTCGCAGTTCACCCTCACACCATCTCTGACATTCTCGACCAGCACGACTCAGGGAGTGTCTCCATATTCAGACGGATACCTCCCGTATTTCGAGAAGCAGATGAAAAGCAGGATGACTGACCTCAACATGCCTAACATCGGCTTCACTATAAACTACGACACCCACCGCAAGACGGGTATCAAGAACGTGGTGTTCGGCTTCGTGGTGAACAAGACTGCAGGATGGAATGAGGATGTATATGCAAGAGGAACCAACAGCACCACATCCTTCATGGGAGCCATGGCTTACGAAGCCACGATCGACGGACTGACTGGAACAGACTTAGGTGCGGGCAGCGCATATGACTTCATGCCATGGAAGCCTGTAGTGGGATATCAGAGCGGCATGATCTCCACTTTCGGAGGATATGACGACCAGTTCGTCGGAGCAAGCGAAGTCATATATGACACAGGAGAAGTCGCACTCGGAGGACCGCTCGACCAGACATACGGAAGAAGGGTTGACGGAGGAAAGAATGACTACCTCATCAACGTCGGAATGAACATATCGGATTTCGTATATATCGGTGCGAACCTCGGCATATCATCCATCAGCTACACATATGACGAATATTTCAAGGAAACGGCTATGGATCCGGGCGATTTCGAAATTGCCCTCGCAAACGGTGAGACCATCTATTTCAACGAAATGCTCTACAAGTATTCATATGCCGCATCCGGAACCGGATATTACGGAAAATTCGGTATAATAGTGACCCCTGGCGGCGGTTTCAGAATTGGTGCAGCCATCCAGACCCCTGTGATCAATACCATCGCAGAAGAATGGCAGCAGGCCGGCGAGACTTCATATACGGGCAGGAGCTACGATGCATCTGCTTCAAGTCCATACGGACGCGGAAGCTACAGGATGGTATCTCCTTTCAGAGCTAACCTCGGACTTGCATATGCCTTGGGACAGCTTGGAGTGATAAGCGCGGACTATGAGGTATGCGACTATTCTCAGATGAGATACAGGACCACCGATTATGACAGGGACTATTTCGAGGGCGTCAACGAAGAGATCAGGGAGAACTTCAGAGCATCGCATATGTTCAGATTAGGCCTTGAGGTCAAGCCTCTTGCCGAGCTTGCCGTAAGAGCCGGATACGGGCTTGCGACATCTCCTGAGAAATGCTTCGAATGCAGTTCGGACATACCTTCGGTACGGAACCAGAACCTCTCGTTCGGTCTCGGCTACAGTTCGAAGAAGTCATTCTTCGCTGACTTTGCAGTAAGAAAGTCTTTCCTCCAGGATGAGTATTTCATGCCATATGGAGATTATATGTTCAATGCTGACGGCAGCATAAACGAGAACGCATACGCTCCGGAGATCCTCAACGAGAGAAGCCTCTGGAAGGTGATGCTCACATTAGGCTGGAGATTCTGATGTCATCCCGGACTGATCGGGATCTAAAGTTTTTTCAGGAACAGAATACTGTCCGGACCTTCATTGAAAAGCAGGTCCATTATGGACAGATCGGATATGAAGCCGTGTTTTTGGGCAAAGACCTGAAAATACGGCTTTTCCAGTTTCAGGTCGGAAAGGATTGTATTGCTTCTTTTAGGGTGGATTACTTCACGTAGGTCTGTACAGAGGATTTCCGTTCCGTCCTCTTCCCTTACGACACCATCCCTGTTGAAATCAGAAGTCATCCTGAGATCGACCTTCAGGCCTGTCTTTTCTATGAAGAAACGAAGGAGATCCATATTCAGGTCAAGCAGACGTTCAGGTCTGGACTCCATTATTTCAAACAGCTCATCCTGATAATATTCGAAATAGGCAGACGTCCTGTAGGCAGAAACTATCGCTCTCTGGTGCTGCAGGAGCCATGGTGTGGAATAATCCACCTTGATTTCCGCGACAGGAAGCTTATGTGTTCCTCCCTCATGGATAATCGGGAAGGAAAGGGCCTGCACTCCGTCAGCTGCATAGAACCTGCAGCGGTTGCGATAAGACTGCTTCTGGTAGTTCTCGCAGGCTTCGATATAAATTATGGACGGGGACAGTTCGAGTGAACCGTCTCCGTCCGTCTTTCTGTTGCTCAGTCCCTCCATTTCCTCTGCAATGGCCGCAAAGTAGGAAACGGGAGGAAAATATGCTGTTGATAATAGCTTCGGCACTTTAGTCTATGCTTCCCTTGGTTTGAGAATCCGCACCCCTGATGATGCCTCGCTTAGAGCTCCTGATGAACTGGATTATGGTATCCTTCTCCTCAGACTGAGGGAAACCGTATTCGATCTTGGCAAGAGCATCAGAGAAGTTGTTTCCGCTGCTGTAGATGATGTCGTACATATCCTTGATGTTGCGGATCTGGTCTGACGAGAATCCCCTTCTGCGGAGACCTACGACATTGACACCTGCATATGAAAGAGGGTCGCGTCCGCAAAGCACATATGGAGGTACGTCCTTGTTGATCTTGCAGCCGCCTCCGATGAATGCGTGCTTTCCGATTCTCGAGAACTGGTGAGCAACCGAGCTTCCTCCGATGGTTGCCCAGTCATCCACATCAGTCTCGCCTGCGATTCCCACGTAGCTTACGAGGATGCAGTTGTTTCCGACAGTACAGTCATGAGCTACATGGGTATAAGACATGAGCAGGACATTGTTTCCGATCTTTGTCACTCCCCTTCCGCTGGCCTTGGTTCCGCGGTTGATGGTAGCGCACTCGCGGATATTCACATTGTTTCCGATCTCCACATATGTGATCTCGCCTTCGAACTTGAGATCCTGCGGGATGGCACCGATGACTGCTCCCGGGAATACCGTACAGTTGTTTCCCATCTTTACGTAGTTGAAGATGGTGGCATGAGGAAGAATCCTGCAGCCGTCACCGATCTCGACATGTTCTTCGATATATGCGTAAGGTCCTACTTCTACGTTCTCTCCGAGCTTTGCATTCGGATGTACTGTTGCGAGTGGATGTATGTTTGCCATAATTATAATGTTTTACGTACTGCCTTGGCAGCTGTTGTATTGATTCCGTGTCCTGCCTTCTCTGCAGTGACCTTTGCCTTGAGGAATCCGCCGCAGAGTCTGAGGTCTCCGATAAGGTCAAGAAGCTTGTGTCTTGCACATTCGTTAGGAAAGCGGAGAACCAGGTTGCTGAGATATCCGTCTTCGCGCACCTTGAGCGCAGGCACATTGAAAAGCTTGCTCATGTGTTCCACCTGCTCTTCAGTCACAGGATGCTCAACAATGACGATTGCATTATCCACATCACCGCCCTTTACAAGGTTGTTGTTGAAGAGGAACTCGATCTCATGGAAGAACACGAAAGTCCTGCAAGTACCGATTTCCTCAGGATAGACGATTGACTCATTCCATTCCGCATGCTGCACTCCAAGTACCCTGGAATTGAAGTCTATCTTGATGTCATATGAGAAATCTTCTGCTGGTTCGATACGTACGACTGAGCCTTTTTCATCATTTCTGATTTCAACAGTCTCCTTCAGTTCTATATATCTTCTCGGAGCCTCCTGCTCAACAAGTCCGTCCTTCCATATCGCATCGACATAAGGCTTTGCGCTTCCGTCAAGAATAGGGACCTCCACATTGTCGATATCAACAAGAGCGTTGTCTATTCCCATTCCGGTCAAGGCAGAAAGAAGGTGCTCGATAGTTGATACAGAAGCCTCTCCGCATGAAATGGTCGTGCTTCTGGCTGTATTAGTCACGTTTTCAGCCAACGCATCGACGAATGCATCCTCTCCTATATCTGTTCTCCTGAATCTTATTCCCGTATCCACCGGTGCAGGATTTATCACCATCTTCGCTATTCGTCCCGTATGAAGTCCCTTACCCTCAAATGAATAGCTCTTCTTTACTGTCTGTTGCAATTGCATTTTCCTAATAACCTTTATTCTCATGCGGACACTCCCTCGCGGGCAGTCCGGCAAAATTCAGCCTGCAAAGATACGCTTTTTTTTGTATATTCCTATTTACCAGCCTTTTTAAAGACAGCATAACTGCGAAGATAATCCTTGTAAGGTATTGCAGGTGTGCCCATAAACACCTTGCCTTCCTCCTTGATGCTGCCCAGTACGCCGGCCTGAGCACCGAATGTTGTATTATCCGCGATAGTGATATGCCCCGCTATGCCGACCTGACCGGCAATCACGCAATGATTTCCTACCTTCGTCGATCCTGCGATTCCTGTCTGTGCCGCCATGACGGTATTGTTTCCGACCTCGACATTATGCGCTATCATGCACAGGTCATCGATCTTCGTGCCTTTGCGGATCACTGTAGAACCCATCTGGGACTTGTCAACGCATGTATTTGCACCGATCTCGACATTATCCTCGATTATCACGTTACCCGTATGCTCTATCTTCTTCCATGTGCCGTCTTCAAGAGGTGCGAAGCCGAATCCGTCCGCACCGATAACTGCATTTGAATGTATGATGACGTCATTACCAATAATCATTCCAGAATATATGCGTACTCCGGGATAAATGATACACCTCGATCCGATCCTTGCTCCGTCTCCGACATATACATTCTCATATATCTTCGTATAATCGCCGATTTCGGCCTTCTTTCCGATATATGCGAAGTCTCCGACATATACTTTCTTTCCGATCTTCGCGCTCCAGCGTACCCTGCTGCGGCATCCGCGGTAACGCTTATATGAACGTTTCATGGCTGTGACATGGTCCAGAAGGGCGGCGACTGCGGCATATGCATCATCCACCCTGACCATAGTGGCCGAAACAGACTCCTTAGGCTCGAAAGAGCGGTTCACGATGATTATGTCCGCCTTGCATTCATACACATAATGTTCATATTTCGGATTGGCGAAGAAACAGATCGTACCAGGCTTCCCGCTCTCGATACGGGCAAATGATGTCACGGTAGCTTCCGGATTTCCTTCAACTGTTCCTCCGAGTATCTCGGCTATCTCTTTTGCTTTGAATTCCATGATATTGCAGGTTCGGGTCAATAATTTTGTTAATTGTGATTTTATTCGTACATTTGCACCGTGAGAATGATCAGGGGGCTGGAAGGCCCCCTTATTTTATGCATTATCAGGAGCAATGATGAAAATATCAGACATAACAGATGCAATCGGCGGCGAAATCGTTGCACGCGGATGCTTCCTTGTTGACATTTCAGTCAGCAAAGATAACGATATTGTCTTGACAATCGAATCGGAAAACGGAAAAATCGAACTTGATGACTGCGTTTCTCTGAGCAGATTCTTCGAAACGAAGTTTGACAGGGAGGTTGAAGACTATTCCCTCACTGTAAGTTCGGCAGGACTTGACCAGCCTTTCAAGGTGCTGAAGCAGTATCAGAAGGCTGTGGGATCAAAGGTGGAGGTGTCCCTGAGGGGAGGAAAGAAGATGGTAGCAGTCCTTGAAGCCGCAGACGAGGAGAGCATAACGCTGAAATACTCGGCGAAGGAGGCGGTCGAGGGAAAGAAGAAGAAGGAGATCGTAGAGCATGTGGACCGCTTCACTATGGATCAGGTCAACGCCGTGAGACCGTTCATCGAATTTAATTAAATAAAAGATATAAAAAATGGAAAAGATTGAACTAAAAGATGCTTTTGCTGAGTTCAAGAACCAGAAGAACATCGACAGGCCTACAATGATGGGTGTGCTCGAGGATGTGTTCAGGACTCAGATCACAAAGACTTACGGATCAGCAGACAACTTTGACATCATCATCAACATCGACAAGGGAGACTGTGAGATTTATTGGAACAGGGAGGTTGTCGAGGAGGTCGAGGATCCTAATACGCAGATCGCCATTTCAGATCTCGAGGATGACGACTACGAACTCGGCGAGACATTTGCGAAGAAGATCGAGCTCAAGGATTTCGGACGTCGCGGTATCCTCAATATCCGTCAGAACCTCCAGGGCCGCATCATGGACATCGAGAAGGCCAACCTCTACAACAAGTATGTAGGTAAGATAGGTGAGATCTTTACCGGTGAAGTGTATCAGACATGGGCAAAGGAAGTGCTTATCCTCGACGAGGAGGGCAACGAGCTCCGTCTGCCTAAGGCTGAGCAGATCCCTGGCGAGCATTTCAAGAAGAACGATACGGTACGCGCAATCATCAAGAGCGTGGAGATGAAGAACAACACCACTCCTTACATCGTGCTTTCACGTACTACACCTGAGTTCCTCGAGAAGCTCTTCGAGCATGAGGTTCCTGAGATTCTTGACGGCCTCATCACAGTGAAGAAGGTGGTACGCATCCCTGGCGAGCGTGCGAAGGTTGCCGTAGAGTCATATGACGAGAGAATCGATCCTATAGGAGCATGTATCGGTGTCAAGGGTTCAAGAATCATCGGTATCGTCCGTGAGCTCCGCAACGAGAACATCGACGTCCTCCAGTGGACCAACAACACCCAGCTTCTCATCCAGAGGGCACTCAATCCTGCAAAGATATCGTCTATCGTACTTGGCGGAGAAGAGGACAAGATCAAGGTATATATGCTTCCTGACGAGGTCAAGAAGGGTATCGGTAAGGGCGGATGCAACATCAGGCTTGCAGGTATGCTCGTAGGAAAGGAGATCGAGGTGTGGAGAGAGCTTCCTCAGGACAACTTCGAGGATGATGAAGAGGATGTTCTCCTCAGCGAGTTCGATGATGTCATCGAAGGATGGATCATCGAGAAGCTCCAGAGCATCGGATGCGATACAGCCAAGAGCGTGCTTGCTCTTTCTGCATCAGACATCGCGAAGAGGGCTGATCTTGAGGACGAGACTGTAGAGGAGATCATGGATATCCTCCGTGCAGAATTTGAAGACGAAGAGTAGAAATCAATAAAGGGGTAATATAATGGCAGAAATCAGATTAAGTAAACTTACAAAGCAATTCAGCATCGGACTTGCCAGACTCGTTG
The DNA here is from genome assembly GCA_017437125.1 of Bacteroidales bacterium. Lineage (GTDB taxonomy): Bacteria > Bacteroidota > Bacteroidia > Bacteroidales > UBA932 > Cryptobacteroides. Next base: position 125,578 of record JAFSBV010000001.1, on the reverse strand, counting down.
ACTTTCTTAACGAGAAAGGAGCCAATGTGGAGATGAATCCGAACGCAAAGGTTTCGGACGAATATCTTCCGGCTATCGAGGCGAAGTTCGGTGAAGACCTTAAACTTAAGAAAGACTCGGAGAAAGTGACGATCAAGCTCAAGGAGATCATTGAGATGGGATCGAAGAAGAAGCCGAGTCAGGAAGAAGAGGATGTGCCTGAAAGAGAGGTTGTGATCAAGAGCAATGTTCTTGCTGCAGAGCTTCCTAAAGCACAGCCTGAGGAGGTTTCTCCGGCGGTTCCTGAGCCTGTAGAGGTGAAGGAGGAGACCAAACCTGCGGCACAGCAGGAAGGAGGCCTCAAGATTGTTGACAAGATCGACCTTTCCCAGTTCGACAAGAAGAAGGCTCCTGTCAAGGAGGAAAAGCCGGCAGAAGAACCAGAGCCAGTGGCAGAAACCGCCCCAACCCCAGCGGAACAGCCAGTAGAGCCGGTTCAGCCGGAAGCTCCGGCTCCTGTCGAGGAGAAACCTGTGGTTGAAGAGACCCCGGTACCTGAAGAGAAACCTCAGCCACGTGAAGTGAAGATCGAGGTGGAGCGTCTTGCAGGACCTAAGGTAGTTGACAAGATCGACCTCTCTCAGTTCGACAAGAAGAAGAAAAAGAAGAAGAGGGAAAGAATAGGCAAGGAAGGTGGCAGCCAGAAGGTTGACGTGACAAAGGTCGATGCTGACAACAAGGTAAAGAAAGACAAGAACAAGGGCGGTCAGGGTCAGCAGCAGAACAATGGCCAGAAGCAGCAGCGTCCTAATGACCAGCAGCAGGGCAAGAACGGCAAGAAGAACCGTCGCGACCGTGGCGGTGACAAGTTCAAGCCTATGACCGAAGCTGAGCAGGAGGAGATGCAGAAGGAGATCCAGAAGCAGATCAAAGAGACATACGCCCGCATGAACGAGAACAAGAAGGGTAACTTCGGAGCAAAGCACAGAAAGGAGAAGAGGGAGCTTGCATCACAGAGGATGCAGGAGGAGATGGAGATGCAGGAGCTCGAGCAGAAGGTTCTCAAGGTGACCGAGTTCGTTACAGTAAACGACCTCGCGACCCTTATGAACAACACTCCTGTGACAAAGGTAATCGGAGCCTGCATGAGCCTCGGAATGATGGTATCCATCAACCAGCGTCTTGATGCCGAGACTCTCGTTCTTGTTGCCGAGGAATTCGGATATGAAGTGGAGTTCGTGACTGCGAACCTTACTGACGCCATCGCTCAGGGAGAGGCAGAAGACACTGCAGAAGATCTTCTTCCACGTCCACCGGTAATCACTGTCATGGGACACGTTGACCACGGTAAGACTTCCCTTCTCGACTATATCCGTAAGGCTAACGTGATCGCAGGTGAGGCCGGAGGTATCACACAGCACATCGGTGCATATAACGTGAAGCTTCCTGACGGACAGAGGATCACATTCCTCGACACCCCTGGTCACGAGGCGTTTACGGCGATGCGTGCCCGTGGTGCCAAGATGACCGACGTGGCCATCATCATCATTGCGGCGGACGACTGCATAATGCCTCAGACAGTGGAGGCCATCAACCATGCACAGGCTGCAGGAGTACCTATGATCTTTGCGATCAACAAGATCGACAAGCCGGGTGCAAATCCGGACAAGATCCGCGAGCAGCTTTCAAACATGAACATCCTCGTAGAGGATTGGGGAGGAAAGTATCAGTGCCAGGAGATTTCGGCAAAGAAGGGTATCAATGTGGATCTTCTTCTCGAGAAGGTTCTCCTTGAAGCTGAGATGCTCGAGCTCAAGGCTAACCCTAACAGAAGAGCTTCCGGTGCAGTCATCGAGTCATCACTTGACAAGGGACGCGGTTATCTCGCTACCATTCTCGTACAGAACGGTACAATGAGGGTCGGTGACGTAATGCTTTCCGGCTGCTACACAGGACGTGTAAAGGCTATGTTCAACGAGAGAGGACAGAAGGTTGAGGAGGCCGGTCCATCGACACCTGTATCGGTACTCGGTCTCAACGGCGCTCCTACTGCGGGTGAGACATTCAATATCATGACAGACGAGAAGGAAGCCAAGGATATCGCCAACAAGCGTGAGCAGCTCATCCGTATCCAGGGTATCAAGACCCAGAAGCATATGACTCTTGAGGAGATCGGACGCCGAATCGCTATCGGAAACTTCAAGGAGCTCAATGTCATCGTCAAGGGAGACGTGGACGGATCGATCGAGGCCCTTTCAGACTCTATCATCAAGCTCTCTACAGAGGAGGTACGTGTGAATGTGATCCACAAGGCTGTGGGTGCGATTTCAGAGTCGGATATCCTGCTTGCAGCTGCATCAGACGCGATCATCATCGGTTTCCAGGTTCGTCCTATGCCTTCAGCGAGAAAGCTCGCGGAGAAGGAGGAGATCGAGATCCGTCTCTACTCTGTCATCTACGACTGTATCAACGAACTCAAGAGCGGTATCGAAGGTATGCTCGAGCCTGAGCAGAAAGAGGTTGTCACTGCTACAGCTGAGGTTCAGGAGACATTCAAGATCTCCAAGGTCGGAACGATTGCCGGATGTATCGTACGTGAGGGCAAGCTTCAGAGAACTGCAAAGGTGCGCGTGATCCGTGACGGTATCGTGATCTATACCGGTGAGCTCGGTTCTCTCAAGAGATTCAAGGACGATGTCAAGGAAGTGGCTATGGGACAGGACTGCGGTCTCAACATCCAGGGCTACAATGACATAAAGATCGGCGATGTAGTCGAGGCTTACACAATCGAAGAGATAAAGAGGACACTCTAGCATACTCTATCAAGACAGCCCCGCCCGCTATCGCAAATGCAGAAAAGAAGGGAAATGCATTTGTGATAGCGGGCGGAGCTGTCTTAAATAGGAAATCCTACAATTCTCTCAAATACACAGCATTGCCGAAGCGTCCCAAAGGACGTTCCTTTTCAGGTAATGGTGCAACATGAATGAACGGAGAAGGGTATGATCTGACAGACGATGACACGGAGCCGTAGATTCCGGCACACGCATACTGAAGAGCGATATTGAAATCGATATTGCCCCAATCTCCGAATGAATACGGGAACATGTTGTCCAGGTCATCTGATGTGCTGGTATTCTGATTGTTCATCTCGAATCCTTCGTGAGGAGTGAAGCCGTCATGAGGTCCGGACTCACCCTCGGCATTCAGCGCCCTATATGTTACAGGGGCGAATTCAAAACGACGTCCCTCATAAACGGTCTGACTTACAACCATACCTACATTCTTTCCTTCAGACCGGCTTCCGATCAGAACCGTGCTGAATCCTACGCCTTCAAGACCGTTGATTATCAGCTCCGAGGCCGAGGCTGTCCTTTCAGACATTATCACCCACAGACGGTCGAGTCCTGGTATTTCAGGAGCGACACCGAGCTTGTCAACCTCATTCGGGCCGCTGCGGAATTTCCATGTTTCAAGACTTCCGTCATTGAACTGAAGGTCACAGAAGGTCATATCATCAAAGCCTCGTCCTGCAATCGAGCTTGCAAGATACCTGCTCTGCTGGACTTCGCCACCTGTATTGAACCTCAGATCCAGAATGAGTTCGTCTATTCCGGCCTCGATGAATTCGCCGAGAACCTTTTCCAGAGCCGGCTGAGTCGAAGAATCAAAGCTTTCGAGAACCATATATCCTATCTTCACGCCACCAACAGACATGACATCCGAATATATCACCGGATTGTAGCCGAATGTGCCTGGAGCGACAGAAACGGAGTATTCGTTGAGCACGTACTTTCCCTGAGCTTCATCAGGATCAAACCTTAAGAATCCTATATCATATGAGCCCTCAGGACGATCCGTCAGTTCTGAAGCGACAGTTTCATAATTGCTCTGCGTAAGCCTTATGCCATTGACATTGAAAATGCAGTCTCCCCTTCTCAGGCCGGCCTCGGCAGCAGGAGAATCCGGATATACATAGCTTACCGTAAGCATGATTGCATCCTTTCCCTGTTCCATGAGAGAAGCATAGAAAGAGGCTATTCCGAGCCCATATGCCGAAGGCAGGCTTCCTGATCTGGTAGCGACATATGTCTTGGTTGAAGTAACTTCAGATATCTGAGAATATATGTAACGCTGACCGGGATTTGCAGTATTGTCCCTGAAATATCCGCCATCCTCGTTGTTGGTCCTCATTCTGCCGAGGTTAACAGGAAGGAACTGATCATATGATGCCTTCATATCGACATCGAGACCGGCATACTCGTCCGCCCAGAGATATTCCTCAAGCAGACGCTTATGCATATAATCATTAAGGTATGCGGAAAGTCCGGATATGCTCTCGCCGGCTGCCTGAGTAAAGACAGCGGCAAGCTCCGGCTCCCTGTCCTCTACTGACACATAGAGTTCAGCACTGCGCTCATCTCCTTCGTTTGCAGAGAAGTTGATCCTGACAGTTCCTTTGCCTGCAGCCTCGTTACCCTTTATCTGGGAGATCTCGGCCCAGCCTTCTCCTGTCTTTAGTTCCAAGGCAGCGGTCCATGCTCCGTCGGCCTGAAATGTAACTGAAACCGTTTCTCCATATTTGGAAACGAGTTTGTCGGCACGTGGATTCTCTATGGAGTCCAGACCTGTAGAAGTACTGCCCTCTTCCCTGACACACGATACGCCAAGGAAGAGAAGCATCGATATAAACAGAATGATCCTTTTCATCTGAAAAATATACTATTGAGGCATTTCAGGATCATATTCGTAAATGGCATGGTAACCGCCCTTATCATCAAGCCATACCATATATATACGTGAAGCCTTATGCATATGGGTATATGTAAGACCTGATTCTGATTTCTCATGGACAGTGACTTCCGAATACTGACGTGTGATTATCTTGTCCGAATCAGTCCACGGATCACCTGTAAAATATTCCGAATCACCCTTGAAAAGCCAGTATCTGACGCACTCGGACGGCTTTTCCACATTCATCAGATATGTGTTCTTACCGCTCCATGAGCCGCTCAATGACGGCATTCCGTATTCATAGCCAGCAGATGAGTCGAGGATATAGTCAACCTCCACCCTTGGAGTGAACTCATACTTGTAAAGGTATGAAGATACTGCATCTGCATCAGAAACCACTGCATAGAATGTATATAGAGAACCTACAGTAAGACCCGATATATTGAGTTTGCCTCCTTCGAGCTTTGAAATCGCCACCTTAGATGCATTGCCGAACTGTCCGAGGGCAAGAAGTTCCTGAAGAGCATCATCGGTATAGTACGTGAAGGTCTCGGCGAAATATGTGATCGATACAGGATTTCCAGTGAACTCCAGAGTCAGAGTCACATCACCAAGTCCATGTGCGATGTCAGTCACAGTAACCGAGAGATCCTTGGAATATTCGAGTTCCTTGATCTTGACTGTTTTATTGAGAACCTTTCCGTAATGACCGTCTTCTGTAACAGACACCGAGAGCAGGCACACTTCAGACTTTGAATCAAAGCTTCCGGTAGTGACCGTATTGATCTCGTTTCCTTTCGAATAATCGTTCTTTCTGATTATATTGGTAACAAGCTCGAGCTCGTTGTCAGGAATAAGAGAAGAACGGAAAACAGCAGAATATGTCTTGTATGCACCTGCCGCAGGGGTAACTTCAGCAGTAAAGCCAGAGACGGTTACATCTGTTACATTTGCCTTCGGTGCAGGGATGGATGAATCCTTCGCAAGTGCAGGAGTCGTGAAAGGCATTGTCACGAAATCTTCTGCCGAATACTTCTTCTTGTCCGAAACAGGAAGCATCCATACGAGGTACTCGGTTGCAGGCATGAGATCCGATTCTTCTTCACCATAAGGGAAAGCGCTTGCAGGGCCGTCATAGCTGAGTGTCTTGCATGAGAGCAGAGCGTCATATGAAAGTGATTCCAGGACATTGTCCCTTCCATATGCATTCCATGCACCTGCCTCGAAGAATCCGCCGTAATATTCCTTTACATCGAAGAATTCCGCATTCAGATGAGCATAGTCATATCTTATGTCGGACAATGACCAGGTCATGGACTTGCTGCCATATACGATGGTCTGAAGGTCGCTTGCCTCATATGCCATATCACCCTGTGCCACCTGTGCAGAAGGAAGATATGGAACAGCAAAGACAATATATTTTTCATTCTCATCGATGTCCGCAAGTTCGGAGATCCTGTATGATGCGGAACCGGCACGAGGGGTATCCTTATATCCTTCGGTATTGAGCCACTGAACTGCTACATCAGTGGTAAATTCCGACTCCTTCCATGCATAAAGGAGATATCCCGAGAAGTCATCACCTGTATGCTCCGACATTGTCACGACAATCTCATCATTGTTCTTCGAGAGACTGATCGACGGTTCATATGCCACTGCAACCGAAATGATTTCAGGCTGTGCTCCACCTTCGAACAAGGCAAGTATCTTTACAGTACCTGATACGGCAGAAACATTGAAGTCCTCCGGTGATGTCACGCTGAGATATGACTCATCCATCGATGCTTTCCATCCTTCAGGTTTTTCGGTGATGGTATATGACTTGACATTGTTCATCTCGACTGCGGCAGTCCTGACCATAGAAGTCCTCGAGAACCAGAGAGAATCAGGAGTCACTGCAAAGCCTGCCTCACCTGCCACGGCAACCTTCACGACAGTTCCGTCTGCAAGAGTAAGCACGAGCATATCTCCGTCAATCCTGACATCAGTAAAGAATACAGCTGATTCCCCGCCCTCTTCCGAGGTCTTCTGGAATATTCCTGTCGCCACCCAGGTCTTTCCTCCGTCAGCGGAAATCATCCACTCACCTTCAGAGGAAATCTTCAGATCAGGGGTAACTGATACCGGAACCTTGGCTCCGTCTATCATAAGGAGCTCAGTGCTGCCGTCCTTGCATAATGCCCAGTAATAATTGCCGTCATCCTCCTTTACGACAGTAATGAGAGGATATCCGGTGACATTCAGGTCTATCACTACAGTCTTTCCGTCAAGGAGGGTAAGGGTAACCTTACCAGCTTCGGCATCGAATTCAAATGCCTTGATGCTCTCAAGAGTCACCATGGACTGAATTGCCGAAACATTGTCAGCGACCTTGGCTTCAAGAGCCTCCACCTTTTCCTTGAGTTCATTCAGAGCGTCCCAGATCTCAGAATCATCATAAGAATCGCATGAAACGGCAGTGAAGATGCATACTGCAGATATCACTGCCTTCATCATGATATTATATAAAGTCTTCATATCAATAAGATTAAATTACTCGGTCGGAGGTGTCCTGAAGTCTGAAAGATCCCAGAATTCTCCCTGATAATATATCTTGCTTGCCAACGGGCTGTAAACATCCACACCGTCTTCTTCTCCCACCGAAATGGCTGCTATGAGCACTGGAACGGATGAATTCTTTTCGGTTGCAGCAGAAATGTTGACCGACTCCGAATATGACTGAAGTCCATATTCAATGAGGTTCTTTTCCCATGAAGTGATATATGCGGAATAGTCACGCCTGCTTGAATTGACAAGATCGCTCAAGGCGCAGTTTGAATACAGGTCCGCGCTTGATGATGTCACCGTAAAATATGAGAAGGACTTCGAATCCTCATTAGCGACGATTCTTCCCACAATAGCTCCGGTCTCGTCATCATACCTGAGATCCTCGATTGCTACCTGAGGGTTCGGACCCGGATTCGGCTCGCTTGTTGTCACATGCACGAACTTCACAGGGCCGACAACTCCGTTGATATCCTCGGCACAGTATGCAAAGACATATGTCACTCCGGACTCGTATCCGTACATATGAAGTTCGTCATGACCTGACTTCTCGGCCTCCCACATGTTCACTACAGGTACAGGGCCGACAGCCGGGCTTTCAACGAATGTGTCGAAGAAGAATTCCATCCATTTGTCACGATCATCTGCATCATCAAGATAGTGAGGAGGACGAACCTGATCGTCATCAGCATCTGTCGTAGGATCATCTTCCACGTAAGGCCAGACAAGCTGGAACCTGTAACATGCAGTCTTGTCATAGTTATAATCGAAATTATACTTGAATCCCCAGCGTGAAATGTCTGTGAATGTAAGGGTGACATCAGCCTCGCAAGCCTCCGGAGTGTCGCGTACAAGCGGCTTGGTCCTGAAAGTATCCGTGAAGCAGAGCTCAGAAAGTTCACCGAAATAGTTCTTTGCCACATATGCAAGGGCATATTCCGAATCCGGTTTCAGCTCGGCCACATGCTCGTCGGAAGTCGAATATGAATCTCCTGTAAGGGTTCCGAGATCCGTATTGAATGAGAACCTGAAGTTCTGCACTCCCCATCCCTCGTTTGCGATGCTCAAAGCGACTTCATATTTCTCCTCCTCGGACATGGACTTGATCTGCTCGATCTCCTCTGCAGTATATATCCTGTAGAAGCATGACATGCAGCTCTTCTCCATGGTCACGTCAAAATATGCCAATGTAGCGCTTATACGCGAACCTGCAGAAATCGATGCCTCAGGAGTGAATTCCCCTTCCGGAACCTCAAGAAGAGTGAAGTCCTTTCTGACGATCTCAGCTGACGGAGTACCGTTTACGTCCAGCGCGACAGCAATTGCAGTATTCTCCCTTACCACATCATCGGAAATGTCGAATGTCCTCTTTATGGCAAGATTCTCTTCTGCACGTGCATCATAAGTCACCGCTATGGTACGGCAGAAGTCACGCATCATCCTGTCTCCGAAAAGATCGATATATCCACCCATCTCCTCTGTAGTCCAGATCCAATGAACGAACTGGCTGCAGTCCTCGTTAGGGTGATATCTTACGATGAAAGCCCTGTATCCCACCTCGGCCTCGATAGCTATGGCAGGATCTCCGACAAGCTCCTTCGCGGAAGTCGTGAAGCTGCATATGCTGAGAGATGCCGGATTCGTTCCTTCATCATCATAGCATCCGAGCACCACGATATAATAGTCGCAGTCAGGCACAAGTGAACCTGATGCATATTCCGTATTGATCCAGTCGAATTCCTTGGATGCGAAATCATCAGTGTCGGAATTGAACACATAAGGAGCCGAAGAGCCGTCAGACAGGAACTTTATCAGAACGTCCTCGCAGACCTCCTGCGAAGCCTCGACACATCCTTCATTGAGAAGATAGTTGTACAGCAGGGCCTTAGGATAAAGGAGAAGGCGGTATGACTTCACTCCCTCACCCGGAATCAGATCAAATACGACATTATCTTCAGCCACCTCCGTCACCTGAACTGAAACGCCGTTGGCAGATGCCTCAAAGAATGTTTCAGAAACATTCAGAGGGAATTCGTAAAACTCGCTCTCCTCGGGTTCCTTTTCAGGATCCGGTCCCTTTCTTTCGCAGGACCAGCTGAAAATCACCGCTGCAACCAGCATCAATGCAAATTGAAATAATCTTTTCATATGTATTTATTTTATATATCCGTATTCCATTTTTCCTCCGTCGGCAGAGCATATGGCCATATTGTTCACATGGCCCTCCTCATCGACAGCAAGGACAGCGACAGACACGTTATCCATATTCCATCCTTTGTCAGCAGCAAACGAATATGATGATGTCTTTTCAGTTCCGGCGGCAATCCTGCCCATATCGTCTCCCTTCACACTTGCAGAAAGCATCTGACGTACGACATGACGATGGACATAGTCCTTGTCAACAGTGCCGTCTGCCTGAGCCTGTTCTCCCTTCACCTTGTCCTCGATCACATAGGCTGCAAGCCTGTAGGAAGCATCCTTTTCGGAGAAGATTCCGGAAGTCACATTGACTTTTCCGGAAGATCTGTCATAAGAACATGACACAGAAACGGAACAATGGGTCTCTGATTCATAGAGAGACTTCTCGATGGATTCGCTGCATCCTCCGTCATTCAGAAGTCCGGCATCACGCATATCTGTAACATATGCAGGATATGATCCGCAGCCGAACATGGTATGAAGCTCGGTCTCCACCGGCAGGGCGAAAGGATCGTCATTATGAAAAGCCAGAGCGAATGCCTGATCCTTGTATGTCCTGCTGATCAGGAAGTTAAGCGTAGTGGCTCCGGCAGGACATTGGGCACACCATGTGCCGGTGAATTCCATTACGCATACACGTCTTTGGAAACGTGATTTCGCAACGACCTCGACATCCTCCGACACCACGTCATCGTAAAAGGCACGGAAAACATATGTGCCTATCGCATCGGCGACAAAGGAATTGCCTGAGACCTCCGCATTTCCCGAAACACATTTTACAGACGCCTGAGATGTGACATCTTCTGTTCCGTACAGCACTGTAAATGTCACGGCAGTCTTTCCGTCCGCAATTATCTCCTCGACATCCGCAGACAGGTAAAGGGTTTCCTTTTCCTCATTGACATCGATATTTCCGGAACAGCCGGCAAACAGCGATGCCAACACGAGGCATGAGCATATGCCGTATATAAATCTTTTAATCTTCATATGAATAATCTGCTGATTCTCCTATTGAACATTCATTGGCATTGTTGCTGCAGTAAGTCTCGCCTCCGTCATAAGAACAGAGCATCGCCACCACAACCCTCATTTTCGAGGCATTCCATGAGCCGTCCAGCGTCACAGACTTGCTCACGACATATTCACGACCTGGCTCGAGAACCTTTCCCTGCTCGATCTTCGATCCCAGTACATTATCCGACGATATGTATCTGAGGACATTGTCATGGACGTATTCATCACCATCGAATCCGGCCTGATAATATTCATATCCGTCTTCGAGGAGGAAGATATGGTACCTTGCATCCATTGCGACATCAGATCTGAACTTTGCATCGATCTGCACCTTGCCTGAACCCTCGTCATATGATGTCTCTACAGCCACGCCGCATACCGGAGGATAAAGTTCTGCCTGAAGTTCCATTTCAGATACGATCTTGGCGTATTCGTTTATGATCGGCTGGGAACTCTTTCTGAAATTGAAGGCGAACATCGGGAGTCCCAGCGAATGGTCATCCTTGTCCGAAAGCCTCGAATAGAACCTGCTGTTCATGGAAAGGGTCATCGGATCCTCCACATCATAGTCAAGGTGGAAGGCAACAGGAATGATCATGTCAGGATAGTTCTTCTGTACATTCTTCAATGCCTCTGCAAGGATAGGACAGTTGACGCAACCCACCGAAGTGAACTGCATTGCAATCATCTTCTGTCTGTAGCCGGAAGACATCTGGTTTCCGGAAGACCTGACAGTGACCTTCACGGAGTTGTCGGTATGCTTCTTTCCGCCATAGTCATATGTCGCGGTAAAGACATACTCGCCGGGAGCTGTCGATGTGAACTCATGCTTTCCTTCAGGAAGCTCTGTCACGACACCACCCCTTTCATGACTTATGACCATACCGGACATATCGGATACGTCAGAAGATCCATATACAACGGTAAAGGTGACCTTCTCGACTCCGTCTGCAGCGATCTCGGTCTTGTCTGCAAATATTCTCAGTACTCCTTCCGGTACTCCGTATTCAGCAGCATCCCCCTCATCATCAAGATTTCCGGAACATGCATAAAACGGAAGAAGCATCAACACCGGGAGAAGAAATTTTACGATAGATTTCATGATTCCGATCAATTATACCTGTAATCCACGCCTCCGCCAACAGGCATTTCAACAGCATTGTCAATAATTACCTTTCCGCCGTCAGACACGAGCGTAAAGAGAACCACCCTGCAGTCCTTGGCATCGTCTGTAGTCAGGATATCATTTGTCCACTCCCTCGTAAAGGACTTCTTCCCGTCTGCTTCAAGGCTGAAAGACGCATCTGATGACATGGCGAAATAATTGCCTGATATGGAGATGATGACATCATTATATATTTCCTCATATGCCTCAGGTGAAGATGGGATACACTTGTCCTTGAGTATTGCCATCGCCAGGTCATACTTCCCTGACGCACTTGCCGAAACCTCGGCCTCGACCTTCATGGTATTTCCTGATACAGATGTCGATGCCTTTATGCCGGTTCTTGCAGGGTGATTGACCATCTGTTCCTTCACAAAAGACTCGATATCGTTTCTTGTCCTGTTACCAGATTCTGTATCAAGAGAATAGCGGCAATAAGGAAAACCGCTGAATTTATAAACATCTCCCGCATAGTTCGCAAGAGCTTCTAAAGAAAACTCGTCATTGTAATGCATTTCCATGACGATGCTGTGATCCTTCGTATAATCACCGACCTTGGAAAGTGCCTCTGTCATATCAGGACAATAGCCGCACCACGTCGCTGTAAAGCGGTAAATCGCGACATTCTTATGGAACTTCTCATAAACGGAACGGTTACGGGAAGTCACCTTCACCTCGTTCTCACACATTTCACCGTCATACATGGCACTGATGGTAAAAGTTCCATCTGTAATGGATGTAAATACATTCGGTCTGTCGAGCACCATACCTGAAAGCCACTCACCTGTCTCATTGATGCAGAAAGATGTATTTCTTATATGTTCTGCATCAGTGAGCACAATTCCTTCGGCATCCTTGATCGTCAGAATAGCCTGATCCTTGCCATCCGATTCGATCGTTGTCTTGTCAACTGTAAGGGTGAAAGGGGTGACAGGGCCTTCCGGCTTCTCATCATCCGGATCTATCTGACCTGAACATGAGGCAGCCGCGGCAATCGCCAGAAAAGGAATCAATAATCTATATATATTCATCGTTATTTGTTTAGAATGACATTGTTACTGAAAGATTTGCACCGGTATATGCAGGTATCTGACGGCATACGCCGCCTGAACATAGAAGTCCTTCCCTGAAGCGGCCGTAACTCAATGCAACCCTGGTTCTTGACTTCGTGTAGCTTACGCCTCCGTTGTAATAATGAACCTTTGTCATGCCGTGATTATACATATCGCTGGCATAGATGCTCCAGTTCGGTGCAAAACTGACTTCTACAAGGGCTGCCATCCAGTCCTTGTTGTCCTCCTGAGTAGTGAGATACTGAAGCTCGAGTCGTGTGGAGAAAGAGCTGTTGAACTTGTAAAGAAGATCCGCCACAAATATGTTGGAAAGCCAGGTGGTCTTGTTTGCTCCATATTTCGGACTATACTCCTGCATAGACCAGAGTACAGTTGACTTGAATTTCCTTGACCACTGCCTCTCCACATCAACGCTGAGATCACGGAAAAGCATGTTTCCGGCCTTGAACGTACCTTCCTGCGCTATAGTATGATATGTCGAGAAATTGGCATGAACCTTCATTCCGCGCTTTCCACCGATCTTCGTACCGCGTCTGAAATTATAGAACACGTCAATCTGGCCTCCGATTTCTCCGCTGTTCGTGAACCTCGATGAAATCTCTCCTGTCCTTGCTCCGTATGGATGAAGGGTAGTAAGCATATATGTATATTGCGTACACATAGCCGGGACATAGTTCAGCATGTTGACAGTGGAATTGGATCCTGTAACGACCTTTGAATCCATCCATTCGAGACGACGGAGAGCCACATTCACACCAAGACCGTTTCCATTATATCCCGTTTCGATGAGCTGGGCGTTTCCACGCTTGCGGTGATACATCTGTCCTTCTCCCGAATAAGAAGTGTTGTAATAGTACTTCTGACCGGCATCCACATATTCCGCCTTAAGGAAGAAGCCCTTATGCTCAAAGTTTGTCCTCGCCGACCATCCTGTCGTATTCGGACTGCATCCGTCAAGCCTTCTCTGGTCATCAAGAGCCTCATATCTGTCCATCACGGAAGCTTCCAGAGCCCAATAGATATTCTGCCATCCTGCAAGATTCGACAATGCAAAGCTCACGTCCGCACCCTTGACCTGGGTTTCGCTGAACTTCATGCCGAAACGCGGCATACCCCAGATGGCCTTTACAGATACGATGTCATTGAATGAATACGTAAGACGGGCACCAAGCAAGGCATTGTTAAGTCCCAGCGCCCTGTCTTCCCAACTACGGAAAAGAAGTCCGCTTCCGAACTGATCATAGAACGTTCCGGCAGTAATCGAAAAACGGTCATCATTCCATCTTGCGAAATAATTCGTAAGGGCTGCACCTTTCAGGTCGGAAGGATATCCGACAAGTACAGGCGAATAAGCCTCCATCTGCACTCCCGCCGAGAAGCTGCCCTTATAGTAATCAAGCTTCAGATAATTGTTGGAACCGAAATGACCGTCAGGAACAACAGCCGAAGTCTTGTCATCCTCATTGTAAAGGCTGGTGCTTGTCTCAAAACTTCCGGTAAGATAACCGGACGAGCGATCCTTGCCGTAATCGCTCTCTTCAGCAGAAAGATCCGTTCCGGCAAAGAGAGCCGCCATCGTGATGGCAATCGCACAGGACACTTTCATCTTATCTTTCATCATTCGTCATAAAGTCAAATAAGGCCGGTCAATCAGAGTCGGCCTTATTTGAACTTCCGGATATTATTGGTTGAACAGTTCTACAGGTACATCGATTTCAAATGGCTCGTAGCAGTTTCCGTCAAGATCCTGACATACGACAAACACCTTGTCGATAACCTCGGTCTTGCTTCCCATAGCCTGAGGCTGACGGACTTCTACAGGCTTTCCGTCATTGATATGACGGACCTGAGTGATAGGGAATGACTCGCCATCCCTTATCAGTTCTGTCTTGAGAGATCCCTTGCAATCACATACCTTGTCATGGAACTCTTCACTTGCCCAGATGACGACATTGCCGAAAAGCGGATTTCCATGTTCATGATGGAAAAGTTCATAGCCATGAGGATATCCCTCGGTAATCCATGCATTCTCATCATAAAGTCTGTCGGAATCCCTTGGCCTGTCAACATACTCGATTATCTTCAGGATCTTATCTTCGGCAGACAGCACAAGAGTCTTATCACCTTCGGTAAGATAGTCATCGGTTCCTCCGAGCACATAGCCGGTGAATCCTTCAGGAATAGTCACATAGAAAGAATACTGACCAGACATCATGCCCTGTGTCGGCTCGAATGCTTCCGGAATCCATTCAATATCCGGCTCGGCAGCCTTCCATTCAGGATCAGAAGAAAGAACCACATTTCCTATTGCAACAGATCTCGGTGTGAACCTGAGTTCTGCAGCTTCCGAATAAAGGCCGTCCTTATCCTTTGCCATAGCCACAATGACATAATTGGTATTTGGAGTCAGATCAGTCATCGTTATCTTTCCGTCAACCACAGGATATGCAGCCTTCACATTCGCAAACCTTTCATGACTTGCATTTGCATACATATACTGCTGAGCCTTGGCTGCGCTTCCTCCAAGATAGCTCGGACTCTTCCATACATTGTCTGCAACCCTTCCTATCCAGTACAGATAATCGACAGCTCCTTCTGCTGCAACTGAAACAACGACATTACCCGGATCATTCTTTTCGAGAACGAGAGATACCTTGATGTCGTTATACTGAATCGGTGCGGTCTTGCACTCCAAAGTAAGTACCTCGCTGTATTTGCCTTCCGGGTCCGTAGCTACAGCCATGAATGCATAGTCGGTTCCAGGCTTCACTTCAATGACATCAGATGCCTTTGCAGCAACAGACTCACCTTCAACAGATTTACCGTTTCCGAAAAGATAAGCAGCCTTGTCGTCATCGGATGAGAAGTTTCTTAAATCAGAAACCGGCATATATGTATAATATATCTTTTCTGCACCGGAAGCCTTTACTTCTATCTCGATTTCCGTAGGCGACACTTCAGGCTCTCCTGCAGAAAGCTTAACCGAACTGCCGGAAACAAGGTCAAGTGTAGCGAACTCGCAAACGATGACATCGCTCTCGGAATAAATCCAGCCGTCATTGGCAACAGCGAACCATGCCACATAGTCCGTAGCCTGTTCAGCCTCCATTCCTGCGAATTCAAACACAGAACCTTCATATGTCATAGGAGTAGTCCTTGATGTGTAGTAACCAGGATTGTTAAGATTATAAACGATATCCTCGATCATGAAATCAGCCTTAGGGAGAACTGACGCATAATAAGATCCTACACCCTTGAGTTCCATGCTGAGATGAGCATCCTTTATGCTTTCATTGCCGACTTCGAACCTGACTGAAGAATGACGGAATTCCTGTTTTACCATCGTACCTTCCTTGAGATAATATCCCGCATCATCTGAATCAGCAAAATACTGAGCAGGGATAGCCCAGAGTATGTATCTGCGTCCCGGAGTAAGAGCCTGACCGGCAATCTCCTCAGCATCAGCATCTTCAAGATCAAAATCACTTACACCGTAACCGAGAGGATACTCATAGGCCTCCAGAAGAGTCTGGGCCGTTTCAAAGGCTGTTGACTCCTTGAACCACAATGCATCGGTCACACCATAAACAAATTTCTGAAGACCGTTGTACATTTTCACATTTACCTTGCCCATGGAAACCTGGAATTCCTTGAAAGGCTCAGTTGAAAGATAAAGTTTTGCGACAGTTGCCTTTCCGCCCTCGAGCACAGCCACAACTTTGAGATCGCCGTCAGCCGCTGCTACTCCACTCCTTACAAGATCCTCAGAAGGTGCAGTGATATCGAAATACTTTGCACCCATATAGATGTCTTCGTACTCCTTGACACGCCATCCGTCAGGAATCTGAAGAACATAGTCAACAACGCCTCTTGCGTCTATCTGGACTCTCTCTGTCAGACCATTCTCAACATAGTAATCGGAAATTGCCACTGTTGACCAGCCTGAAGGCTTCACAAAGAAGAATCCGCTTGCGCCCTCTACGGATACCGTGAAAGACATATCATCGCCGAATGTGAATGTAACAGCGTAAACCTCACCTGTAAGTTCATCCTTTATCAGTTCATAATCAGAGAAAACAGAGTTTCCTGAAAGCGGATACTCTACACCGCCGATCACGAGCCATGTCTGTTCGTCCTTGACAACGACCTCCGGAACATCAGATACGACAGGAATAGCCATGCCCTTCTCATCGAGGAAAAGCTGCTTCTTTCCGTCCTCATCTATATATGCCCAATAGTCAATACCGTCACTCAGCGTGATATATGTAACGAATGACTTGAGATCCTTTTCAGGAAGAAGTGAAAGAGAAGAGCCGTTTGATAATGATACTGTCGTAATGCCGGTGGAGGCATCCGTTGACACAGATGTGATCATTATCTTGCCTGCAAGCATATCCTTGAGAGCCTGGATCTCTGAATTCATCTTCTGCTCAAGTTCATAGATCTTGTTGATGATGAGGTCAATCTGTTCCTTGATCTCGGAATCATCATACTCCTCGATGGTTGTACATGCTGTAGCCAATGGCAATGCCAGCACTGCGCACATAGCAGCTCTGCGAAGAGATCTTGTCAATGTCATTAAATTTTTCATCAGTTGTTCTGTGGTTTGATATTCTTAGAATGAAGTAGTTACAGTAAAGTTCGCTCCGGTATATTGAGGAATCGAGCGGCATACACCTCCCGAGCAGATAAAGCCGTCCTTGTAGCGTCCGTAACCGAGAGCGACGCGGGTACGTCCCTTGGCATAACTGACTCCGAAGTTATAGTAATGCTTCTTGGTCATGCCATGGTTGTACATATCGCTTCCCCACACGCTCCAATGAGGTGCGAAATTGACCTCAAGGAGTGCAGCCATCCAGTCCTTCTTGTCCTCATATGTCTTGAGATACTGAAGCTCGAGACGTGTTGACAGCTGTGATGTCCACTTGTAGAGAAGGTCTGCCACAAAGATGTTCGACAGCCATGTGGTCTTGTACTGTCCGTATCCCGGATTATACTCCTGAAGCGAATAGAGGAGAACCATCTTGAACTCCTTTGTCCACTGTCTCTCGACATCGAAGCTGAAGTCTCTGAAAAGAAGGTTTCCGGCCTGTGCAGTGCCCTCCTGAGCAAGGGTATAATATGTCGAGAAGTTCGCGTGAACCTTCATACCCCTCTTTCCTCCGATTGCAGTACCGCGACGGAAATTGTAGAACGCATCGATCTGTCCTCCGATCTCACCGCTGTTGAATGCCATGGTCGAAGCGTCTCCTACCTGAGGATTATATGGATGAAGGGTGGTGAGCATGTAAGTGTATTGCGTGCTCATCGCAGGCACATACGACATCAGGTTTGCTGAAGAAGTGGAGTTGGCAAGGATGTTCTGCCCCATCCACTCAAGACGTCGTCCGGTCATGGTGACACCCAGTCCCCTTCCGTTATAACCGAGTTCAAGGAGCTGAGCGTTTCCATGCTTGGTCTCAAGCGCCACGAGCTTCTTGCCGAGATCCACATATTCTCCCTTTGCAAAGAATCCGTTCCAGTCGAAGTTCAGTCGTCCTGAGAATCCCAAAGAATTCGGCTTTCCACCGGCCTCCTCGGCATCAATACCGATTTTCGCATATTTATTCAAAAGCGAGCCTTCCACAGAAAGAAGGATATCATCAAGTCCGATGATGTTTGAAAGAGAAATGCTGAGGTCAGCACCACGCACCTGTGTGTCAGTGAACTCCATTCCGAGACGAGGCATGCCCCAGATGGCCTTGAAAGCCACCTTATCCTCCCAGTTATATGCGAAACGGGCACCCATAAGTGCATTGTTCAGACCAAGAAGACGGTCCTCCCAACTGCGGAAAAGAAGTCCGCTTCCGAACTGGTCATAGAATGTTCCGGCAGTAACCTGAAATGCATCGTCCTTCCAGTTGACATACAGATTGCTGAGAGCATATTTCGAAAGTTCCTCAGGGAATCCGATCTGTGCAGGAAGATATGACTCGAGCTGCATACCGGCCGAGAAGTTTCCGTTGTAATAGTCAACCTTGAGGTAGTTGTTGGAACCGATCCTGTCTTCGTCAGAAACGAAATCATTTACCTGATCGTCAACATAAAGGTGATTGTTGGTCTCAAAGCTTCCGGTCACATAACCGTTTTCCTGAGCGGCAAGGGCAAGAGAAGCCGAGACAAGGCTGATCACAAGAATGAATCTTTTCATCTTATCAAGTCAGTTTAGCTGTTCAGGGTTATTTAGAGCACTTCTTGATAGCTTCGAAAAGTTCGATCTCGTTTCCAGGAACATAAGAAGTGTGAGAATACACGACCTTGCCCTTTCCGTCAACCACAAACACATGAGGAACGACAGAAACGTTCATGGCTCTCATGAAGTCCTGGTTCTTGTCGAAGAGAAGCTGGAAATCTTCACCCCAGCCACGGCCCTGTGCAAATGACTTGGCCTTTGCAAGAAGACGGCTGTCATCTGTAGAGACTGCCACTACACGGAAGTCCGCCTCCTCGAGCCAGTCAGGGAGTGCGTCATAGACAGCATCAAGCTCACGGATACATGGCTTGCATGAAGTTGACCAGAAGGAAATTATCATCGGGGTTCCCTCTTCCAGAAGAGTCTTTGTGTCAAAAGCCTCGCCTTTGGCATTCTCTACTGTAACTGAAGGAACCTGTGCAGCACATACTGCAGAGATGAAGAGCGCAATGCTCAGAAGAAATGTTCTCATATAATCAAAAATTAAATAAATATCCTGTTCTCCTTACGCGCGTACAGGCGCACGCACGTTAAATCGAGCAAAAATACATAATAAAATTCTGATTATCAACTTTTTTTCCTCGAACGCCCTTTACCATGCCCCGTTCATCAGAGAAGACGATATAGCGAAACCGTTTGTGCTGCCTCTGCAGAATCATGTACGCGAAGAATATCGGCACCGTTTCTCAAAGCCTCCAGATGGACAACCTGAGTTGCTGCAAGAGAGTCCTCGGGAGCGATCCCCAAAGGCTTGTATATCATACTTTTACGCGACACCCCTACAAGAACTTTCCTGTCACCGCCAACGGTTCGGAATCTCTCAAGACCACGCAGAAGCTCATAATTTTGATCCACAGTCTTGGCAAAGCCGAAGCCCGGATCAAGGATCCATTCACGTATGCCCCATCTGTCCGCCTTTTCCGCAAAATCCACAAAATAGCTTTCGACTTCTGCCACCACATCATGATATCCGGTCATCGACTGCATCCGCAGAGGATCACCTCTCTTATGCATGGCTACATACGGGAGTCCGAGCCGGCCGGCAACAGGCAACATCATCGGATCATCCTCTCCGGCAGAGATATCATTCACAATGAATCTTCCGATCAGGTCATTTACCTTTTCAACTACTCCGGACCAATAAGTATCCACCGATATCTCCACGGACGGAAAAGCCTCTCTGATAGCCTTCAGGGCAGGTTCAAGCCTTTTCCATTCCTCCTCAGGACCAACCGGGAGCGACCCCGGCCTTGACGAGCAGGCGCCGACATCGATGATGGTTGCACCACCTTCGACATGCCTTCCGGCCATATCGACGGCAGCATCGATTTCAATGCAGCGGTTGCCCGAATAAAAGGAGTCATCCGTCAGATTGACGATGCCCATTATGTCTATATGTCTGTTCTTGTCCATATTCAGCACAAAATTAGAAAAAGATTTCTCGACTCCGCTCGGAATGACAGGTTTTTATTTATCTTTGTAAGATAACCATAAAGGACATGACATGCTGGTAGTATTGGAAGGCCTGGACGGAGCAGGCAAATCGACACAGGTAAAGAAGCTCAGAGAATACCTTGAGGGCATATACGGAAGTCTCGAATACATTCATTTCCCGAGATATGACGCGCCGGTTTACGGGAATCTGATAAGCAGATTCCTCCGTGGCGATTTCGGAGACAATGAATCTGTACATCCGCAGCTCGTAGCCCTTCTTTTTGCAGAGGACCGTCACGGAGCCGCTCCGGAAATGACGAGGCATCTTGCTGCCGGCAGATGCGTCCTTCTGGACAGATATGTATATTCCAACATAGCATATCAGTGTGCCAAGCTTTCGGATCAGGAGGAGGCAGAAGGCCTCAGAGAGTGGATATTCAACACAGAATACGGAAACTTCGATCTTCCTCGTCCCGACCTCAACATATTCCTCGATGTCCCGATCGGATTCGTCGAGTCCAAGCTTAGCAGCCAGAGGGGAGGCGAAGACCGCGAGTACCTGAACGGCGCACAGGATATCCATGAGGCTGACATCGAATTTCAGAAAAGGGTCCGCGACATCTATCGCAGGCAATGCAGGCTGGATTCCAGATTCATCAGGATAGACTGCGCCGACGAAAACGGCCAGATGCTGCCGCCGGGCGCAATCTTTGCCAAAGTGAAGGAAGTGGTTGACAATGCAATCAAGAGATAGAGATGAAATACATAGTCGAACGTTTCAGACGCTTCTGCGGTTTCCTCACAGGGTTCGTGTTCTTCTTTTCCGGAATTGTGAAACTTCTGGATCCGGTAGGTGCGGGTCTCGTAATGGATGAATATTTCAGTTTCATGCATCTTGGATTCCTCTCGCCAATATCCAAGACAGCAGGAACGGCATTCGCATTCGCCGAGACCATCATCGGAACG
Source organism: Bacteroidales bacterium (assembly GCA_017437125.1). Taxonomy (GTDB): domain Bacteria; phylum Bacteroidota; class Bacteroidia; order Bacteroidales; family UBA932; genus Cryptobacteroides. Next base: position 104,238 of record JAFSBV010000001.1, on the reverse strand, counting down.
GCTCTTATCACCGGAGTATGGAGAAGACAGACAGCGATCGCAGCTATGGCGTTTCAGGGATTCTTCACCCTGCTGACCTTGGCACTTGTCATCTTCAATCCCGAAATGGACTGCGGATGCTTCGGCGAAGCGATCCATCTGACCCACATGCAGACTTTCATCAAGAATCTCGTCCTCTGCGCACTCCTTGCAGCCGCATTCATTCCGCTACGTGGCCTCGGGCGCCCTTTACGCAGAAAATTCGTATCGTTCAGCATCGTGACCATGTCAGTAACAGCATTCATGTTCTATTCATGGGCCTATATCCCGATGGTTGACTTCACGGATTACAAGCCAGGCACTGAACTCGCATCCGCCCACAGTTCTGCTGACGACATGTACGAAGCCAGGTTCATATATGAGAAGGACGGTGTCAGGGAATCGTTCGACCTTACCCATCTGCCGGACAGCACATGGACATTCGTTTCAACAGAAACAGTTGTCAAGGAAGGGTACAAGGCTCCTGTAACCCTTTCATTCACAGACTCTGACGGAGAATATGCCGACGCCAGGGCAAGTGAAGGCAAGGTCATGGTGATCTCAGTATATGATCCGGACATGAGGAAGGGAAAATGGATCAGGACAGCACGATTCATCACAGAAGCCGGAAAAGCCGGATTCACCCCAATCCTCCTTACAGCATCATCAGCCGGAGAAATGGAGAGCATCATGGAAGGACTTCCTGAAGATGCGGCATCAGCACTCGGAAGATGCTTGTATCATTCAGACCGCAAGACCTTGATCACCATGAACAGGTCAAACGGTGGAGCCACATACTTCAACGACGGCACTCTTATCAGGAAATGGGCATTCAGGGCCCTTCCGGACAGCAGCAGGCTTGAGGAAGTTGCCGCAGGAAACGGAATCGAGGAAAGCATTGACAAAGACACAAAAGGAAGCCTCGGTTTCCAAGGCTTCCTTCTATACGTTTTCGCAGTAATGCTTCTGCTTTAGATTATCTGTACTCGTATGGAGTATCTCCGTTCACTGGACAATCAATCACATTGTTTACATAATAATACTGATTGCCCTTTTCATCTGTACCAACAGTCGAAACAAAGACAGCAAGGTGCAGATTCTCTTTATTGAACTCATCCCAATAATAACCTCCATACAATTCACCGTTAAGGGCTCCTTCTTCCCAGATGTCGTCAAGAAGCCATGCAAACACGTAATCTGCAGTCCTGCCTTCTTCAACAAGTCCTACAGAATGGCCATAAAACTGCTCCTTTCCCGTATTGCTGAAATATCTGGAGTCAATATACCTGATGACATTGTCATGATTATGCATCCAGTCGGCTGTCGCACTGGTCTGCTTACCATAGATTCCGTCCTCCAGAAGGAATGCACCTACACGGTATGTTCCGGTCTCGGCCGCCTTGACAGTTACCTTTGCAACAATTTCATTGCCGACTAAAGAAGATGTCACGGCAATTCCAGCAGCTGAATCCTCCTTTGAAGCACAGAGCTCATCAAAAAGCGAAACAAGATCCGTTGCCGCAAGACCGTTGTAATATCCGAATCCATAATACATGTCACAGAACACGAATGGAAGTCCGGTAGCACCGCTGAAATCCTCATAACCTGTCCTGATGAACGAAGGATCCTTCACCCCACCAACAAGGCTGGAGTGACAAGCAGTCATCACCACGTCATCTGCTGTTGAAGCATTTTCCAATGCACCATGAAGAACAGACTTCATGCTTGGACACCAGCTGCATCCTGTAGTAGTGAACTCTGTAACCAGAGTCCTTACCTTGAAATCAGTACTTTCAGGCTTCGGATCGACCGGAGTCTGAGGAATCTTGATAGAGACAGCCTTGATGGCAATCTTTTCCGAATTATATGTTCCGTAGTTGGCCCATATCTCATATTCTCCCGGTTTGTCAGCATAAAAGCGGAAATCCGGAATATCTATGATCTTATTTGAACCGTCAAAGAATGTGACTCCATCTGTCACGACCTCGTTTCCAAGAGTTACAGTCAGTGCAGCATAGTCACCACCGAAAGTCTGAATGAGATTCCTGTCACTGGTGATCTTCAGAACCACGTCTCCGACAGGGCCGGGACCGGGACGATCGCCACCTCCGTTATTCGGATCATTCGGATCATAATATCCGTGACAAGAGAAAAGCATCACTGCTGCCGCGAGCAGTGATGCATATTTGAAAAAGTTCTTCATTATTCTATTCCGAAGTGTTTAAGGATCTTTGCAGATGTCTCATTGACCATATCCATAGTCACGACGTTTGGAGTCTTGTCCTCCTCGTACTGACGTACAGGAGCTGGTTCAAGCTTGGTCATCGACTTATAAATACGCTTCATAGGAAGATCGGCAGCAGATCCGTCAATGGAAACAGCATTAACCTTTGAAGGAGAAGCAGAGAAAGCTCTGGTTGCATCGGAGCGTGTTTCAGCCCATCCCTTTGTAAGCACGATTTCTGAAATCACTGTAGCGATGATTTCAAGACCACCCTGAGACATACCTACTGCATTCATATAGCAGTTCTGACCACCGGCAACTATCGGCTTGATGGTGATTTTGCTATAATCTGAAGCAACCTCAACAGGGAATCCTGGAGTCTCTTCATTTGCATCGAGGAAAGCATATTCACCGGCAAGACCGCACACATAGAACGGATATCCCGGCCAGTTATGCATAGGAGGCATGTATGTAGAGTTGAAAGGAACGATCACACTTCCGTCAGCCTGAACCTCAAGGAACCACTTCGGACCGAAGTCATAAATGAGCTGAGGGACATCAACAGAACTGTAGTTGGTAGCCTGGAAGAGGTCGTATGGAGTCCTGTAGTCCATTCTGCCGATCTCTCCTTTCTCAGGATCCTTATAGTAGTCGAAGTCGATGAATCCGTTGCAGAGAAGCCTGTTCTGTCCCTCAAGTCTGTATTCTGTGAACTGATCTGAAAGATCCCCGAGTTCCTCGAACATGCTGTCAACGTCATCCCTGCTGCTACCCTTGTAAAGAGCATATACGCTCTCGTCAACCTTGTCAGGAAGAGCCGGAGCGGAAGCCGAGATATTCACTTTAGAGCTATAGTCGATATTACGGGAAACTACCGATCCGTCTTCGAGCTGTTCCTTCACTACTATTGTAGCTGTAGCAGTCCAGTCACCGGCAAGAGCCTCATAGAGAGGAGAACTGATTGCAGCGACCTTTTCAGCCATAGGAGCATGATAATCAGCCCAGCCTGCTCCTTCATTGCTGCTGTCGATGTTGTTGAATGTATATTCGTCATTGCATCCGTAAACAGCCATTCTTGTAACCTCACCGTCAAGCGTAGGATAACTTACAGTAAGTCCGGCATCAGAATTTACCTCGGCAAGCTCTTCAGAAGAGAATGAATAATTGCCACTGAGAAGGTTCTCGTAAGAGTAGCCGGCATTGAACATAAGTTCGAACTCACGAGCATAATTGCATGCCCAATATGCGCCAACGACATCCTTGTTCGGAGCTTTGATATTGAATGTTGCCACGTATGGATCACCGTTCTCGACAGCTTCAACTTCAATTACCGGTGCACGCTTGGTTTTCTCCTTTGCTGTGAATGTCTTATGGATGAATCTCTGAGTTGAACCGGAATCATCGCCCATTACAGTACAGAGAACGTGATATGTGTCACCACCTGTAAGCGGCTCTACGAACTTAGCCGCAGCATTGGTATATGTGCTTTCTGTTTCAGGGAACACGCCCCACTCATAGAATGCGATGTATGAAGTAAGGAACCACTGGAACCAGTCTTCGTTCTTATCAAGATATGTATCAAGAATCTGGTTATATGTTGAATTGTCAAGAACCATGTAGAAGTATCTTGAAACGCCTTCCTCCATGTTGAAATAAATCATCGCGTCAGTCACAGTGATTTCATCCTCAGGAATCTCCACCTCTACAGTTGCATCACAGAGAGTAGGCTCCTTTGCGAAGAACGTCTTCTTCTGGAACGCTCCTGTCCAACCTGAATTCCAGTCATAGAGAGGAATAGAGTATGAATCTCTTTCAGGGAGATTGAAGCCCATGATTTCAGCGAACTCATCCGGACTTCCCCAACGACACTCACCGGCAAGGAAGATAGTAGGCTCACCAGGTGATATAGGATCATGCACATCTATCATCTGACCGTCAGAATCAAGGATCGGATTACCCTTGTCGTCCATAAGAACGACATTCATATCGTTCATCACGATAGTCGAGTCATTCTTCACATAATTGCCGTATGGGTTACCGTTTGCCACCACCGCGTTGAGGTCAACGGCGTCACCACCTTTGGAGTTCTTGAGAAGGTTGTACCATGCAAGGCTGGTAGAACCGTAACGGATCACATTTCCTCTGTCCTTTGTTTCCTGAGGAATTGTGATATGCACCTTATATCCGTCAAGGTATGTCTCCACGACTGTAAGCATCTCCTTGAATTCATACTCTTTGGTAGTGAATTCAAGCTTGAGCACTTCGGAATAATTCTGAGCGTCAAGTTTGGCTGCTGCATACATGTAATAAGTTGTCTTCTGAGCTATACCCTCTGAAATCTTGAGAACCTGACCAGGAGTCACCTTGAGTGTGGTTCCTGTAACGAAAAGTACAGCAGGACTGATTGCCTGAGGCTCTGTTCCGATAACATAAGCCATCTCGACCTCTGACGGAGCAGTAACCTCAACCTCAATGAAGTCGGCTTCAACCGTCTTAAGTTCAAGTGCAAAATCACCTGCAGGACCGTCAACCGGACCGACAGGCTCCTTACATCCGAAAATCAACGCTGCCATAAGGCAGAGAAGGGATGATTTGAGAAATAAGTTTTTCATTAAAAAGATATTGAATTGTTAATAATCTGTTATCGATTTGATACAATCGGTGCAAAGATAAACTATTTTTAGCATTTTACAATCAATCTGTCACCAAGTTCCTCCCATACGTGATTTTTTTGTATCTTTGCGCCACAACAAACATAAATAACGAAATGGAGAATCATTCACTACTGGCTGTATCGCCTGTTGACGGACGCTATGCGCGTCAGACTGAACCACTTAGAGATTATTTCAGCGAATATGCGCTCATCAGATACCGCGTCCGTGTCGAAATAGAGTATTTCATCGCCCTCTGTCAGATTCCTCTTCCTCAGCTTGCAGACTTCGACTGCTCGAAATTCGAGGCTCTCAGGGACATATACAGGAACATGACTCCGGAAGATGCCGCAAAGGTCAAGGAAATCGAGAAGGTGACGAATCATGACGTCAAGGCTGTGGAATATTACATCAAGGACCGTTTCAAGGAAATGGATATTATCAGATGGGGCGAGTTCGTCCATTTCGGTCTGACTTCACAGGATATCAACAACACATCGGTTCCTCTTTCGTTCAAGGAAGCGATAGACAACAGCTTCATGCCTCTTCTCAAGGAAGTTCTCGGCCTCATCAAAGGAATGGCAGAAGAGTGGAAGGATATCCCTATGCTTGCCAAGACACACGGCCAGCCGGCATCCCCTACTCGCGTAGGCAAGGAGTTCAACGTATTCGCAGTACGTCTTGAAGAGCAGATCCGCCAGTATGAGCTTCTTACATACCCGGCCAAGTTCGGTGGTGCGACCGGCAACATGAATGCGCACAAGGTGGCATACCCGGGAATAGACTGGATCGGCTTCGGCAATGACTTCGTTGCTTCACTCGGCCTCAAGAGATCTTTCCCTACCACACAGATCGAGCATTATGACAACCTCGCGTCACTGTTCGACTGCCTCCGCCGCATCAACACGATACTCATCGACTTCGCACGCGACATATGGACATATATCTCAATGGAATATTTCCGTCAGAAGGTGAAGGCTGGAGAAGTCGGTTCGTCTGCCATGCCTCACAAGGTCAATCCGATCGATTTCGAGAATGCGGAAGGCAACTTCGGAGTCGCAGATGCCCTTTACACCCATCTTTCGATGAAGCTTCCTATCTCGCGTCTCCAGCGCGACCTCACGGATTCAACAGTGCTCAGGAACATCGGTATGCCGCTTGCACATTCGATGATATCCCTCAACTCGCTGAAGAAAGGTCTCGGCAAGCTCATCCTCAACGAGGCTGCCATAAAGGCTGATCTGGAAAGGAACTGGGCTGTCGTTGCAGAGGCCGTACAGACAATCCTCCGCAGAGAAAACTACCCGAACCCATACGAGACGCTCAAGGCGCTTACACGTACCGGTGCGGGCATCAATCATGAGGTGATCGCCGATTTCATCGAGACTCTCGACGTATCGGAATCAGTCAAGGAGGAACTCAGGGCCATCTCTCCTTGGACATATACGGGATTCTGATACTGTCATCCCGAGCTTAACACTGTCATCCCGAGCTTGTCGAGGGATCTATTCTATAACATATACATCTTCGCCAGGGGCCGCAAACTTGAAGCGTTCTCTGGCGAATTTTTCTAATGAATCACGGTCAGTCTCGAGAGCTTCTATATTCTGATTCATCCTCTCGATCTCCTGACGGTAGTATTCCATCTGCTTTTCCTGACGCGAGATCTCATTGCTGGTCTTTATCCAGTGAACGATGGTATTTCCCGGTCCTACGAGCCACAAAAGCAGAAAAACCGCGGTACTGATTACCACGAACCATGCGAACTTGTTATGTTCGCCAGTAAAAATGTCCTTTATCTTTCCCATATCTCGACAAAAATAATTATTTTTGATGAAAATTTATAAATATTGAAAACATGAAACCAACTTTACTTGTTCTTGCTGCCGGAATGGGCAGCCGATACGGCGGACTCAAGCAGATGGACGGACTCGGTCCGAACGGCGAGACAATCATCGACTATTCCATTTATGATGCCGTACAGGCCGGATTCGGCAAGGTCGTTTACATCGTCCGCGAGTATTTCAAGGATCAGATGGAACAGGTTGTAAAGGAAAAATACAGCAACGTGAAGTGCGTTGACGGCGAGCCTCTCGAATTCCAGTTCGTGACTCAGGAGCTCACGAAGATTCCTGAAAGGTTCACCCTCAATCCGGAAAGAGAAAAGCCTTGGGGCACAGCACATGCGGTTCTCATGGGTGCAGGAGTAGTAAAAGAGCCTTTCGCAGTCATCAACGGTGACGACTACTATGGAAAGGATTCATTCCGCATTCTCGGTGACTGGCTCAGGGCACATGAGGGCAAGACCGGAGAGTATTGCCTCGTAGGTTTCCAGCTTGAAAACACGCTTTCGGAATCCGGCGGAGTTTCAAGAGGCATCTGCTCTACCGATGCGGAAGGAGTGCTCACAAATGTCGTAGAACATCACAAGATCGCAAGAGAGGCGGACGGAAAGGTCTATGGAGAGAACAGTCTCACAGGCGAGAAGGTAGAGGTGGACGGCAAGGCTCTCTGCTCTATGAACATGTGGGGATTCACACCGGACTATTTTGAAAAGAGCGCAGCCATCTTCGAGAGCTTCCTCGAGAAGAACATCAACGAGCTCAAGGCCGAGTATTATATTCCATATGCAATCGACTGCATGATCAAGGACGGAACAGGAAGGACTGAAGTCCTCTCGACACCGTCACGCTGGTTCGGAGTGACATTCAAGGAAGACCGTCCGGGAGTTGTGGCAAAGTTCCAGGAATTCGCCGACCAGGGAGTTTATCCTACACCACTTTACAATAAATAAGACAATGGCATTTTTCAGAAGACATAAGGGAAGAGGTTCATACGACCTCTTCTCTAATTATTCGCATTATCTGCCGGGATTCGGCGGCATGATCCTTCTTTTCGTCCTTTTCATTCTGGGATCGCTTCTCGGAAGCCTCGTTAGCAGCGTATTCATGCTTGCGATGGGAGGATCAGACACAGTCATGGCATACAGCATGCTGATTTCTTATCCGATTTCATTCATCCCGCCTCTTCTCTACGCCTCTGTGCAGAGCAGAAGGAACGAGGTCTTTGACACCGGATATGCTCTGGACAGCAACAATTTCGGAATCAGAGGCGGAGCCATGATGGCACTGATAGTATCGATAATGACCTTGGCGACCGCTTTCGTGGCCGAACCTGTGACAGCCCTCCTTCCTGACATGCCTGAACATCTGGAGGCCGCTCTCGAGATGCTGACCAAGGGACCTCTCTGGGCATCACTCCTTTCCGTGTCGGTATTCGCTCCTCTTTTCGAGGAATGGCTATGCAGAGGCCTGGTACTCAGAGGATTGATGAAGCACATGAATCCAACAGGAGCCATCATCACCTCTGCCGTATTCTTTGCCGTACTGCACATGAATCCATGGCAGGCGATTCCGGCATTCCTGCTCGGAGCCCTCTTCGGCTATGTATATTACAGGACCGGTTCCCTCAAGCTTACCATGCTGATGCACTGCGTCAACAACACGTTCTCAGTGCTGATGAGCCGTGTACCTGGTCTTGAAGAAGCCGAGTCATTCATGGATGTGCTGAGTCCATGGGCTTATGCATTCATATTCATAGCATGTATCCTCATGATCGCAAGCGCCATCGTCATCCTCCGCGGAATACCGGTGAAGGATGAGAAGATGGGCGGCTGTGACAAGGTCGATGCCCTGAGCATCATCTAACTTATCTTCTTTCCGAAAGGGATCAAGGCCAGAAGGGCCATCTTGAAATGCTGGAGGCCGAAAGGTATGCCTACTATCGTGATGCAGAGGAATGCTCCGAACGTCAGATGGATCATGGCTATCTCAACGCCTCCTACAAGTATCCATATTACGTTCATCACGATTGACAGGCAGCCTCCGTCGTTTGTGTCAGACTGTATGTCGTGACCGAACGGCCATAGGGCGAAGCCTGCCAGCTTGATGAGCTGGAGACCGAACGGAATGCCTATAATGGTTATGCAGAAGAGGACTCCCACAATAAAGTAATACAGGCTGACGAGGAAGCCGCCAAGCACGAACCATAAGATGTTTCCTAAAAAATTCATAGTATAATAGTCTTTAATTAATTATCGGACATAATCGGGAGATCGCATTTTCCGCCATTTCCAGGGAATCAAGCTTTCCCACATCAACCAGATGCAGATCTTCAGCCTCCACTCCGTAAATCTCATATTCCGCGCAGACCGAAAGGTAGAAATCCATTATCGGGAAGCGCGGATTTTCCATATCCAGGTCTTTTTCGCGGGCATATGAATCCAATACATCAAAAACCTTGTCAGACATCATATGTATTCCGGAAAAGGCAAGCATACGGCATGATGACGGATCTATATCAGGATATGGAGACCTTACTTCGCCGGTCGCGACATTCGTCCATCCGACCAGACGCATCGTGTCAGGGGCGAAGAGAAGGTATCTGCTTGTTTTCCTTTCGCTTACCAGCAATGTTGCCAATGCCCCATCACATGCCTGCGATTCGAACCACCGGATATCCAGATCAGATATGATATCAACATTATGGATGAGGAACTGACCGCAGCCTTCCAGATACCTGCGCGCATGAAGCACCGCACCGCCAGTCTCAAGGAGCATCCCTCTCTCATCGCTCACCTCCATCTTCATTATATCCTGTTCCCCTATCCAAGTCTCGACCTTTTCTGCGAAATGATGCACGTTTACCACAGCCTCCTCGATTCCCGAAGCCTTGAGCTTACGGGCCACATGTTCGATCAGAGGCTTGCCTCCGACAGGCACCAGCGCCTTCGGAAGCGTATCGGTAATCGGTTTCAGACGGGTACCGAGACCGGCAGCAAAGATCATTGATTTCATAAGTGCAATCCAATTAACTGTCTTTCAACACATTACACACAAACCCTGCCGTCAACGCCATGCAGGGTTTTCGAGCAAGCATCTATTTATCAACAACTTACGTTGCTCACATCTTCTATAATCCCCTGCTCACGATGGCAGAGTCTGACACGTATATCGGGATATTTTCCTGCAAGATGGCGGGCAAGATGCTCGGCGCAATAGACCGAACGATGCTGGCCGCCTGTACATCCGAAACTCACCATCAGATGAGTGAATCCGCGACGTGAATATGTCTCTACATGCGGGTCGATCACCCCATAGACATGATCCAGAAATCCAAGTATCTCACCGTCATCTTCAAGGAAACGGATGACAGCCTCATCCCTGCCGGTATGCTTCTTATAAGGCTCATATCGCCCAGGATTATGGATCGAACGGCAGTCAAAAACATATCCTCCGCCATTTCCCGACATATCCTGAGGAATGCCCTTCTTGTAGGAAAAGCTATATACCTTGACCTCCAGACGGCCGTCTGCAGCATCCGGTGCAAACCGAGGCAGCAATGTCATGTGCAGGAGCACCTCATGAAGATACGGGTAATCTGAAGGAAGTTCCGCAAGAAGTTCCCTAAGGTCAGAAACTGCCTGAGGAATGCATGTGACAAACTGTGCCTTGTTCTCCACAAGACCTCTGAAGCCATATGCGCCAAGCACCTGTAGCGAGCGGAAAAGCCTGAAGAGACGCAGGCTCGAGAAAAAGGCTTCACGGTCGATATCCATATATTCAGACAATGCCTGAATATAGCTGTCAACCATCCTTTTCTTGAGCCACTGCGGATATCTGGCTCTCGCCTGCCATACGAACGAAGCTACATCATAGTATATAGGTCCCCGCCTTCCTCCCTGAAAATCAATAAAATACGGACACCCATCCCTTAACATTACATTTCGTGCATTGAAGTCACGGTAAAGAAAGGTATGACTGTCATCCTTCATGAGATCATCGGCAAAGCGTTCGAAATCATCCTGAAGCAGGACTTCATTGAACTCTGTTCCCGAAGGCTTCAGAAAACAGTACTTGAAGTAATTGAGATCGAACATTATCATCCTTCTGTCGAATGACGGCTGAGGATAGCACACCGAGAAATCCAGGCCCTTGGCTCCTTCAAACTGGATCTTCGGAAGCATGGACATCGTCCTGCAGAGAAGTTCTGCGAGGTCGCCTCCCTCTTCAATGCCGCCGTTCTTATGCGCGGCAGCGACTCTGTCTGCAAGAAGTTCATCTCCAAGGTCCTCCTGAACATAACACATACCGTCAGGGCTGACGGCAAGAACCTCCGGGACAGATATCCCTTTTGAGCGGAAATGCCTGTCCAGGGTAATGAAAGCCTCATTCTCCTTCGCATCAGTACCGGCTACGCCGATATACGTACGTCCCCCGGCAGCAAGCCTGCAATACCTTCGGTTGCTGCCAGATCCGGAGAACTGTACTATGGTTTCCGGCTCAGAACCGGAGAAATCTTCAAACAATCTGTATAAATCCTTCATCTTTAAGGATAATTATGTCAACAAAAATACGAATTTCGAGGATAGTTAGCACAAAAAAGATTACATTTGTATGATTTAAACATACTTTCGCCATGCTAAACCACGCATATTGTTCGGACAAGTACCAATATACCATGGGAAAATCCTTTTTCGACAGCGGGATGAAGGATCAGGCTGCCGTTTTCAATCTTTTCTACAGAAAGGCACCGGAGAACAACAACTGGGCTGTAGTCAGCGGCACAGATGAAGTAATCGAGATGGTAGAGAACCTCGGCAACATGGATCCGTCGTTCTTTGAAAAGTTCCTTCCAGGAGAGGAATATGCGGAATTCAGAGGCTACCTCTCTGCCATGAAGTTCACAGGAAACGTCTATGCCATGCGTGAAGGCGAAATCGTTTTTCCGAATCAGCCGATCATCATAGTCGAAGGCCCGCTCATCGAGGCTCAGGTGCTCGAGACACCGATGCTTTGCATCATGAACCACCAGATGGCCGTTGCGACGAAGGCGTCACGCGTTTGCAGGGCCACAAACCGCCCTGTAAGCGAATTCGGTTCAAGAAGGGCACACGGTCCATGGGCTGCGACATATGGTGCCAAGGCCGCAATCATCGCAGGATGCGCAAGCACATCCAACATTCTTGCAGGAGTAATGTTCGATTACGGATCGACAGGTACCATGGCACACAGCTTCGTGACATCATTCGGAAGCAGCGTTGCAGGCGAATACAAGGCATTCGACACATATATCAAGACACATAGGAACGAGACCATCATACTCCTTATCGACACATACGACACTCTCAAGTGCGGAGTACTCAATGCAATCAAGGCATACAAGGACAACGGCATAGGAGACGGATATGCTCCGGGATATGGTGTGAGACTCGACAGCGGTGACCTCGCATATCTCTCGACGGAATGCAGACGCATTCTTGACGAGCACGGTCTCACCCAGTGCAAGATATTCGCGACCAATTCATTGGACGAATATCTCATTACCGATCTTGAAAGACAGGGAGCCTGCATAGATTCATACGGAGTAGGAGATGCGATCGCGACGAGCAAGGCAGCTCCATGCTTCGGCAATGTTTACAAGCTTGTCCAGATAGACGGGGAAGCTGTCCTGAAACGTTCCGAGGACAAGATCAAGCTCATCAACCCAGGTCATCAGATCACATACAGGATAATGATCGACGATCCGTCTAAGGGCAGGATATTCAAGGTTGATGTGACCTGTCTCAGGGGCGACGAGCTAAGCAGGAAGATCGAGGCCGGTGAGGAGTTCACCGTATGTGACGAATATGACCGCTACAAGAGCAAGACCTTTGCGGCAGGCGAATACACAGCCTTCACCATGCAGCACAAGGTGATTGAAAACGGAAAGAGATGCGCTCCAAGGCATACCCTCATGGAGAAGAAGCAGTACTATAACGAGACGCTCATGCATTTCAGTCCGAGCGAGCGCCGTCTCATCAATCCGCATTATTATAAGGTTGACATATCTGACGACCTCTATAACCTCAAGATGGGAATCATCAACCGACTGGTCAAGGAGATTAAAGAATTCAAATTATGAGAAACAACGCATTGGTAGTAGTCGATATGCTCTATGACTTCATCGACGGAAGTCTGGCATGTCAGAATGCGGAGAACGCCGTAGCGCAGACTCTGAAATACATCGATTCGCAGACAAAAGGTCAGGGAGGCGAGGAACATGAGATACTGGATACCTTCCCGATCCTCTTCATCCGCGACCATCATCCTGCCGATCATTCTTCATTCAAGGAGTTCGGAGGGATATGGCCTCCTCATTGCGTGGCAGGCACTCACGGAGGTGAGATACACAGCGATCTCGTTCCATATGTTTCCGAAGAGCTGACATTTGACAAGGGATGCGACAGGACGACAGAACAGTATTCGGGATTCGAGGGCGTGAACTATGCGGAGCAGTCCCTTGGAGAAGTTCTGGAGCTGCTTGACACCACTGACGTATATGTATGCGGAATAGCTACTGAATATTGCGTACGCAACACCTGCACCGACCTTCTCAAGGCCGGATACAAGGTACATCTTCTTAAAGACTGCATCGCATATGTTGACTATGAGGGTCACCTCAAGGCACTTGAGGAAATGGCTTCGGAAGGCATAAGTATTGAATAATCAATAATTATTCGTACCTTTGCCGTCTTGTTATGAAGAATTTTATGGCGAAAATATGGGTACCTGCCCTACTTGTGATGATTGCTGCCGTACAGTCATTCGGCATCGACGCACACAGGGCTGCAAGAATCTTCGGACTTGCAGATACGCTCGTACTCAACAGTCTGGACGACACTACGGATGCCGTCACTCCGGTCATAGACACTCTTCACACTCCTGACAGCATCATAACAGACAGTACCTTGACCGACAGTGTCCTCGTTGACACAATGGCTGTGGACACTCTCGTTCTCGAAGCAAGGGACACCATCAGAATCCCGGACTCGCTAAAGGAGACCGATCCATTCTTCTACAAATATTACATAGCTGTAAAGGACTCTCTTACAAGAGCCCAGGTCCGTGATTCGCTCATAACCATCGGCGACACACTGGAGCTTCACAAGTTTGACTCTCTTTATATAAAGGATTCCACCGAAATCGCTGAAGCGGAATTCGCAGCATGGTATGCATCGCTGACAAGGCGCGAGCGCAAGAAATACGAGGCAGACCTTAAGCTTCCTGAACTGATCGCCAAGGCAAACAGAAAGCTTGAGATCAAGGACAGCATAAAGACCTACAAGGACAGTGTGTTAAGCGCCACTCCGCGTATCCTTACGACATATGCTCTTCCTGACTCGATGCTCTACAAGAGGATCATCACATGGAAGCATGAGCGTTATTTCCACGATCTCGAGGGCTTGAGAGACCAGTCGCCGGATTCGTCATTCAACAGGAACTTCCATGATTATCCGTTCTACAAGGAGGATGTGAATGCGACATGGCTTGGTGTTCCGGGTTCCCCTGTCCAGCTTTTCGACTATTTCAAGAGGCAGGAGGTTGACAATGCGATCTTCTTCACCCCTTACCAGCTCTATACCTATACTCCGGAGAACCTTCCTCAGTTCAACACCAAGACTCCTTATACGGAGCTTGCATACTGGGGAACATTGTTCGCCAACAAGGAGAAGGAAGAGTCCAACATCAGGATCCGCACCACCCAGAACATAACTCCGAAGCTTAATTTCATGCTTGAATACCATCGTTTCGGAAGCAACGGTATGCTGAGGAGGGAGGATACCGACAACAGAACGGTTGTCGCAGCTGCAAATTACCTCGGAGACAGGTATCTCATGCATACCGGATATATTTACGACAGGATCGAAAGAAGCGAGAACGGAGGTGTCGTTGATACGAAATGGATCAGGGATACCACGGTTGACTCCAGGGAAATTGAGATCTATCTGCGCGATGCAAGCAACCGTCTCAAGAGGAACACGCTTTTCTTAGATCAGACCTACAGGATTCCTTTCACTTTCCTGGACAAGGAGTACCGTGAGGCCAAAAAGGAAGAAAAGAAGCGTAACGCACTCAGGGACAGCATCATGGCCAGCGGAGATTCCGTTGCAATAATGGCATTCAAGACCGAAGAGGAGGCAAGGAAAGTTCTCGAACAGGCCAAGGCCGATTCCCTCGGGCTCGATTCTCTTGCGATGAGCAAGGACATAACCACAGCGTTCATCGGACACAGCAGTGAATACTCAGTGTTCCGCAAGACATATCAGGATGCCATATCCGACGACCTCGGCAGACAGTTCTATGGTGACAGATTCTATATAAATCCGACCACCAGCATGGACTCCCTAAGGGTCATGAGGTTCGAGAACAGGTTCTTCATAAGGCTTCAGCCGTGGAAGAGCGAGAGCATAGTCTCCAAGCTCGACGTGGGAATCGGTGACAAGCTGGCGAATTATTACAGCTTCAGACCGACAGACTATATCCAGGGAAGCACGAACGTCATCCAGAATTCCGCCTATCTCTACGCCGGAGCACAGGGACAGTACAGGAAATACATGGAATGGGATGCATTCGGAAAGTACAACTTCCTGGGATATGAGATCAACGACTTCCTGATCAATGCCAACATGGTCTTCAAGGCCTACCCGTTCAGGAAAGACAGGAACAGTCCGATTGAACTGAAGGCTCATTTCGAAACCAGCCTCAAGGAACCGGACTATTACCAGCAGCATCTATTCACTAACCATTACAGATGGGACAACGATTTCGGCAAGATATCGACCACAAAGGCGGAAGCATCGCTCAACGTTCCAAGATGGAAGCTTGACGCATCTTTCGGTTATGCCTTGCTGAACAACAACATATATTACGACACTCTCGGCGTAGCACGCCAGAACACCAAGCCGATGAGCGTCATGACAGCATCAGTCAGAAAGGATTTCCAGCTGTGGAAATTCCATCTGGACAATCAGGTTCTCCTTCAGCTGTCCTCGGACCGCGAGGTGATGCCGCTTCCTCTGCTCGCATTGAATCTCAGATATTACTTTGAGTTCGATGTAGTAAAGAATGCGATGAGGATGCAGATAGGAGCCAACGGAACATTCACGACAAAATGGTATGCGCCCGCATACAACCCGGTACTTGGAGTGTTCCACAACCAGAACAAGGAAGAGTTCGGCAACTGCCCATATGTTGATCTTTTCGTCAACATACAGTGGAAGAGGGTAAGTGTCTTCCTTAAAGCCATAAACATGAATATGGGCTGGCCTAATGAATCAGCCGATTATTTCACTGCAGCGGGATATATAGCCCCTCAGAGAACATTCAAGATCGGAATCACATGGCCGTTCCACGTTCTGCCGGGTAAGAATTCAACCGGTGCAAGCGGAGCTCAGGCCGCGGGAGGCGGCAACAGGGCAGGCTCCGGCCAGCCAGCGGGGGCGGGAGGTTCCCAAAGGAGGTAGCACAGAAAGTAGTGTATAATGAAGTTTACTGAAAAAAGAAAAAGAAGAGTTAGAAACGCAGTCATCTGCATGATCATGATCTGCATGACTCCACTCCTTGAAAGAGGTAGGACACTCAGCGGAGCAAGTTCGACAGATGTATTTGCAGGAACTGAAATCGTCTGCGCGATTGATCTGTGCGACGATATGTATGGCAGCCACGGTCTCGAGACCGGATTCAACTATCAGCTGATCAACAGGTTTGCCGAAGACAACAGATGTGACGTTACTATCGTAGCCGCATCAAGAAAAGAGAATTGGCTTGACTCGCTCAGACAGGGCAAGGTTGATATCGTCATAATGCATGACGACGAAGCCCACGACGAAAACGGTCTCAATCTCTCAAGGAACATTGATGACTGCACCATATGGGCAGTCAAGGAAGAAGGACAGCTCAGACAGGTCAATTCCTGGATAAGCCATATCACTTCCCACGAATACTACCGTAGCGCCAAGAAGGAGTACAACGGTACATTCAATCCTTACAAGAAGGCGGAAAGAGGCATAAGGACCAGAACGATCAGTCCGTATGACGACCTCATCCGTGAATATGCCAGGGAACTCGGATGGGACTGGAGGATGCTTGCGGCAGTGATCTATCAGGAGTCGAAGTTCTCCATAAATTCCCGTTCACACCGCGGAGCGATGGGTCTCATGCAGGTAATGCCACAGACGGCAAGATACTATGAGATCGATGACCTCCTTGATCCTGAAAAGAACATCAAGGCCGGTACAAGCCACCTCAAAAGGCTCCAGAAACTTTATGAGAAGTGCAATATGGATCCCGATGAACTTGTGAAGTTCACATTGGCGGCATATAATGCCGGAGAAGGAAGAATCGCTGACTGCAGGAACTTCGCAGCATCACGTCAGATGGACAGCAACTGCTGGGAAGACGTTGTAAGCCTTATCCCGCTCATGAGGGATGATTCCATCCTCAACGAAGAATCCGTAAAGCTCGGAAAATTCAACGGATATGAGACAATCGCATACATAGACAGCGTACTGTCTCTCTACAATGCATTCTGCACGATCTGCCCGGAAGCGTAATCACTTGACTCTCACAGTCTCTGCAGGATCCACCTTCGATATGAACAGGCACGGGATCAGCAGAAGGAGCATGATGATGACGAATGATGCCACATCCGAGGCAAGTATCGTCGCAAGATCCGGATTCACAGGTACATACGACACGAAATAGTTCTCAGGATCAAGCCTGAGGACATGTGTCGTATTCTGTATAAAGCAGAATACAAGGGCCAGGATGTTTCCAGCGGCCATTCCCTTGAGAACCAGTACGGCGGAGCTTGACAGAAAAACCTTGGAGATAGCCTTGTCTGTCATTCCCAGGGATTTGAGAAGCCCGATTGTGGATATGTTCTCGAAAAGCATGATCAGAAGTCCTGAAATCATGTTGAATCCTGCGACAATGGTCATCAGTACGAGAATGAAGAGAACATTGAAGTCGATGAGGTCAAGCCAGTCGAAGAGCTGGGGATAGCTCGATACCGACGAGACGGCGATGACTGACGGATCGTCATCAGATGAATATGCATTGACAAGAGTGCCGGCTTCTTCTGCATTCCTGACTATATCTTCCTCATCATTGTCCTTAAGCAATATCTCAATGGAAGATACTTGTCCGGGATTCCATCCGTTTATTCTCTGCATATCCTCCATATCGGCATAGACCACAAGCCTGTCGTCTGTCTCGACCATCGCCTCATGGACGGAAACGACATTGAACTGACGTGCCTTGATATCTTCACCGACAAAATATGTAAGCATCCTGTCACCTGGTTCCAGACCGGAGATTTCCGCCAGACGTGAAGGGATCGATACCGGAAGCCTGACAGAATCTGCAGGAAAGGCATCTGAAATGAATCCTGCATCACGAGGAACACCCTTTATGATTATTCCATGTATATCCTCACCGTTCTTGACTATTCCAGCACGATAGACGACGGGAAGAACGGCATCAACATCATCCATCTCACGGATATACGGCATATAGGAAGCATCTTCATCAATCGGATGCCCGGCATCAAGCACGTTCATGGTCGGAGGCATGAGCTGGACATCTCCGGAAAGCTTCGAGAGTCCGGAGCGTATTTCCTGACGGAAACCAGAGGAAACAGATACCGCGATGATGATGACAAGATAGCTTATCGCGATAGATACCATCGCGATCCTGCCCTTGAAGCGCAGCCTGCCCGCTATGAAGAAAGATGCATCCATTCTATTTCTTGAGATTCAACGCCTCGAGTCTGCCCTCTGCAAGTTTCCTGTCCTTCTCCGGACCATGCTTTACAATAAGACCGAGATATTTCTTCTCCAGCTTGAGATTCTTCAGCCGCCTTGCCGCAAGTAGTCCGTTCTGCATAGCCGTGTAGTCATCCGGATGCTTCTTGAGAACCTTGTCGTAATGCTTGAGAGCCGTCTTGTAGTCATGTTTGAGAAGATGATATGAGCCGATGTTGTTCAGGAAGCCCATATTGTCCGGATAGAGTCCGTTAAGCTGCTGCGAAAGTTTAAGAAAAGCCTCATAGGAAGCAGTGCTGCCGATGCTGTAGAAGCTGAAGCAATATTCCTGCATCGCTTCTTCAAAGAAATCGTCATCAATCTCAGCTCCTTCGAACTCCCATTCTGTCTTTCCTGATGCATATTCGTTCACGAGGTTCTGCAGATAAGCCAAAGCCATGTCCGGACTTTCCTTTTCATAAGCTATATAGGCATTCGCCTTCATGAAACGGAAATCCAGTCTCTCAGGCCATGCTCCGACCGCCTTGTCGGCAGCCTTCACCGCCTGAGCATAAAGCTCGTCGTCAAATACATTCTCCTGAAAATAATAAACATCGTTGCCGAGACTGTCCTTCAGAGTCAAGATCGGCTCCATGCCAAGATATTTCCTGGCATCCTTCATCACCACCTGAGGCGTCTGGGCCTTTGTGAAATAATAGCTGAACTTTCCGAGAAGCATCTTGGGATTGAGGGAATCCACCTTCTCCCAGTTGTTCAGGACTGTCTCCACTCCTACGCCGGCCGCTCCCATCTTGGAAACAAGCATTTCATATCTCTGCTCATACCTCTCTGACTCCGTCTGAGCCCATGCCGCAACAGTACCGAGGAAAGCCGCAGCCAAAACAATCAATATTCTTTTCATATGATTCATCTGTTAATGTCCATCCTTATCCTCCTGCTCTGAGGATGAAGGTTATTGCAACGGTTGCCCAGATTCTTGACGAATCCCAGCGGCACCCCTTCATATCTTATGATCACATAACCTTTCGGAGAATCCTTCAGCATGACAGCATCCCTGTGGAGGAACTCCAGAGCCGTCTTACGGTCAACCTCCGCATACGGAAACGCCTCATCATTGAAGATGATTGACAGAGCGAGATCGGCATCCGGCACAAGGGTCTTTCCCTTGAGCACCCCCACTGCACAACCGGCAGCTATCACATGAAGATGCTGTTCGAGAAACATCACATCTTCAGCCAGCTGTCGAGGAACAGCTGTCACTGTATCTCCTTTCATCCTCAACGAAACATCCTCTGAAAGAAGGTCGGCAACCGCCTCAGGTACAGGCTGTTCCTTCACCCTCGAACTTTTCCCGCCGCGTATCTTCACATCTGCAAAGGAAACGGCAGAGGTCTTGCGGAGAGCACTGCAATACTGTCCCTCCCCTTCCACATGACCGGGCACAAGACTATATCCATGCAGAGTCCTTATGACCTTATCACCAGTTTCCAGATCCCTGTAATCAAAAACGGGATCCGCTCCCATCTCTTCTGCTATCCATTCCACATTGCCGTCATTCTCATATCGGTTGAAGGTACATGTGGAATATATGAAAAGGCCTCCTTCCGCCAGTGCCGGCCATACATCAGCCACAATCCTCCTCTGACGGGCCTCACATAGGGCTACATTATCCTCCGACCACTGCTTCTGAGCCTCCTCATCCTTTCTGAACATGCCTTCTCCGGAGCACGGGACATCTGCTACGATGATATCGAAATATCCGGAAAGCGAAGAAAATGCACGAGGATCATCGCATGTGACCACCACATTCGGATCACCCCAGAGCGCAACATTCTCCGCCAGCACGCCGGCCCTTGCCTTCATGACTTCATTTGAGACAAGGATGAAGCTGCTGCCGAAAGCCTCACGGAGAGATGCGGCGATGTCCGTTGTCTTACCTCCAGGAGCCGCACAGAGGTCGAGAACCCTGACCGGACGTCCGGAAGGTATCTGAAGCCCTGATAGAAGCTCACGGAATGCATATCCGACAAACATGGATGAAGAGTCCTGCACATAATATGAACCGGCATGGAAATGGGGATCCAATGTAAATACAGGTCTGCTGTCCAGCAGTCTGCCATGTCCGCACCATGGGACAGGACGGCCTTCCGGGCATCTTCCGTTCTTGAACGGATTCCTTCTTACGGCCACCGAAGCCGGGCTGTCAAAAGCAGAAAAAGCGACAAGGGCATTGTCGCTCCCTATCGCCTCTTCGAGATATTTTCCAAATGATTCCTTTATCATGATCAGGATCTGAACTTGGAAGGGTCAAAACCCTCAGGGTACATTGAAGGATCAATTCCTTCCGGCATCCTGCCTTCGGACATCGCAACGAGAGAATCCACAATCTTGTCAAGGGCATCCTTGATCTTGCATCCGAGCAATGTCTTCATCATGAAGTTCAGATCGGCATCGACCACAATCTGGAAATCCGTCTTGTACGGATCAGAAGCGGCATCGAAATGAAGGGTCAGGAAAAAGTTGAACGGAGCACCGTCATCGACGAACTCGATCCTCGAATAAGGAATCCTTTCCCTCACGCGTACACCTATGTTGAAACCCTGTACGACAGCATGGATACTGTCATAGTCAGCTGTAACATCTGCCTTCTTGTCCTCAGGAAGGAACTGAACGAAATTGCGCATGTCAACAAAAGCCATGTACAACTCATATGGGGCCTTAGAAACAACGGCCTTCTTACTTCTGAACTCCGCCATGTCTATGCGTTCTTTCCCCAGGTTGAAGGAGAGAATCTCCACTGTTTGAGGACCTCGATGTCAGACTCCTTCACATAACCTGTCTCATGCGCAACCTCGATAAGGGTATCATAGTTAGAAAGTGTCGTAAGCTCGACATTCGCATCCTCGAACGCCTTGCGCGCATGATTGAAGTTATATGAGAATATCGCTACCATGCCCATCACATCAGCGCCGGCATTTACAAGAGCATTCTTAGCCGCAAGACTGCTCATACCTGTCGAGATAAGATCCTCTACAATCACGACCTTTGAACCTCTTTCAAGGATTCCCTCGATCTGGGAACCTGTTCCATGATCCTTCGGCTTAGGTCTTACATAGCAGAAAGGCTTTCCAAGGAGGTGAGCCACGAGATATCCATGAGCTATCGCACCGGTTGCGACACCAGCTATCACCTCTACGTCAGGATACTGCTTTTCTATGATGTCAGCCATCCATCTGCACACGTTTTCACGGATCTGAGGATATGAAAGAATCCTTCTGTTGTCACAATATATAGGTGACAGCCATCCAGAAGCCCATGTAAAAGGTTTTTCAGGGCTCAACAATACAGCCTTGATGTCCAAAAGGGACTTGGCTACAGCTTTCTCTACTGTTTCCATATTTTATTGTTTAATGATTATCTTGATTCCGGTCATCCGCCAGCATATGCAAATCATATGCTGAACAGTGTAACGTGCAAATATAACCAAAACGATTGACAATCGGTAAAAAAGGAGAAGAATTTTATATCTTTGCGGAAATTCCCGACAGATGCACAGGATTTATTTCGAAAAACGCTGCATAATAATATGCGGTCCTGAAGATCAGGCACTTTCAGACCCCAATGCGATACAGTTCAAGCTTGGGGAAAGCATTGACATACACAACCTTGTCAGTATGGTGGAAGTCTCGCCCACCCTCACCAGGGTCTGCATACCGACCTCTGATATCGGACAGACATATACAGACATATGCAGGGAATTCAAGGAAGTGAATGCAGGCGGAGGGCTCGTATCCAACCGGCGTGGCGACTATCTGCTGATCAGCCGCAACGGGCTATGGGATCTTCCCAAAGGCCATCAGGATCCCGGGGAAGAAATCAGTGTCACAGCCTTGAGGGAAGTTCAGGAGGAGACAGGAATAGACGAACTCGAACTGAGGGATCTCATCTGCGTGACCGACCATTGTTACAGACGCGACGGCATATGGCATCTCAAGCACACATGGTGGTACGACATGCTCTACACCGACCCTGTCGATCTAACCCCGCAGAGAGAAGAGGACATATCGAAGGCTGCATGGGTGGCGAAATCCAGTCTCCCGGCCTTCCTTCTTGACACATATCCGTCTATAATAGAGGTGTTTCGTGAAGCAAAGATATGATTTTCACGTTTTTTGATTACAATGTGAAACAAAACCGGCAAAAATCCGTATAATAAAATGATTTTGCAGTTAATGATTTTTGCGACAATATAGATTATGAAACTTTCACAATTCCAGTTCAATCTTCCGGCTGAGAAGATCGCCCAGGAGCCGCCGAGATGGCGTGACGAAGCAAAGCTCATGGTTTTACACAAGCAGACAGGTGAAATCGAGCACAAGCTCTTCAAGGACATCATCGATTATTTCGGAAAGGATGACACTTTCGTGCTCAATGACACCAAGGTATTCCCTGCAAGACTTTATGGAAACAAGGAAAAGACCGGAGCGGACATTGAAGTGTTCCTTCTTAGAGAGCTCAACCGCGAGCAGAGGCTTTGGGACGTGATCGTTGATCCTGCCAGAAAGATAAGGATCGGCAACAAGCTCTATTTCGGAGATGACGAAAGTCTCGTAGCCGAGGTCATCGACAATACGACATCCAGAGGACGTACTCTCCGCTTCCTTTATGACGGCAGTTATGAGGAATTCAAGGAAACGCTTTTCGGTCTCGGACAGACTCCGGTTCCGGACTGGGTGAAGAAAACGGTCACTCCAGAGGACGAGGAGAACTTCCAGACCATCTTCGCAAAGAACGAAGGAGCCGTTTCCGCACCGGCTGCAGGACTCCACTTCAGCCGCGAGCTTTTCAACAGAATGATTCTCAAGGACATCAACAAGGCGTTCATCACCCTTCATATGGGAATCGGACATTTCAGGGAAGTTGACGTAGAGGATCTCTCGAAGCACAAGATGGATTCGGAAAGACTCATCATCACCGAGGAGGCCGCTGCCCTGATCAACAGGACGAAGAAATCGGGTCACAAGGTGCTCGCAGTGGGAATCACCGTAATCAGAGGTCTCGAGACTTATGTTACGACAAACGATGAGGTCAACGCATATGACGGATGGACCAACAAGTTCATATTCCCGCCTTACAGATTCGCGATTCCTAATGCCATCGTATCTAACTTCCATCGTCCGGGCTCGACAATGCTCATGTCGGTAGCTGCATTCGGAGGCTACGAAAATGTGATGAAGGCATACAAGGAGGCTCTTGAGGGTGACTATATGTTCGGTCCTTACGGCGACGCTCTCCTCATCATCTGATGCATTTCTTTAAAAAAAAGAAATTCTTTAAAGAAAAAGAAAAATCTTATTATAAAAAAGGCAAAATCGGCTTCTCAGACAGTCTGGGAAGCCGATTTTGCCTTTACTTTGAGGCATGAAAGATATTGAAGAGAAATCATGCCATTGCGCTCTGAACCGCATATTCGGATTCAAACCGAAGATAGGACTGGCACTTATATCCCACCTCGGAAGCGCAGCCGAGGCATTCAGGCTCAAGGACAGAGACCTGGATATCCTGCTTGGCCCTTACACGGGAATGAAAGGGCAGCTCAATCCCGCTGCCGTGGAGAAGGCAGCGGAAGAACTGTCCAGACTCGAAGACATGGACATAAGATTCGTAGGATGGAATGAAGACGATTATCCTGACCTTCTCCACGAATGTGAGGACGCTCCCATAGGTCTTTATGTAAGGAGCAGGACACCCATGGGAGAATTGTGGAAGCCGCAAAGAAGAATCGCAGTGATAGGTACCCGGGACATCACTCCATATGGAAAGGAATGGTGCACGAGGATAGTATCGGGTCTGGCCGGAGCTCAGGAGAAGCCTGTAATCGTAAGCGGACTGGCCTTAGGCACGGATATCTGCGCGCACCGGACTGCTCTGGACAACGGTCTGCCGACAATAGCGGTCATGGCCACAGGTCCGGAAGCCGTCTATCCTTACCGTCACTCTGAATTTGCCGACAGGATTCTAAATACACCGGGATGTGCATTGGTCACTGACTATCCCCCGGGAACAGCCCCTCTCTCGATACACTTTCTCAGAAGAAACCGGATAATCGCGGGTCTGAGCGAAGCCTCCATACTTATAGAATCCCGGATACGGGGCGGAGGAATGACGACTTCAAAGCTGGCTTTTTCCTACAGCCGGGAAGTCTATGCCCTTCCGGGAAGAGTTGACGACCCATGTTCCCAAGGATGCAACCTGCTTATCAGAAACAAGATAGCAGAACCGATAACATCGACAGACACTCTTCTGGAAAGTCTGAGGCTGGACCGGACATGCAGGAAGCACAAGATTTCTTATGAAGACGTCATAAGGAATGCATACAATGAGTCCCGATCTTCTGAGACCGTGGACAGGTTGTGCAGAATCATACGTATCATAAAGGAAGAAAGAGGGATCAGTCTTGATGAAATAACTTCCGCGACCGGTTATGATCCAGGTACGGTCCTTCATATTGCCGGACTTCTTGAAACCGATGGATTCATAAACATCGACATTCTCCAAAGATGCTGCATTGAAATCGGAAAATTCCGATAATTTGATTAAATTTGCGGAATACTCATAACATCCGCAATGGAATTCATTGATACTCATTCTCATCTCTATGATGAGGCATTCGCTGACGAGGAAGATTCCGCCGTCGAAAGGGCAATAGAAGCTGACGTCAGAAGAATAGTCTTGCCGGACATAGATTCCATGTCCAGGGATGCCATGTTTGCCCTCGCCGACAGACATGAGGGCGTCTTGTTCCCTTGCCTCGGACTCCATCCCACATCGATAGGGGCAGGCTGGCAGGAAGAAATGTCCATGCTTGAGAAATATCTTTCCCGCAGAATATGGGCCATCGGAGAAATAGGAATGGACTGCTACTGGTCCAGAGAGTTCATAAAGGAACAGCAGGAAGCCTTGAGAATACAGCTCGAACTGGCTGACAGGCTCGGTCTTCCCGTGATCATCCATTCGAGAGAATCCACCGAACTGATAATGAATGTGCTGAAAGAATGCTCTCACCTCTCTCTCAGAGGTGTCTTCCACGCCTACAGCGGAAGCGTGGAGACATTCAGGGAGCTGCAGAGACTCGGCGACTGGTATATAGGCATAGGAGGCGTCCTCACATATAAGAAGGCCTCCATAGCGGAAACAGTGAGGCAGATCCCTCTTGACAGGATTCTTCTTGAAACGGATTCTCCATATCTCACTCCTGCCCCGCACAGAGGGAAAAGGAACGAAAGCAGCTATATCCCTTTCATCGCCGGAAGACTGGCGGAGCTGACAGGAAGGGAAATCGAGGAAATCGGAGAAGTCACCACAGAAAATGCAGTAAAACTGTTCGGAATATGAAGCCAACCCACACGACAGGGGCGAAATCCGCCATCCTCCTCATATATACAGGAGGAACAATAGGTATGAAGGAGGACCCGAGCATTCAGGCCCTCAGACCGTTTAATTTCAGCCAGATCCTTGAAGAGGTTCCGGAGCTGGGAAAATTCGCATACAGGATAGACTCATACACCTTCGACCCTCTGATAGACTCTTCAGACGTGGAACCGTCAATGTGGCTTGCCCTTACCGAGCTCATTGAAGAAAGATATGACGATTATGACGGCTTCGTCGTTCTCCACGGTACAGACACCATGGGCTATTCGGCCTCTGCATTGAGTTTCATGATAGAGGGTCTCACAAAACCTGTCATATTCACAGGAAGCCAGCTGCCGATCGGAACGCCGAGGACCGACGGTAAGGAAAACCTCATCTCCGCCGTAGAAATCGCCGCAGCCAAGGACAGCGAAGGCCACGCCATTGTCCCAGAGGTATGCATTTACTTCGACAATATCCTTATGAGGGGAAACAGGGCGACGAAGATAAATTCAGACCATTTCAGGGCATTCCGCTCCCCTAATTTCCCGCCTCTCGCCGAAGCCGGTATCAGCATCAGATATAACGAAGCACTGATAAGAAAGCCTGTTTCATGGGGAGTGAGACCGATATTCCACAAGAATCTTGACACACGCGTCTCTATTCTGAAGATGCACCCCGGAATCACCCCTCAGATCGTACATACAATCCTGTGCGGAGAGGACACACGTGCCGTGATAATCGAGACATATGGAGCGGGAAACGCCCCTTCGAAGGAATGGTTCCTTTCCATCGTGAAAGAGGCCTCCGGTATGGGGAAGATACTCCTTAATGTGACCCAATGCATGGCAGGAAGCGTCAACATGGACATATATGCCACAGGAAAATGTCTGAAGGAGGCCGGAGTCACCAACGGATATGACAGCACGACCGAAAGCGCATTGGGAAAACTCTTTCATCTCATGGGACTCTGCAGCAGCAATTCCGAGGTAAAATCAAGACTTGAATGTGATTTAAGGGGAGAAATATCAAAATAATTATTGCCGTTTGGAAATAAATTGCTAAATTGCACCGCATTTTAAGGCAAGGTGTACCCTGCCGGGACATAACACACAGATTATTAACTAATAACAATTCAATAACTTTAAATTAATCAAACACACAAAAACAATTATGAAAAAAATTTTCATGTTTTTGGCAGTAATGGGCGTTATGGCCTTTTCTGCACAGAACGCAGTAGCTCAGGACGAGCAGGCTGCTGAACCAACAGCTACTGAAGCTGCAGCTCCAGCTGCTGAGACACTTGACGGACCTGAGGAAGTTCCAATGCACCAGGCTCTCAAGACTAAGTTCATCGAAGGTGGTGCAGGCTTCATGGCACTCGTTATCGCCTGCCTTATCCTCGGTCTCGCTCTCTGTATCGAGCGTATCCTTTACCTCGGTTTCTCAAAGACCAACACCAAGAAGCTTCTCGCTAAGATCGAGGACGCTCTCAAGAACGGTGGTGTAGCTGCTGCTACTGATGTTTGCCGTAACACTCGTGGTCCTGTAGCTTCTATCTTCACTCAGGCTATGCTCCGTCTCGCTGACGGTCAGTCTCTTGAGGAAGTTGAGAAGTCAGTTGTTTCTTACGGTGGTGTTGAGGCCAGCAAGATGGAGCAGAACCTCTCATGGATCTCTCTCTTCATCGCTATCGCTCCATCACTCGGATTCTTGGGAACAGTTATCGGTATGATCCAGGCATTCGACGCCATCATGGTTGCAGGTGACATGTCTCCAGCAGTCGTAGCAGGTGGTATGAAGGTCGCTTTGATCACTACTGTGGGTGGTTTGATCGTTGCCGTTATCCTTCAGATTTTCTACAACTATATCCTTTCACAGGTTGAGTCCCTCACAATTGACATGGAGGACGCTTCTATCAGCCTTATGGACATCTTGGTTAAGTATCAGGGCAAATAATAACTGAATTTTCTATACAATGAAATACGAAAAGATAATCAAATGGGTACTGGCGGTTCTGTTCGTCGTAGGTATCGTGTTCAGCTTCTACGGATTTGCCGTAGGATTTGAATCTAACGGTAATGCTCCTGTCGACAACATTCTTTACTGCGCGTATGCATTTGCAGCTGTAGCACTTCTCGCCGTTCTTTTCGGTGTAGTTGTGATCGGTGGTATGAACAATCCTAAGAGCCTTCTCAAGCTCCTTCTCGGTATTGTTGCCATCGCAGTTGTGGTTGCAGTAGCTTATGTACTTGCCCCAGGAACACCAGCTGTAGGATATCTTGGAGATCCAGTATCTGACGGCACACTTAAATTGGTAGACACCGTTCTCAATCTTACATACCTCCTCTTCGGTGGAGCACTCCTCGCACTCGTTGTAGGCTGGATTGTCGGTGCAACTCGTAAATAACAAGACGCCATGGGTAAAAAAACACCAGAAATCAATTCAAGTTCAACGGCGGACATGGCATTCCTCCTGCTCTGTTTCTTCATGATGACTACCACCATGGATCAGGACAAGGGACTCCAGCGTCGTCTGCCTCCTATGCCGGATCCTAACCAGAAGGCAGAGGATCAGAAGGTTAATCGTCGTAACATCATCGTTGTGAAGATTAACTCAGCCGACAGACTTCTCGCTGGTACAGAGCCTATGCACGTCAGCCAACTCAAGGACAAGATCAAGGAATTCCTTTCAAACCCTGCAAACGATCCTAACCTTCCTGAGAAGGAGGAGAAAGAAATCGAAGGATTCGGACCATGCATGGTCTCTAAGGGCGTCATCTCACTCCAGAATGACCGTGGTACCAGCTACCAGGCATACATCGCAGTGCAGAACGAGCTCGTAAAGGCTGTGAACGAACTTCGTGACGAGTTTGCAATCGCCAACTTCGGAAAGCTTTATCTCAAGTGTAACGAAGATGAGCAGAAGATCGTAAGAGAGGCTGTTCCTCAGAACATCTCAGAGGCAGAACCTAAGGACGTTTCTAAAAAGTAATAGGAGATAAACAATATGTCAAGATTCAAACAGAAAGAGAAAAGGACAGTGCCACAGCCACCATCAGGCTCACTTTCCGACATCGTGTTCATGCTCCTGTTCTTCTTCATGGTGACAACCACCATGCGTGAAACAGAAAGCAAGGTTCAGCTCAGACTCCCTGAGGCTTCTGAAATTGCAAAGCTTGAAAGAAAAGACCTTACTTCTTACATCAACATCGGTACTCCTACAAGGAACCTTCAGGCTCAGTACGGTACTGATTCACGTATCCAGCTCAACGACTCATTCAAGACTGTTACTGAGATCCGTGACTTCATCGCTGCAGAGCGTGATGCGATGTCTGAGGCTGACCGTTCATTCATGACAGTTGCAATCAAGGCTGACGAGAACACCCGTATGGGTATTGTAACTGATGTTAAGCAGGAGCTTCGTAAGTGCTCAGCGCTTAAGATCATGTACACAGCAAGAAAACCGGCTGATAACTAATCAGTCCTAACATATTGAAGAAAGCAGTTCTTGTTCAAGAGCTGCTTTTTTTATTTGTTCGAAGAACAATATAATGGAAAAAATGGTATTTTTGTATGTTTAAACCATTACATTATGAGACTTCAAAGCATCATTACCGCAATTCTTACGATTGCAATGACTTTCAACACAGTATCATTCACATCTGATGCAAAGAAAAAGGATGAAAAGGCCAAATATATCTTCCTGTTCATCGGAGACGGAATGGGTGCCAACCATGTAGCAACTGCCGAATCATATCTGTCATACCTTCAGGGCAAGCTTGGCGGAGTAACGCTTACAATGTCACAGTTCCCATATTATGGAACAGCAAATTCATATTCTGCAGACAAGAACATCACCGACTCTTCGGCTGCAGGAACAGCTATTTCATGCGGTGTCAAGACATATAACGGAGGACTTGGTGTCGATGCAGAAGGAAATCCTGTTAAAAGCATGACATACGATCTCAGGGAAGACGGATACAAGATCGGTGTAATGAGTACCGTGCCTATCAACCATGCGACTCCTGGTGCATTCTATGCAAGCAGCAACAGCAGAAACGATTATTATGATATAAGCACACAGATCGTAAAGTCGGATTTTGATTTCTTCGCAGGATCAGGCTTCATCGATTTCAGAGGAAAGAAAGGTGAAGAGAAGGAAGCTATAGACGTTTACCTCGAAAAGAACGGATACGAGGTATGTTATGGAATCGAAGAGTTCAAGAAAGATTCACAGGGTAAGGACAAGGTGGTATTCTGCCAGGAAAGCAACAGGGCCGAAAGTGCAGGTAACTATGTAAGTTCCGGAGACATTCCTGCAGATGCCACGCTCGCTGAAATGCTTCAGCTCGGTATCGATTACCTTACAGATGAGGAACCGTTCTTCATCATGTGCGAAGGAGGTGACATAGACTGGACTGCTCATGCAAACAAGACAATGCCTATGGTCATGGATGTCCTTGAGCTTGATGAGGCTGTAGCCGTAGCTTATGAGTTCTACAAGAAGCATCCTAAGGAAACACTCATCATTGTCACTGCAGACCATGAGACAGGCGGACTCTCACTCGGTGCCGGCCCTGAAATCATCGGCTGGGAAACACTTATCGAGCAGTGGGAGAAAGACGGTAAGCAGAATAATCTCGGGTGGAAGGAAAACAGCGATCTGAACCGCAAGTCGTCTATCGGATGGACCACCGGAGGACATACTGCGACACCGGTTCCTGTATTCTCTATAGGTAAAGGCGCTGAGAAGTTCAGCGGAAGAATGGACAATACAGATATTAAGGGTAAAATCTTAGGCAAATAGGCCTAAAACGATTATCTTTGCAAGGTTTGAAAATTCTGTAAATAATCAAGATAATAATGGAAACTGTAATCAGAACCAAAATCAAGGATCTG
This sequence comes from Bacteroidales bacterium, assembly GCA_017437125.1. Lineage (GTDB taxonomy): Bacteria > Bacteroidota > Bacteroidia > Bacteroidales > UBA932 > Cryptobacteroides. The sequence continues at coordinate 73,388 of JAFSBV010000001.1, read as the reverse complement.
CTGGTATCGGAAGCAGGAAAAGAGGTTCTTGCAAAAGGATGGGTAAGGACCAAGAGAGGAAACAAGAATGTGGCTTTCATAGCACTTAATGACGGTTCTACCATCAATAATATTCAGATAGTAGTTGATAAGACACCTGAGAACGAGGCTGTACTTGCAAAGGTAACGACTGGAGCATGCATCGCAGTGAAAGGTATGCTCGTGGAATCCATGGGTGGTGGACAGGCAACTGAAATCCAGGCCACTGAGATCGAGATCTATGGAGAATGCGACCCTATGCGCTACCCTCTTCAGAAGAAGGACACTTCATTCGAGTTCCTCAGGACAGTTGCGCATCTCCGTCCGAGAACAAACACATTCGGAGCCATATACAGGGTAAGAAGCAAGATGGCATATGCCATCCACCAGTTCTTCAATGAGAAGGGCTTCGTATATGTACATACTCCGCTCATCACAGCATCAGACTGCGAGGGTGCAGGCCAGATGTTCCGCGTGACCACTCTCGACATGGAGAACCTTCCACGCAACAAGAAGGGCGGTATCGACTACACCAAGGATTTCTTCGGAAAGGAGACCAGCCTTACAGTGAGCGGTCAGCTCGAAGGTGAGCTCGGAGCAATGGCTCTCGGTGACATCTATACATTCGGTCCTACATTCCGTGCCGAGAATTCAAACACACCTCGCCACCTTGCAGAGTTCTGGATGATCGAGCCTGAAATGGCATTCTATGACATCAAGGATAACATGGATCTTGCTGAGGAATTCATCAAGTATCTCGTGAAATATGCTCTTGACAACTGCTACGATGATATCAAGTTCCTCAATGACAGATATGACAACGAGCTTCTCGAGCGTCTTGAGAGCGTTGCGGACACTGAATTCGTACGCCTGACATATACAGAGGGTATCAAGATTCTCGAGGCTGCAGGTGTAGAATGGGAATATCCTGTAAGTTGGGGTACAGACCTTCAGAGCGAGCATGAGAGATATCTCGTAGAGAAGCATTTCAAGAAGCCTGTAATCCTTACAGACTATCCGAAGGACATCAAGGCATTCTACATGAAGCAGAATGAGGATGGAAAGACTGTACGCGCGATGGACGTTCTCTTCCCTAAGATCGGTGAGATCATCGGAGGTTCTGAGCGTGAATCTTCTCTCCAGAAGCTTGATGCACGTATCGAAGAGCTTGGAATGAGCCGCAAGGGCCTTGAGTGGTACCTCGACACACGTCGTTTCGGTTCGGCCCCTCACAGCGGTTTCGGCCTCGGTTTCGAGAGACTTCTTCTCTTCGTTACCGGCATGAGCAACATCCGTGACGTGATTCCTTTCCCTCGTACACCAAAGAACGCAGAATATTAATATGTTGATAATCGGAATAGCCGGAGGATCCGGATCAGGAAAGACCACAGTGGTCAAGGCCATCACAGAGCAGCTTCAGGAGAATGTTGTCGTGATACCTCAGGACTCTTATTACAAGGACCTCAGTCATTACACCGAGGAACAGAAAAGGGTGCATAACTTCGACCATCCCGACTCAATTGACTTCGACCTTCTCAGAGCGCAGCTCAAGGAGCTGCGCGACGGAAAGGTTGTGGAGCAGCCGATATATTCATATATCACATGCGGTCGCTCAAAGACCGAAACCGTGACCGTGAAGCCTGCTGATGTCATCATTGTGGAAGGAATCCTCATCTTCACGGATCCTAAGCTCCGCAAGCTGATGGACATCAAGATATTCGTCGATGCAGACGATGACGACAGGCTTATGCGAGTTATGGCACGAGACATTGTGGAGCGCGGCAAGACAGTGGAGTGGGTCATTGAGCGCTATTCTCAGACCGTGAAGCCGATGTATCTGCAGTTCATTGAGCCAAGCAAGAGATATGCTGACATCATCATCCCTCAGGGCGGTCACAACAAGGTTGCCATCGATGTGATTTCCGCTACTATCGAAAAATCTCTTGCAAGTTGTAAACAGAAATAGACACATGTCATTCTGAGGAGCAAAACTACGTAAGAAATCATGAACAAGGAAAACAGAGCAGGACTTTATCTCACCGTGATATTTCATCTCACGGTGATTATTGTCTTGTTGCTGTATCAGATAGATTCGACGCTCCGCAAAGAAGAAAGCTTCGTTCTGGACTTCTCCAAGCAGGAAGAGATCGAGCGCAGGGAGAAGGAGGAAGTAATGAAGCAGGACATCAGCCAGAAGCTTGAAGACATGATAGCCATGGCTCGTCAGCAGACAGCAGGAGAAATCAGAAACATCGCTGTTGACGCAGGATCACAGCTTAAAGATGACAGAGGCACAGACGCGGACCAATTGTACCGTGACGCCGAAAAGCTCGCCAGAGACCTCAGAAACGGCCAAAAGGACGGCATTGAGGAAGACGCCAGGGACGAGACTGTCGAAATGCAGCATCAGAACAAGGCTTCAGACGAAAACAAGAAGGAATACAGCGGTCCTTCAGTGGTTTCATACACTTTGGACGGCCGCAAGGCAAGCCATCTGAAGATTCCTGCTTACAGATGTTACGGAGCAGGTGACGTAACCGTCATAATCACAGTCAATCCTCAGGGACAGGTCATCAATGCACAGGTCATGGATGCAGTATCTTCAACTGACCAATGTCTCCGTAACTTTGCTGTCCGCGCCGCCCGCCTCTCCCGCTTCTCCGCCTCAACAACAGCCCCGGCCAAGCAGACCGGGGAGATTCTGTACAGATTCGTCGCGCAGTAAAACATCCTCTGATTGCTTCATCACAGCTTGGACAGATTTCTGGCAATAAACCGCCAAGCTCTACCCAAAACACGCCATTATGAGGTTTCTTCTACACACCTCGGACAAGTTTTGATCATTTTCCGTCCAAGCGAAAGAACAGAAATGGAAGCCTGAAGTCACTACGCTCAGGAGGACAAGAGAAACTCAGGATGAAAAGAACGCTTACTGCACCACACTCGGGTTCTTCAAGGCAGCCTGGATGGTGTCATCGATCGGGAGGTAGAAGCGGTAGAAGGCTTCATCCTCGAGCTTTGAGAAACGGCCGACAAGAGCCTTGAGCTGAGGAATGAGATATGGTTCGGTTTCCGCCCATTCTCCGTCTTTCGGCTTGAGACCGTCAACACGGGCTGCATAGCCGAGGAACTGGGAACCAAGATCAATTCCATCGAGGAAACGGTCAAGTTCTCCGAAGTCATCGATTCCTGAAAGGGATCCGCGGTACTTGTCAAGCATAGCCTGGGCAAAACGCATCTGGGTCGCCTTTCTGTTGCAGTTCACATAGAATGTAGTAGCCTTGGTAGTATCTAACGGTACGAATACATCCGGGATGATTCCTCCTCCGCCATATACGCGGCGTCCACGTACTGTATAGAACACAGCCGTGGTGTCCACCTTCATACTGTCAGCAGAAGTCATCTCACCATGGGCATAACGTTCATAGATATCATAATTGTAATCATCACCGTACGGCTTCTGGATGCATCGGCCGGAAGGTGTATAGAAACGTGATACGGTAAGACGTATGCCTGATCCGTCGGTAAAGTTTATCGGCTCCTGAACCAGTCCCTTTCCGAAAGAACGACGACCAACGATGACACCTCTGTCATTATCCTGGATGGCTCCGGAGAAGATCTCGCTGGACGAAGCCGTTCCTTCATCGATGAGTACGGATATCTGCACATCCTTGAGACGTCCTCTGCCATCGGCATCGAAATCCTGACGAGGCCTGCGTCGTCCTTCCATATAAACGACTTCATCACCTCTCTGAAGGAACTCGTTCGCAAGCTTCCACGACTGATCGAAATAGCCGCCTGTATTGTCACGAAGATCGAAAATGAGACGTTTCATTCCCATGCCGAGAAGCTTGTCCGCAGCTTCTGTGAACTCCTTGTATGTAGTCCTGGTGAACTTGGACAACTTGATATATCCGGTTGTATCATCTATCATGAAAGCGGCATCCACGCAATGGACAGGAATCTTGTCTCTCACTATGTCAAACGGAATCAGATCCCCGTCACGATTGACTGTGATCTTGACCTTCGAACCCTTCGGGCCCTTCATAAGCCTGATCATGCTGTCCTGAGGCATCTTCACTCCTGCTATATCCACTTCATTGACCCTGACGATCCTGTCTCCCTGAAGAAGACCGGCCTTTTCGGAAGGACCTCCCTGAACAGGGCTGATGACTATGGCGGTATCATTCGGAACATTGAATGTAATGCCGATTCCCTCGAAATTGCCGGAAAGTTCCGTTTCCGACTCCGTAAGTTCCACCGGTGGGAGATAAACAGAATGAGGATCCAGTTCTGCGAGAGCAGCCGCGACCGCAGCATCGGTCAGGGCCTCCATGTCAATAGTATCGACATAGTTGTTTCCGACCTCCTGAAGTATCAGATTGAGCTTGCGCCATCTGTTATAATCTCCGTCAAACTTCCTCTTAGGCTCCAGTGCCTTATAGGAAACCATGGTAACAAGCACTCCCAGGACAACGCCCAGGAGTGCTACAGTGATGTTATTGTCAAATCGTTTCATTATTCAGTAACTTGTTCCACCTCAACTCCAGCTCTTCGAAGAAGGTCAATTCCGTCTGTCAGACGATATGCATCACGATATACGACCCTCCTGATTCCGGACTGTATGATGAGCTTCGCACATTCGAGGCATGGGGATGCCGTCACATATAAGGTCGCATCCTTGCTGTTGTTGCCGGACTTGGCGACCTTTGTTATCGCATTGGCCTCAGCATGAAGGACATACGGCTTTGTTATGCCGTTCTCATCCTCGCATATGTTTTCAAAACCCGCCGGGGTTCCGTTATATCCGTCAGAAATGATCATTCTGTCCTTGACGAGAAGTGCGCCGACCTGACGACGCTTGCAGTAGGAGTTCTTAGCCCAAACTCCTGCCATCTCGATGTAGCTGTGGTCAAATTTTTCCATTAGTTTCTCTGATAAAGATATCTCTTGATACTCTTCTTAGGTGTCCTTTCAAAATCTTCGGACATCACTTCGATCTTCTTCAGCTTGGCATAATTCGGAAGTTCCTTGTTAAGTTCGGCAAGCGAATCCTCCATGAACTTCACGAATGCCTCCTGGCTCATGCCGTCCTTCATTCCCTGCTGGAAATCAGGATATATAAGGGCTGTAAGTCCGCCGTTATCCTCTATTACAAGGGAATCCACGACGTATGGCTGGCTGTTTATCGTTGTCTCGATCTCCTCCGGATATATATTCTGTCCGCTCGGACCGAGAATCATGCACTTGTTGCGGCCCTTTATGAAGAGGCAACCGTCAGCGTCGATAACTCCCATGTCACCTGTACGGAACCATCCGTCATCCGTGAACACCTCTTTTGTCGCCTCCTCGTTCTTGAAGTATCCGAGGAACACATTCGCTCCCTTGACATGGATCTCGCCAGGAACTTCTGCAGGATTGTCAGAATCGATCCTGATCTCCATATTAGGAACGATCTTTCCGCACGAATAGAGCTTCTCCTCCTTCCAGTCGTCATATGTGATGATCGGAGCACACTCCGTCATACCGTATCCGACAGTAATAGGGAAATTCATCCTCTTGAAGAAGGCCTCGACCTCCTTGTTGAATGCCGCACCACCGACTATGACCTCTATGAACTCTGCTCCGAAGGCATTTACAAGCTCGGTCCTCACCTTGTTGAGAACTATCTGGTCAAGACCAGGAAGCTTCATGAGGAATCTTATGCCCTCTTTTTCAAGTACCGGCTTGACCTTGCTCTTATAGATCTTCTCGATCACGAGAGGCACTGCGATCACGACGCTTGGCTTCACCTCGGAAAGGGCCTGCATGATGATCTTAGGGCTCGGAAGCCTTGAGAGGAAATGCACATGGCATCCGACAGAAAGTTCATAGAGAACCTCGAACATGAGACCGTACATATGGGCGCACGGAAGCATCGAAACCACCTTGGAAGTATGGTTGAGCTGAGGGAGGACCTTTCTTGCAAACTCCATGTTAGAGAAGATTGCACGGTAAGGAATCATGACTCCCTTAGAAAAGCCGGAAGTACCTGATGTATAGTTTATGACAGCAAGTTCATCGGCCGAATCCTCATAATAATCAAGCATGTCAGGCTCGAAAGCCTCTGGATATTTCTTACCGAAAAGCTCGTTCAGATGCACCTTCGCATCATAGATCTTCTGATCTGCGGCATATAGGATCTTGAAGGTATTCACCTGTATGATCGCATGGATATCTGGCATCTCAGACTCGGAAAGTCCTTCCCAGATCACATCATCCACGAAGAGGATCTTAGCCTCGGAATGATTTACAAGATGATGTATGTTAGCCGACTTGAATTCATGAAGAAGAGGTACAGGAACCGCACCGTAGGTCATGGTCGCAAGAAAAGCGACAGCCCAGTTAGCCTGGTTCCTCGAGCACAATGCCACCTTGTCACCCTTCTGAAGGCCGCATTCCTCGAACATGATATGGAGCTTTTCCATACGTCTGGCAACATCCCTGAAGCAGAGTGTCTCACCCTGATAGTTCGATATCGCAGGACGCACCCAATTCTTCCTGAATGCCGCCTCAAAAATTTTGTTTACTGATGTAAATTCCATTATATTTCAAGTTAAAGTACAATTCAATCTATTTGAGCTTGACGGTTCTTTCCTTTCCGTCATAGCATTCCACGCTTACGGAAGTTCCGTCAACCATCCTGACTTCACTGTCCGGACGTATCATCTGGTCGCCCTTGAATACGGTCAGGGCACTTCCGCCGCTGAAAGGATATATCAATGTCTGGACCGATGTCCTTACCACCCAGAACGTATTTCCTCCGACCTCTAATCTTTCCGGAAGTCCCTTGATGGTTTCCGGAGCGGTTATTGTCTTCCATGAAGAAGGCTTCCTGCCCTTGAGGTTATACATTTCGATGGTATTGTCCTTATGAAGGACCATTATGTTGTAGGCTTTCGCCCCATTGAAGTCATACACATCCGGTCCGAGAAGTATCTCCTTGCCCAGATCCATAGGGAAACCGCTGACAAAACGACCGAGCCTGTCGATTATATAAATGCTGCTGCCTGATCCGAAAATGATCTGAAGCTTGCCGTTTGCATAATAATCGACATTATGAGCAGTACCGCAGAGGCTGCCCTTGAACGGCACTCCCCACAGTCCCTTGCCACCTTCTTCCTGAAGACAGAGAGAACCATGCTGGTTCTGATAGAAGAGGTTGTCCTTACCCGTACCCGAGTTCTTGACCTGGAACGGTCCCTTCGGAATGACCACAGTGGTATCCCTTTCATGTTCAGGGGCTTTTGTCTTGAGCAGCGTGAGTCTCGGCATCTGAAGTCCTGCCCTGAGACCGTTCTTGGTATTTGAGAGGGTCATCACAGCCGGACAATAGTCACAATCCTCATAAAAAGGCTTGAGGGCTTCCGCGAATTCAGGAGCGAATATCTTCGCATGGCCGTCCTGATGTTCCGTCAGCGAATAATACGCAACCAGAGAGGCATGAGAAGAAGAAAGCATATCCTTCTGTCCGGCATCGGCCATATATTCAAGAAGAGAATATTCCAATGTCACCCCTGACACATATTCCTCTATGGCCTTGAGACTTCCGGATATGATCCATCCGTCCATATATGTAAAGCAGGATTCATCCTTTATGTCGAAGAATCTGCCGAACACGGAAGATGCGAAAGAAGCATATGGCCACGAATGGATGGCCGGCTTGTAATCCTTGAAGGATTTGTTCTCAGTTCCTACGAATATCAGAGTGTCTTCACGGCCGATCTTCATGAGATTGACGGTATCAAGAGCGCCACCTGACATGAATGTCGCCCTCGCCATTTCCTTGACATCGAGCCTTCTGACGAAGTCCTCAGGCTTTATGCCGGTCCTGGTTTCAAGTTCCTTCTGCTTTCTGCGCAACGACTGAAGGGACTGCTTGGAATCCATATATGCCTGATATGCAGAGATATAGGACTCGGCATCCTTCATAGGAAGAGAAACTGCAGAAACCGTATAGGATGGAAGCATGGCCGACACCTTTGATGTTCCAGGCTCCGATTCTGACAGCACCGTCATATATTCCGAAGGGTCACCTTCGAATACCGGAGCTGCCGAAGCATATATTCCGGAACCATCTGCCTTGGTAAGGTCAACGACCGTCCACTGGGCAAGACTTGCGATAAACGGATGGTGAGAGGCATAGCTTCTGGTGAATATTCCGTTCATGAGCATCTTGGCATGGGAATTCGCAAAGAACACGACATCAGCCCCGGTAACCGCCGAAGAAGCTTTCGCAAATCCCGCAGCCTCCATTACTGAAACTGATTTCTCAAGATGACGTCTTGATGATTTAGCCAAGGTCTCGGACTCCGAGAGGATCACGACCGAACGCCTCGAAATGTCACGACTTCCGTCTGTCGCCACGGAACAATCGACAAAATCCACATACATTCCCCTTCCTTCGGCAAAGGCCATAAGGGCTGAGAAATCTTCTGAAGGCTCGGAAGAAGCCTTGCCGGCATCGAAGACATATAGCGCCTGAAGATCTCCGTTATAATGCAGTGAAACAGTCATGGAAGCGGAAGCCACATCCTTGAAACGCCCTGCTGCAAGACTGTCGGACAGGGCAGACGGGAATGAGAATCCCGAGAGAAGGGTACCGGAAGCATCCTTCACATCCGACAGGCAGGCAACAACCACGGCATCAGCAGGAACGGCCGGCAGGAGCAGATAACGCTCCTGATCCGGCACGGCATTTCCTTTGTGCGCCTGTCCGTCGCCTGTTCCCGAATAAAGGAATGCGACAGCGACACCGACGCCCAGAATCATCACGGCCAGTACGGCCAGGCAGATAATGAGAGACTTCCTGCTCATTATTTCACGGCGATTGCCTCGATCTCAACCTTTACGCCAAGAGGGAGAGCTGCAGCCTGATAACATGCTCTTGCAGGCTTGTCACCTGTGAAATACTCGGCATACACCTCATTGACAGCCTTGAAATCAGCGATATCCGCGAGAAGCACCGTTGTCTTTACAACATTGTTGTAGTCCATTCCGGCTTCCTTAAGGATCGCACCGATGTTCTTGAGAGACTGGTGAGCGGCTGCCACGATATCCTCCTGAACCTTGCCGTCTGCAGGATTCACAGGAATCTGTCCTGAAATATAGAGGGTTCCGTTCACTTCGATTGCCTGAGAATAAGGGCCCACCGCTTTCGGTGCATCTGGTGTTGCTATTACCTTTTTCATGTCTTCGATAATTTGGTTTAACATACAAAGATAATCATTAATCCGCTTATTAGCAAGCACAAAAAAAGCCTGGCTTTAATAAGCCAGACTTTCGTAGCCCCGAGCAGAATCGAACTGCTATCTAAGGTTTAGGAAACCTCCATTCTATCCGTTGAACTACAGGGCCATAGCAAAAAGAAGACTATTCAGCCTTCTTCTCAATGATCTGACGGCCTCTGTAATAGCCGCACTCAGGACATACTCTGTGGTACATGATAGTAGCACCGCAGTTTGAACATGTAGCGAGTGTAGGAACTACAGCCACGTCATGTGTTCTTCTCTTGTCACGTCTCTGCTTAGAGACTTTGTGTTTTGGATGTGCCATTGTTCTATATTTTTAATTATTTGTTTTTCATCAAATCCTTCAATGCGGCGAAAGGACTGTCCTGATCCGCTTCACCGTTATCACCGGGCTCACCCGAAGCAAGATGCCTTACCGCCTCAGGATTGCAACCGCCCTCATCATGATGGCGCTGCATCGGAAGCGAGAGACAGACATAGTCATATATTATCTGACTCATGTCAAACTCAGCATCTCCCTCCGGCACAAAGACGATCTCCCTTTCACCTTCCTGATGATCCTCCGACGGCTCTTCGTCACCGTACTTCACACTGAGAAGCACGTCTGTCGAAACGGGCATCAGAAGATCCTCCATACACCTGTCGCACTCTACCGTAACCGATCCGTCGATCTCGCAATCGACTCCAAGATAACGGCCTGACTTTTCGACGACAACAGATGCATCAAGGTCAGCGTCAAGGATTTCCTCATTGCCGAAAGCTTCGAAGAACTCCTTCCCGGCATGCCAGGAAAATCTGCTTTCTCCGGCAGCCAATCCATTTAAAGGTATGATAAATTTATCGTTCATATTGACCCATAAACAGATTTGAGCCCGCAAAGGTAACAAAAACTTTTTTTATTAGCAATTTATATCCGAACTTTTTCTCTTACGCTCAAGTTCATTAAGTATTATCTTCCTGAGTCTCATAGACTTAGGTGTAACCTCCACAAGTTCATCCTCCTGAATATACTCAAGAGCTTCCTCAAGAGAGAATACCACAGGCGGTGGAAGCATTACCTTGTCGTCACTTCCGGATGCGCGCATGTTCGTAAGCTTCTTGGTCTTGCATATATTGATGTTCAGGTCGCGGTCACGCGTATGCTCTCCGACCACCTGGCCTTCATATATCTCGACTCCCGGCTCGATGAAGAAACGTCCTCTGTCCTGAAGCTTGTCCATCGAATATGCCACGGAAAGACCTGTCTCGAGAGACACCAGCGAACCGTTCGTACGACGCTCGATATCTCCCTTATAAGGTTCATATCCTTTAAGACGGTGAGCTACGACAGCCTCACCCTGTGTTGCGGTAAGAAGGTTGCTTCTGAGTCCCATGAGTCCGCGTGACGGGATATCGAACTCCAGATGAGTCCTGTCTCCCCTGCCTTCCATCTGGATCAGGGCACCCTTTCTGCGGGTCACCATCTCGATCGCCCTTCCGACAAACTCCTCGGGAAGATCGATTGTAAGCATCTCTATAGGCTCACAACGCTGGCCTCCGATCACCTTGTCGAGCACCTTAGGCTGTCCGACCTGAAGTTCGAAGCCCTCTCTTCTCATGGTCTCGATAAGAACTGAAAGATGAAGCACGCCACGACCATAAACGATGAAGGAATCGGCATTTGGACCCGGCTTCACTCTGAGCGCAAGGTTCTTCTCAAGCTCTTTCTCAAGACGCTCCTTGAGATGCCTTGATGTGACGAACTTGCCCTCCTTTCCGAAGAAAGGCGAATTGTTGATGCAGAAAAGCATACTCATGGTAGGCTCATCGACCTCGATAGGAGGAAGCGCCTCAGGATTCTCGAAGTCAGCGATGGTATCACCGATCTCAAAGCCCTCAAGTCCCACGACAGCACATATATCTCCACATTTCACCTCATCGACCTTGGCCTTTCCAAGCCCGTCGAACACCATAAGCTCCTTGATCTTCTGCTTCTGCTGTATGTCATATCTCTTGCAGAGGGTTATGTTCATACCTGCAGAGAGGCTGCCTCGGGTCACTCTTCCGACCGCGATACGGCCCACATATGGAGAATACTCCAAAGAAGAAATCAGCATCTGAGGGGTTCCCTCGACAACTTCCGGAGCCGGAATGACTTCAAGAATCGTATCCAGAAGAGGAGTGATGTCATTTGTCTGCTCCTTCCAGTCATAAGACATCCATCCCTGCTTTGCACTTCCGTAAACAGTTCTGAAGTCCAGCTGGTCCTCTGTTGCTCCAAGAGAGAACATAAGGTCGAACACCTCCTCCTGCACTTCCTCAGGGCGGCAGTTAAGCTTGTCAACCTTATTGATGACGAGAACAGGCTTCTTGCCCATCTCTATTGCTTTCTGAAGAACGAATCGTGTCTGCGGCATACATCCCTCGAATGCATCAACAAGAAGAATCACGCCATCTGCCATGTTGAGCACACGCTCCACCTCACCTCCGAAGTCACTATGGCCCGGAGTGTCGATGACATTGATCTTCACTCCTTTATATATTACCGATACGTTCTTTGCCAGAATGGTGATTCCTCTTTCCCGTTCGAGGTCATTGTTGTCAAGGATCAGCTCTCCCAGCTTCTCCTGCTCGCGTGCCTGACGCGCCTGATAGATCATCCTGTCCACAAGAGTGGTCTTACCATGATCGACATGGGCGATGATCGCTATGTTTCTGATTTCCTGCATATCTGCCTAATAATTAATCATTTGACAGCATACCGCTGCCCGACCGGAAAATCCGTTCGAAAAAGATTTGCAAAATTAGATATTTTTACAAAATAATTGAAACACTTTTTTTATTTTTGCGCCTTGGTTAGAAAAACAATTTAAATTTAAACATTATGAAGCAAGACATGATTGTAATCCTTGATCTCGGAAGTCACGAGAACACCGTAGTAGCCAGAGCTATCCGCTCATTGGGTGTTTACAGCGAGATCTACCCGCATGACATTACGGCTGCAGAGCTCAAGGCACTGCCAAATGTAAAAGGTATCATCATCAACGGAGGTCCTAACAATGTCATTGACGGAGTTGCGATTGATGTCCTTCCTGAGATTTATGAAGCAGGATTCCCAGTTATCGCTGCAGGTCATGACAAAGCTCTCTGTGAAGTGAAGCTTCCGCAGTTCGGAAACGACGAAGAAGCCGCAAAGGCCGCTCTGAAGGAATTCGTATTCGACACATGCAAGGCTGAGGCTAACTGGAACATGAAGAACTTCGTTGCAGATCAGATAGAGCTCGTGCGCAGACAGGTCGGAGACCGCAAGGTTCTTCTTGCTCTTTCAGGCGGCGTTGACAGTTCTGTCGTGGCTGCACTGCTGTTGAAAGCCATCGGAGACAATCTCGTATGCGTTCACGTGAACCACGGACTCATGCGCAAGGGCGAGTCTGAGAACGTAGTGGAAGTGTTCAGAAACCAGCTTTGTGCAAACCTGATATATGTTGACGCAACAGACCGTTTCCTCGGTCTTCTCGAAGGAGTTGCAGACCCAGAGCAGAAGAGAAAGATCATCGGCGGAGAGTTCATCCGCGTATTCGAGGAGGAGGCACGCAAGCTTGACGGCATAGATTTCCTCGGTCAGGGAACCATCTATCCTGACATCGTGGAAAGCGGCACCAAGACTGCCAAGATGGTTAAATCGCACCACAATGTAGGCGGTCTTCCTGACGATCTCCAGTTCGAGCTCGTTGAACCGCTGAAACAGCTTTTCAAGGATGAGGTCCGCGCATGTGGAGTAGAGCTCGGACTTCCATATGAGATGGTTTACCGCCAGCCGTTCCCAGGCCCGGGTCTCGGCGTACGCTGTCTCGGAGCCATCACACGTGACCGTCTTGAGGCGCTCCGTGAGGCTGATGCTATTCTTCGCGAGGAGTTCGCAGCAGCAGGCCTTGACAAGAAGGTATGGCAGTACTTCACTGTAGTTCCTGACTTCAAGTCTGTAGGAGTACGCAATAACGCACGTTCATACGACTGGCCTGTAATCATCCGCGCCGTCAACACTATCGACGCCATGACTGCAACCATCGAGCAGATCGACTGGCCGATCCTCATGAAGATCACCGACCGCATCCTCGCCGAGGTTCCTCAGGTCAACCGCGTATGCTACGACCTCTCACCAAAGCCAAGCGCTACCATCGAGTGGGAATAGGCATATAAGAGCTTAGACGTTTTTCATAATATTTACGACCGAGGTGTCATCTGAATTATCTCTATGAGCATATTTTCATGACACCTCGGTCATTTTTTACGCCTAAAACGTCCGAGGTGTCAAATCATCTGACTCTGATCTTCCTGCCGATCTTGAGAGTCGTTGTGCGGGAGATGCCGTTGAGACGGCAGAGTTCGCTGACGGTCGTGCCGTGGTTTATGGCTATGCGGCCGAGAGTGTCGCCGGATTTGATCGTGTACCAGCGCATGGCCTCTCTTTCTGCATCCTCCTTCTTGTCATCCTCCGCGTTCTTTATCTCGTCCTCGAAGTCCTGTTCGTAATTGCTATATATGTTGAAGTATTTCTTCTTCAGGACAAAGAGACGGTGACGGAGTATGCCCTTCTCGAAATCGATGAGCCACTGAGGGTCGAAGGCAAAGCCGTTGTAGCGGGTCTCGAAATGGAGATGCGGGCCTGTAGAACGGCCTGTAGAGCCGCCAAGACCTATGACATCACCAGCATTTACCCAGTCTCCTGCCTCTACATTCCTCTTCGAAAGATGGGCATAGAAAGTCTCGATGCCGTTGTCATGACGGATCACTACAAGGTTTCCGAAAGCGCCCATATACTTTGACATACGCACCTTTCCCGTAAATGTAGCATAGACAGGTTCGCCGACCTTGAGAGGGATATCCACTCCCTGATGACGGCGGCCGCGGCGTACGCCGAACTTGCCTCTGCTGTGTATCGAGCCCTGGAACGGGCAATGATACTGGTCCAGGCTATCGACAAGCCATATCGACCACTGGTCAGGAAGATCCTTCTGCTCGATTCCGTAAGGATTGCTCTGGGTCTCGTTCCAATGGTCATCAAAGACGCCGGCAACCTGCTGGAAGCCAGGAGTCTTGTAATACTGCCATGTGTTGTCGGCATGGAGTATGACCTTGATGTGCTCATTGGCGGTATCAAGGGTATCTATCGGATCCGAAGGGGATGTGATAAGCGACTTAAGAGGCTCCAAAGCCGGACGAGGAACGACAAGCTGCGTCCTGACAGTATCAATCCTGACAGGATTCACAGCCTTGGAAACGCCGGCAGACATCAAAGTCAGCAGCGCCGTAATGCACAGAAACTTCCTCATCCTACTTCGCTCCGAACTGTTCTGTGAGGATCTCGCGAACCTTGGCAACCTTCTCATCAAGAAGCTCCTTCGATGTAGCCTCGCAGAGGAATCTCAGATAAGGCTCTGTATTTGAAGGTCTTATATTGAACCACCAGTCAGGAAATTCAACCCTGTAGCCGTCAAAGTCCATATAGGCAGTCGATTTCTCCGTGCTCATGAAATAGTCACGTACTGCATCCATTGCACCCTTCTTATCCTCAAGACGGAAGTTGATCTCACCTGAATTCTGGTACTTTTCGATACGTGCGATAAGCTGGCTGAGAGAAACGCCCTGAGCCTTCATCTTCGCAACGACATTGATGATCAGGATGGCAGCGAGAAGACCGCTGTCAGAATAGAAGAAATCACGGAAATAATAATGACCGGCAAGTTCTCCTCCAAAGACTCCGTCGATTTCACGAAGTTTCAGCGCTGCATATGCACGACCCACTCTCCATGTGTTCATGACTCCACCCATAGGTGCGAGATATTCTCCTACAGCCTTAGAGCTTCTGATGTCCTGATGGATATATCCCTTCTCTCCCCTTTCCTCAAGGAAATAATGTCCGAGAACGGCTATCATGAGGTCTGGTGATACGAATCTGCTGTTCTCGTCAACGAACATCACACGGTCGGCATCACCGTCGAATATGACACCTATGTCAGCCTTGGTCTCAGCCACAAGGTTCTTGAGCGCCTCGACATTCTTCTGAACGAGAGGGTTCGGCTCATGGTTAGGGAAACGTCCGTCCATATCTTCATATATATATGCCGGCTGGTCACCGAATATGTCGCGTACGAAAAGCGACGCCATTCCGTTGGACACGTCCATAGCTATCTTGAGTCCTGACCAATCACCTTTGTACTTGAGCAGGAATGCCAGGTAGTCGGCACGTATGTCCATATCATGCACCTGTCCCTTGACAGCAGCCGGAACGCATTCACGACCGGTTTCGATCCATTCCTTTATCTGGCCGAGTCCTGTGTCGAGACCTACCGGAAGGGCATTCTCACGCGAAACCTTCATACCGTTGTATTCTGCAGGATTATGCGAAGCAGTAATCTGCACCGAAGCCTTGAATCCGTAATTCGCAGTTCCGAAATATACCATAGGAGTCGTGCTCAGACCGACATCATAAACATCGGCACCGGCGTCTGTCAGTCCCTTGAGAAGATACTCATGTATCTCGTCAGAAGACACTCTCGCATCCCTTCCGACAAGCACCTTGTCCGCAGAAAGCAGCTCAGGGATGAAATATCCTACCTTATAAGCCGTTTCCTTATCGAAATCCACATTATAGATTCCTCTTATGTCGTATGCGTGAAATGCTCCCATTATCTCTTTGATTTATATCTTGTCTGTACTGTTCCCTTTGAAATCGCCTGAAGCTTGCGGGCAATCATCTTGCGACGTATCTGAGACACGTTATCAACAAAAAGGTTTCCGTCAAGATGAGAAAGCTCATGCTGTACCATTCTGCAGGCGAAACGGTCGAATTCCTCGACCACCTTCTCGAAATTCTCGTCGTAATATTCGACCTTGATCTTCGAAGGACGTGTTACCTCCGCATATATTCCCGGTACACTGAGACATCCTTCCGAAAACTCGCACACCTCCTTGCTCTCTTCGAGAACGACAGGATTTATCATCACCCTGCGGAAATCCTTGAGATAGTCATATGTATCAGTCAGATCACTGCCGTCAACAATCACCACACGGAGATTGACACCCACCTGCGGAGCGGCAAGACCGCAGCCGTCTGCTGCCAGCAATGTTTCCTTCATATCGGAGATAAGCTTTGTCAAGCCCTCCTTGTCCTGGAGATCCGCCTCTGCATTGGCATTGCGCAATTTCTCCGATCCATACAAATAAATAGGTAAAATCATATCTTATCTTCGTTTTTTTCTTGTCACTTTCGATGACATGGAATCCGGAACAGACAACGGATCAAATGCCGGGCCGGCAGAAGCAGACTGACGGTCCATATATCCCTGAAGGATGATTGCCGCACTTATCTTGTCAACCGATTCCTTGTCCCTGCGGTCCTTCGCCTTCATACCTCCGTCAATCATGGCCCTGTGCGCAAGCACCGAGGTGAAGCGCTCATCCTCAAGCGTCACGGGCACTTCCGGGAAAGCCTTTGCAAGCTGCTTCAGGAACACATCCACATCCTTCGCAGCCTCCGACGGAGCCCCGTTCATATTCACCGGATACCCCACGACGAAACGCACTACATTCTCATTTTCAGCATATTTTTTGAGATATTCTATTATCTTTGCAGATTGTATCGTCTCCAGGGCAGACGCAAAGATGCCAAGGGGGTCGCTGACTGCAACACCCGCACGCTTCCTTCCGTAATCTATCCCTATGATTCTGTCCATTTGGAGGCAAAGTTAAGAAAAAAGCGTTTATGAGCAAAGTCAACAAAGACAATAAGACCAGCAAGTTCCGTCTTGCCATCATCGATGACAAGACGCACAAGCATCTGTTCAACATCCATTTCACAAGGACAAGCTTCTTTGTGGCACTGATCAGCGTAATAGTAGTATTCACGGCTTTGATCTATTCAATTGTCGCATTCACCCCTGTCAGGACATTCATTCCGGGATACCCTGACGCGCATTCCAAGAGAGCGGCCATACAGAACGCCCTCCGTATAGATTCTCTGGAGAATGTAATATACAGATGGGAACTTTACTCGGAAAATCTCCGCAGGGTGGTTGACGGCGAGGAGCCTCTCAAGATAGACAGCATAATCAACGCCAGGGACAGCCGTGCGGCATCAGAGCTCGATGCTGCGGAACTCGCTTTAAAGGATTCACTTCTCAGGCAGCACGTAAAAGAGGAGGAACAGTTCGGAATTTCGGACAGGGACAAGCGAGACCTTCCTATCGAGGGCCTGCATTTCTTCACCCCTCTCAAGGGTGTGGTATCGCAGGGATATGACCCGGCAGTCCATCCTTTCATTGACATAACCGCCCCTGCAGGATCCGTAGTAAAGGCCACTCTGGACGGAACCGTGATATATGACGGATGGAGCGAAGACGCAGGATACACCATCCAGATCCAGCACGAAGGCGATATAATATCCATTTACAAGCATAATGAGAAGCTTCTGAAGAAGACAGGAGACAAGGTGACGGCTGGCTCCCCTATCGCACTTGTGGGAAATACCGGCTCACTCAGCACAGGAGACCACCTCCACTTCGAATTATGGCATAAGGGTGAAAGCGTTGACCCGACAAGATACATTAATTTCTAAAGAACATGGAGAAAAGGCATATAGCCATATTGGGATCGACCGGATCGATCGGAAGACAGGCGCTTGACGTCATCAGACAGCACAGGGACCTGTTTGAGGTAGAACTGCTTACAGCAAATAACAGCACGGAACTTCTCATTCAGCAGGCAATCGAATTCGATGTCAACAATGTCGTAATATGCAATGAAGACAAATACGCCGAGGTATCGGAAGCCCTGCAGCCTCATTATATAAAGGTATTTGCAGGAATGCAGTCTGTATGCGATCTCGTGTCAGGAGACAATATCGACATCGTCCTCACTTCCATGGTGGGTTTCAGCGGCCTTTCCTCTACCGTTGCGGCAGTAAAGGCCGGCAAGACCATCGCTTTGGCCAACAAGGAGACATTGGTGGCGGCAGGAAAGCTCGTGATGGGACTGGCAGAGAAGCATCATGCCCGCATACTTCCGGTTGACTCTGAACACTCGGCCATCTTCCAATGCCTCATGGGATCTGCAGGAGCACCTATAGAAAAGATACATCTGACAGCATCAGGAGGGCCATTCCGCACATGGAACCGCGAGGACATTGCCAAAGCGACCCGCGCCCAGGCTCTGAACCATCCGAACTGGAGCATGGGAAGCAAGATCACCATCGATTCGGCCACCATGATGAACAAGGGTCTTGAGATCATCGAGGCACGCTGGCTGTTCGGAATCCCGGGCGACAAGATCCAGGTTGTGATCCATCCGGAATCGATCATACACTCGATGGTGGAATATGCCGACGGCTCGGTCATAGCACAGATGGGACATCCTGATATGCGCGAGGCCATCCAGTTCGCATTCAGCTACCCATACAGACTCTCCCTTGACAACAGGAAGCTCAATTTCGCAGAACTCGGAAGCATGTCGTTCTTTGCTCCTGACCAGGAGAAGTTCCCTGCCCTTTCCCTCGCATATGCAGCTCTTGAGAAAGGCGGAAACATGCCATGCATAATGAACGCAGCCAATGAGGCTGCCGTAGCGGCATTCCTGAGAGAGGAGATCGGCTTCTATGACATCACTGACATCGTCGGAGAATGCATGGCTGGTGCGGATTTTGCAGAGAATCCTTCGTTGGAAGACATCTTCGAGACAAACGACGCCACACTTGCAAAAGCGGCAGAGCTCATCAGCAAGACAGCCGGCGGGAAATCCCTATAACAACTGACACTTCAGATGATTGCATTGATAAAGACACTTCAGGTCATTCTTGCACTGGCGATACTTATCGTAGTGCATGAATTCGGCCACTTCATATTTGCCAAGGCATTCGGAATACGCGTTGACAAGTTCTTCCTTTTCTTCGATGCCGGCAACGTAAAGATATTCAGCACAAAGGCCCCATGGTTCGTGAAGATATTCCCGAAAGCAGCGGAATGGGAGACCGAATACGGAATCGGCTGGCTTCCTTTCGGAGGATATTGCAAGATTTCCGGCATGATTGACGAGTCGATGGACACGGAACATCTCAAGATAGAGCCGAAGCCATGGGAATTCCGTTCAAAACCCGCATGGCAGAGAATCATGGTGATGGCAGGAGGAGTCCTCTTCAATTTCATATTCGCCATCCTCATGTATTCGACCATCCTTTCTATCTGGGGAGAAAGCTTCATAGGAAACAAAGGAAACAAGATATATGTGAACGAACTGGCCCATGAAATGGGATTCAGGACAGGAGACGAGATCCTGATGTTCGATGATTATGTTCCGGAAAACTTCGGAATGCTTCAGGCCGACCTCGCGAGACATGCCGCATCCAAGGCTACCGTCCTCCGTGGCAATGACACCGTAAACATATATATCGACCACAGCATGATAGGTGACGTCCTCAATACACCAGGAATGTTCGATCTGGCGATGCCGTTCTCTATCAAGGAGATTGCCGCAGAATCACCGAATCATGGCCTTGACCTTCAGAGCGGAGACAAGATCATAAATATCGCAGGAGAAGAAGTAAGCTTCGTCCAGGAAGCATGGCCTCTGCTTGAAGCACATGCAGGAGCACATGTCGAGATCTGCTATCTGCGTTCAGGAGACACGCTTTCAACCAGGATGGCAGTCGATTCGACCGGCCGTCTCGGAGTATATCTCATGCAGCCGGATATCCAGACGAGGGAATATTCCCTCGTTTCAGCCATACCGGCAGGATTCAGAAAGACATTCAGTTCCATCGGGGATTATCTCAAGGATCTGAAGCTGGTGGCGACTCCAAGCACTGAGGCATACAAGTCAGTCGGAAGCTTCATCGCCATAGGACAGATATTCCCGTCGGCATGGGACTGGTACAGCTTCCTCAGCATCATCGCCCTGCTCTCCATAATGCTGGGAGTAATGAACCTGCTTCCTATTCCTGCACTTGACGGAGGTCATATCCTATTTACATTATATGAAATGATAACCGGAAGGAAGCCAAGCGACAATTTCCTTTACATAACCCAGCTCATAGGCATGATTATCGTATTCGGCCTTATGATCCTGGCCTTCGGAAACGACATAACAAGACTATTCAGATAACCAATTAATAATCATACCATGAAACGAATCCTGACATATCTGGCTCTGGCTGCAATGACAGTCATGACCTTGGCATCATGCAGTGAAGAGAAAAGAAAGAAAGCCCTTCTCCCCAACATCAGCGGAAAGGCAGGCGAGGTGATCATCGTCCTCGACAAGAGCGAATGGGAAGGCGACATAGGAATCACCCTCCGCGACACACTTGCGGCAGACTGTCCGTTCCTACCTCAGGCAGAACCGCTATATACTCTCGTTGACGTGGCTCCGAGCGGATTCAACAACATGTTCCAGATCCACAGAAACATCATCATCATCAATGTCGGCAGCGATGTCACAGAACCAGGCGTAGTGATCAGGCAGAATGTCTGGGCTGCCCCTCAGTGCGTCATCAGTGTAAACGCACCTGATTCCGACACCGCAGTAGCCCTGATCAAGGAAAACAGCAGAAAGATAATAACCACACTGGAGCAGGCCGAAAGAGACCGTGTGATCTCCAATACAAAGAAATATGAAGAACTCTCCATAGCTCCGGTCATCACTGACATATTCGGAGGATCTCCACATTTCCCTTCCGGCTACAAGATCAAGAGCAGGACCAGCGACTTCATCTGGGTCACATACGCTCCACAGGACACTCAGCAAAGCATCCTCATATTCAAGTATCCTGTTGTGGACGGAGAAGACATGATGAGCAGGGAGAGCCTCACCACAAACATCAACGCGATGCTTCAGAAGAACGTTCCGGGAATGTTTGAAAATACATATATGACAATCGCCCCTGTAATCGCCCCATCGATTACCTACATGAACTACAAGGGACACGGATTTGCAGAGATCAGAGGGCTTTGGGAGGTACACAACGACTTCATGGGAGGCCCGTTTGTTGCCCATGCATTCTACAGCAAGGACGGAAAAGACATGATCGTGATGCTTGCTTTCGTATATGCTCCGAAGTATGACAAGAGACAGTATCTCAGACAGATAGAGTCCGTTCTTTACTCATTCGAGTGGAAAGAGGAAGAAACTGAAGGCAGAAAATAACAAAAATATTTTGTCTATTAAAAAATAATTCTTACCTTTGCACTCCCATTTGTAAAAAATGGTCAGTTTGGTCGGTTCGTCTATCGGTTAGGACTCAAGATTTTCATTCTTGCAAGAGGGGTTCGATTCCCCTACCGACTACTAAGAAAATATAAAAAATAAAAACAATGGCAAACCACGCATCAGCAGACAAGCGCTATCGCCAGAGCGAAAGGCGCAGATTGCATAATAAGTATTATGCAAAGACTACAAGAAACGCAATCCGTGCGATTCGAAACACAACCGACAAGACAGCAGCCGAGGCTAACGCACCAAAGGTCTATGCAATGATCGACAAGCTCGCTAAGATCGGCGTTATCCACAAGAACAAAGCTGCAAACCTCAAGAGCGGTATCGCAGTTTATATCAATAAACTTTCATAATGAAAGGTTCCCTTTAAGGGTCTCTTATAGCCTGAAAGCGGCAGTCGGATCGACTGCCGCTTTTCTTATTCAATCACCTGATTCATATGTCATTCACCTGCGCGGGTAATGGTAAACGGAAAGTTCAGAGTGTCTTCCCGATAGACATATACCTGATTATCATAAGCCTTTTCCGCAATAACGATCATAGTTGTCGGTTTAAAGAGGTAATTGTAAGGTTCAGGTATGAATTCTTCACAAGCAACCGCTACATAGCTGCCATCCTTGTATATGCCACCTGTACATATAGGTATATCTGTCTTGGTAATGTACTTTCCATCACCTGCTCCATACAGCCATGCGTCACCCTCCCATCCGCTCGGGACAGTCAGTCTGCCTAAATACTGACTGGCAATATTCCATACCTGATTCTCTTCATCCCATTGTACGGCAATCGATTTATCTGCCGGCAGTCCGAGAAAACCGATCATCGAGAATGATTTGTCAGCAACTCTCGGCAAAAACGTCACAGTCTGAGCAAATCCATCCGCGCCAGTGAAAGTCCAGTCCCCGATCCAGGATGAATAGCCACGCGAATATGACTGTGTAATCGCAAATATTCTTGTCGAACTGCCATAAGTAAGCTTGATACGACCGGTACGGGCGGATCCGCTGTTGTTCTCAGTCACAGAATAAGTGATCACTCCTCCATTATCCTTTACATCCGTAATCCAGTCAGAATCCACTTCAATCTGAAGCTGAACCCATTCCAATTCATCAATTATCTCATAGGCGAACGAATAGGCGGCAGCATTGAACTTCACTATTTCCGAAGGCTTATCCAGCATCACCTTTGTTCGTGCATACTCCTGTCCGATCTCATATTCAGCTCTGATACCGGAATAAATGAGAGCGATGCGGGCAGAGCGATAGGCCCCGCTTGCATTTGTCGTCACAGAATATGTTATCGAACTGCCGTCATCTTCTACAGCTGTTATCCAATCCGCATCATATTCAATTTCCACCTGAACTCCTTCAATCCTGTTCTTTATCTTATACCCGAACGAATATGAAGCCTGATTGTAGTCCAAGATACCGCTTGTTTCATCAAGAATGATTTCAGGAGCACTCATCTTCACATCAACCACCACATCCTCTGCAGAGAGATAGGAAAAAACGAACTTGCCTTCAAGCGTTTCCGTACCCGGCGGCACAGAGAAACAGATCTTGCCATCCTCAACTCTTACACCTTCTGCCCCGTCACACCACACAGGAGCTTCCGCGACCACAAGTTCAAAACCATCAACAGGATTTTCAATAATGAAATCCCATTCCACATCCTCACCTCCAGCGTGGAAATTCAGCTTGTTTGCCTCTGACAGAACGATTGTCGAGTAGAATGACTTGTCTGTCTCCCTTACCCGTAAACACCTGTCCTCTCCCAGTCTCATTTCATTGCCTTCAAGTACCAGAGCGGTATGTACGTCTTTATAATAATTCCGGTAATGTATGACTCCGTCCTGAAATGAATATCTGTACTCATCACCGCCATTGAATGGAAATCTCTCGGTTCCCCACAGGATCTGATCCCTCACAAAGTATCCATTAACAGACTTATATTCATGAAGATAGCCATTATCAAAGACAAAAAACCTTGAGGCGATATCGTTTTCATCAACCACAGCCCAGGTACCGGCTATCCTGGTTGATTCCATCTCTTCCATCTGCCGGACACAAGACAGAACCAGCGGGAAAAGAAACAATGCCAATATTAACTTCTTCATTTTCATGCCTCATTTAAAAGGTGAAACCTAACTTGAATGAAGGAGTCCACGCCACTCCCGTATAATATACAGAGAAATCCCTTTCTCCACCGATCACACTTGATTTGTATTGACGGAAATCTCCATATGGAGTTGTTCTTACGGAAAAGAGGAAATATATATTCGATGTCCTGTTCAAACGATAGTTCAAGCCGATTCCTACGTCTGCCATCCCCTCCAGGTTGGGACAATAGATTCCTGCAGATACAGACACCAATGGCTGCCAGCTTCCTCTGGTCAGATATGATTTAATGTTCAGGAACACAGGAACATTGACAGGTGTGAAGTCTTCATATCCGTCGTAGCTCGGATCAAATACATCAGGATATTTGCAAAGATTCACAAGCTGATATTGGACTCCGGTACCGATTCCCAATGAAAAGAAATTATGAAATCTATAAGATAATGTATAGTCCAGCTCCACAGGGTGCAGGCTGCCATACTCCCTGAAGCCGAGATTCTTGTAGGCCACTTCACCTTTAGCCAGCTGATATCCATATGATATTTCCACAGAGTGAACCAATCCGATATTCTTATACTCCAGATTATACAAGGAGTCCAGCTTCCTTTTCTTTGCATTTTTCTCATTCCTGACCTTAGCTTTCGCTGCATCAGCCACACTCTTCTCCTTATTATGCGCAAGTCTGGCCTCGATAGACGCATATTCATATGCCCTGGACGCATATTTCTCATCAAGCTTCATCTTAAACACCATAAAGGAGCCGTCAATCTCCTGAACAAGGATATGATATCCAGGACACTCTGCCCGCAAGTCGTTCACAGAATGCGGAACCGATATGGTAAACCTGCCTGCCGTATCGGTCTTGGCTGACAGTTCTGTTCCTACGGCATATACTGACGCACCTGCCAGCGGCCCGCCATTCTCACCATAGACAAGACCTTTCAGGACACGTTCGTTCTGTGCTGCACAAACAAACGTAAAGGCAATAAAAAGAAAAAAAGTTACTATCCGTTTCATTGTCTTATACTCTATTGCACAAATATATAAAAAAACGTTGCAGATTCATCATACTGAAAATCTGCAACGTCATTTTTTTTGCAAACTGTAAGATTACATCATTCCGCCCATACCACCGGCCGGCATTGCAGGGGCTGCAACAGGCTCAGGGATGTCGGCTATGGCGCATTCTGTAGTAAGGAACATTCCGGCTACCGAAGCTGCATTCTCAAGAGCCACACGTGACACCTTTGTAGGATCGATCACTCCGGCCTCAAACATGTTCACATACTCATCAGTACGTGCATTGTAACCGAAATCGCCCTTGCCTTCACGGATCTTGTTGATGATCACGCTGCCTTCGACACCTGCGTTAGCGGCGATCTGACGGAGAGGCTCCTCGATTGCGCGTGCAACGATATGGATACCAGTAGTTTCATCCTCATTCACACCCTTGAGGTCCTTGATCGCCTCAGCTGCACGGATATATGCCACTCCACCACCTGGCACGATTCCTTCCTCTACGGCAGCACGTGTAGCGCTGAGAGCATCCTCTACCCTGTCCTTCTTCTCCTTCATCTCCACTTCAGTAGCAGCACCAACATAAAGTACGGCAACTCCGCCGGCGAGCTTTCCGAGACGCTCCTGAAGCTTCTCACGGTCATAATCGGAAGTTGTGGTCTCGATCTGCTTGCGGATAAGGTCAGCACGCTCCTGGATGGCCTCTGCCGAGCCTGCACCATTCACGACTGTCGTATTGTCCTTCGTAACGACAACCTTCTCTGCCTTTCCGAGCATGTCAGGCGTCGTATTCTCAAGGCTGAAGCCTCTTTCCTCTGAGATCACCATACCACCTGTAAGGACAGCTATGTCCTGAAGCATCTCCTTGCGGCGGTCACCGAAGCCTGGAGCTTTCACTGCCGCGATCTTGAGTGTTCCGCGGAGCTTGTTCACAACAAGAGTCGTAAGAGCCTCGCCATCAACATCTTCCGCAATGATAAGAAGAGACTTTCCTTCACGTGCGATAGGCTCGAGTACAGGAAGAAGATCCTTCATTGTAGAAACCTTCTTGTCAGTAACAAGAATATACGGAGCATCAAGAACGGCCTCCATCTTGTCACCGTTTGTCATGAAGTAAGGAGAGATGTATCCTCTGTCAAACTGCATACCCTCTACGACCTTCACCTCTGTCTCTGTGCCCTTTGCTTCCTCTACCGTGATGACACCGTCCTTCTTCACCTTTGACATAGCGTCAGCGATAAGCTTGCCTATATAATTGTCATTGTTGGCAGAGATAGTTCCGACCTGCTCGATCTTGGCATAGTCCTCACCTACCTCCTGGCTCTGCTCACGGAGATTCTCGACAACAGCGGCAACGGCCTTGTCGATTCCCCTCTTGAGATCCATAGGGTTTGCACCGGCTGTCACGTTCTTGAGACCCACATTGATGATGGCCTGTGCAAGAACGGTAGCTGTTGTAGTACCGTCACCTGCCTGGTCGTTTGTCTTGGATGCGACCTCCTTCACCATCTGTGCTCCCATGTCTGCAAACTGATCCTCAAGCTGGATCTCCTTTGCAACAGTCACACCGTCCTTAGTAACCTGAGGTGCACCGAACTTCTTGGCGATCACCACATTACGTCCCTTTGGTCCGAGGGTTACCTTTACTGCATCAGCGAGTGCATCAGCGCCTTCCTTCATCTTGGCGCGAGCATCAATATTGAATTTAATATCCTTTGCCATAATAAATTTACCTTTTTGTCATGTTTAACGACAGGATCATCAAAGTATTGCCAGAATATCGGACTGCTTCATGATGAGATAGTCCTTGCCCTCTACAGAAACCTCTGTGCCGGCATATTTTCCGTAAATCACGACATCACCGACTTTCACTTCCATCGGCTCGTCCTTTTTGCCAGGTCCGGCAGCCACTACTGTGCCCTGCTGTGGTTTCTCCTTTGCTGTGTCAGGAATATAAAGTCCTGATGCTGTCTGAGTCTCGGCCGCTTTCGGCTCGATCACGACTCTGTCTGCTAATGGTCTGATCATGATTCTTTATGTTTTTTCTGTTGTTTCTTGAATAGAACTGCAAATATAAGGGCAAAAGAAATGCCATTCACCCAATACTGACATTTTGTCACATTATTCAAAAAAAAACGGTATCTGTCCGAATGATCTGACATATAAAATCGTATTTTTGCAGACATAAAAGATTTTGTCATGGGAACTTTGAACACGATAATTCTTATTGCTGCCTTCTGCCTCATTCCGGCAGGAGTCCTGAAGCTCTGCCGCAGATTCAGCTTTCTTGGAAAGATAGGCCCCGTTCTGCTTCTTTACGGACTCGGCATAATAATAGGAAATATCGGGCTTATGCCTCAGCAGCTTCCCGCCGTCCAGGATCTCCTGTCAAACGCAATGGTCCCTCTGGCGATTCCGCTGATGCTCTTCGGATGTAAATTCAACCTCAACGGCGCCCGTTCGCAGATTCTTGCCTTGATAACAGGAATGATTTCCGTAGCGACCGCAGTGATCATAGGTTATCTGATCTTCGGCAAGAACCTGCCGGAAGGAGCTATGATAGGCGGAATGCTGACAGGAGTATATACCGGAGGAACCATCAATCTGGCGGCTCTCAAGACGATGCTGGGCGTCGATGACGAGACCTATATAATGATCAATTCATATGACATTCTTGTCAGCTTCCTTTACCTTTCCTTCCTGCTTGCAATAGGAATAAGGCTGTTCCGGAGCTTCCTGCCGAACGATTCGCACAAGTTCACGAAAGAAGATGAGGAAAGTCTGCAGAAAGAGATAGACAAGGAAAACGAAAACCCATACAAAGGACTGTTCACACGCAAGGGAATGGCCCAGGCCGGACAGCTGCTGGGACTTACAATAGTGATAGTGGGAGTGTCAGCCGGATGTGCACTGCTCCTTCCAGAGTCGATGTTCATGACCGTATTCATCCTCATGCTCACCACCTTGGGCATAGCGTGTTCGTTCATCAGACCTGTCAGGAAGATGAAATACAGTTATGACATAGGAATGTACTTCATATATATATTCTGTATCGTGGTGGCTTCGATGGCCGATCTGAGCAAGCTTGACTTTGTAGGAGGCATCGGTCTGCTGGGCTACCTTCTTGTGGCGGTGTTCGGTTCCCTCCTTCTTCAGATCATATTTGCAAAGATATTCAGGATCGATTCGGACATGATGGTGATATCTTCTGTGACATTCATCAATTCTCCGCCTTTCGTCCCGATGATGGCTGCTGCCATGAAGAACAAGGACGTCCTCATTCCGGGCCTTACCATCGGCGTGATAGGTTACGCCGTCGGCAACTACCTCGGTTTCCTGATAAGTCAGCTGCTGAGTCTTATCTGAACATTCTGAAGTGCCACAGGATGACACCGACGCTGACAGATACATTCAGGGAATGCTTCGTTCCGAACTGAGGGATCTCCAGACAGAAATCAGCGGCATCGACCACGTCCTGACGCACACCTGCCACCTCATTTCCGAACACGACTGCATACTTCCTGCCCTTCTCCGGTACAAAGCCGTCGAGCATGACTGAACATGCGGTCTGTTCGGCACATACGACCGTATATCCGGCCTCCTTAAGACGACGTACAGCCTCAAGAGTATCATCGACATGCTCCCATTCCACACTGTCCTCCGCTCCGAGTGCGGATTTATGGATTTCCGCTGATGGAGGTACGGCACATATACCGCAGAGCCATATCTTGTCAATCTTGAATGAATCCGATGTCCTGAATGCGGAGCCCACATTATGAGCACTGCGTATGTTGTCAAGAACCACAACAAGGCCTGTTTCAGGCAGTTCCTTGTATTCTTCAGCCGACACTCTGCCGAGTTCGATGTTCAAAAGCTTGCGATTACCCATATAAATCCAAAAAGTTATCAACACAAAGGTAGTAAAAATAAAAAAATGAGTATTTTTGCATACGTCTTAAACAATGATTTATGAAACAGGATCTACAGATTTTCAACCTCATCAGGAAGGAAGAGGACAGACAGACCTCCGGAATCGAGCTCATCGCTTCAGAAAACTATGTCAGCCAGCAGGTGCTGACTGCACTTGGATCAATCTGCACAAACAAGTATGCGGAAGGCTATCCGGGAGCCAGGTATTACGGTGGATGCGAGGTTGTTGACCAGATAGAGCAGCTGGCTATTGACCGTCTCTGCGAACTTTATGAAGCCGAATACGCAAATGTGCAGCCTCATTCCGGTGCACAGGCAAACATGGCCGTCATGATGGCCTGCCTCAAGCCGGGAGAAACATTCATGGGACTTGACCTTGCACATGGAGGACACCTTACACACGGTTCACCTGTGAACATGTCAGGAATACTCTACAATGCAGTGGCTTACGGTCTCAGCGAGGCTACTGGAATGATCGACTACGACCAGATGGAGCAGAGGGCTCTCGAATTCAAGCCGAAGCTCATCATCGGTGGTGCTTCCGCTTATTCAAGGGAGTGGGACTATGCAAGAATGCGTGAAATAGCAGACAAGGTGGGAGCCATCCTCTGGATAGACATGGCGCATACTGCAGGACTCATTGCAGCCGGACTCCTGAGCAATCCTGTCAAATATGCACATATCGTGACTTCTACCACACACAAGACCCTCAGAGGCCCTCGCGGAGGAATCATCCTTCTCGGAAAGGACTTCGATAATCCTTGGGGACTCAAGACTCCTAAGGGAGTGGTAAAGAAGATGTCGCAGATCCTGAACTCAAGCGTATTCCCAGGTGTTCAGGGCGGACCGCTCGAGCACTGCATCGCAGCAAAGGCCGTTTCATTCTATGAAGCCCTCCAGCCTGAATTCAAGGAATATCAGAAGCAGGTGATATCCAATGCCCAGGCAATGGCAGAGGCCTTTGCATCAAGAGGTTACAAGATCGTTTCAGGCGGTACCGACAACCATCTCATGCTCATCGACCTACGCACAAAGTTCCCTGAACTCACAGGTAAGGTAGCCGAGAAGGAACTTGGCAAGGCAGACATAACAGTCAACAAGAACATGGTTCCGTTCGACTCACGTACTCCTTTCCAGACTTCAGGTATCCGTGTAGGCACACCTGCCATCACTTCACGCGGATTTGTAGAGAAGGATATGGAGTTCATCGTGAACCTTATAGACCAGATTCTCACAAACGCCGCCTCGAATCTTGACCTCATTGCAGGAAAGACCGAAGAAGGCCGTGAGGCATATGAGGAAGTCCTTGCAAACGTAAGGAAGCAGGTGCGCATGAAAACCAACGGAATGCCGCTCAACAGATACTGATCCCTTAAACATAAATTATGAAAAACATCTTCAGAACAATCGCCTTAGCGGCACTGACATTATTCGCCATGAGTTCATGTTGCAATTCCGGCAGCAATGCCGATGCTGTCCTCGAGAACATCCACAGCAGGAAGAGCGTACGCCAATATACTTCCGAACCGGTATCTGAGGAAGCTGTAGAGAAGATGCTCAGGGCCGGAATGGCAGCTCCTACCGCAGTCAATTTCCAGCCATGGAGATTCGTGGTAGTGACTGAAAGGGAAAGACTTGACGCCATGGCAGAGGTCCTTCCTTATGCAAAGATGCTGAAACAGGCTCCTCTTGCCATTGTGGTATGCGGCGAGACCGTATGGATGGGAGGAAACGAGAATCCTTACTGGCAGCAGGACTGCGCGGCAGCGACACAGAACATACTTCTTGCTGCAGAAGCTCTGGGACTCGGAGCCGTATGGACAGGAGTATATCCTAATCAGGATCTTTATCCAAAGCTCCACGATTTCCTCGGACTTCCTTCAACAGTCCAGCCATTCTGCGCGATTCCGATAGGACATCCTGCCGGAAACGAGCAGCCTAAGGACAAATGGAAGCCTGAGAACATCCATTACGAAAAGTGGTGATATCAGATTCTGTCCAACAGAACTTCTACAAACGAACGGGCCTGGATTGTATCGATCCGGGCCTTATATTTTGCAGCAGCCTCTTCGAACATATCGCGGTTTTCCTCCTTTATCGGCTCTGCAGGAGGTGATTCCATCTTGAGAGGATTGATCGGCGTACCGTTCTTCCATACACGGAAATCGAGGTGCGGACCGGTAGAGCGGCCTGTAGAGCCGACATATCCGATAACCTCGCCCTGACGGACACGCTGGCCGGCCTTGAGGCCTTTGGCATATTTCGAAAGATGAAGATATGCAGTAGAATATACGGAATTATGCCTGATCCTCACGGTGTTTCCACCGGCTCCTTCGTACTTCACGCTGGTCACGGTTCCGTCTCCGATCGACATTACAGGAGTACCCTTAGGAGCTGCATAATCGACTCCGGTATGTGGCTGGACCTTTCTTGTTACAGGATGCTTGCGGGCATATGAGAATCCTGAGCTGATGCGCGAATACTGCAGAGGAGCCTTCAGGAATGCCTTCCTCATGCTCTCACCCTTCTCGTTCCACCATATGTTTCCGCCATCCTTCTGATCGAACATGATCATCGGCAGATCCTCATTTCCATGAGTGAACACGGCGTAACGCACGGTGTCAACCGCGAGCACTTCCCCATCACATATCTTCTCATCATAAAGCACTCTGAAACGGTCTCCTTTCTGAAGGCCGAAAAAGTCTATTGTCCACGCATAAATATCTGAGAGACTGAGGATAAGCAGAGGAGAGACTCCTGCATCACGCATATCGTTCCACAATGAGGAATTGATTGTAACATCCGCATATCTTGACTCTATGGAAACAGGCTTTTCATATACCCATGCATCGTATGGAGGCTGGCAAGCGAACACGATGCTGCTTGCTCGGTCGCGGTCATAGACGAGATATTTCAGGGTGTCGAGTGAATAATATGCCCTGTAGTCGTTGCCGACACGGAGAGTCCTGACATCAAAGACGGAGTCACAGGCCATCGTCAGGTCATATGCATCCTTCTGGCTCATGCCGAGTCCCCCGAGAAGGTTCGAGAAGAACTGTCCTGACTTCACCTTGCCTTCCACCACTTCCAGTGAATCCGCACAGAATCCCATCTCATATTCCGGAGCAGCCGCTTCTTCAACAGCCTGCGTAACCTCTTCTGATGAAGGTGATGAACATGATGCAAAAGACATAAAAACCGCCGTCAGTATCGCTGTAGTAAACTTCCTCATATTTTTTCCTAAGTGATTAGATGTTGCAAATTTATGCATTTTGGGGAAATGTTAAAAAATATGTGGAAAATTTTGGAAGAAAGTGGAAGAAAGTGGAAAATAATTCTTACTTTTGCATCGATTAGCGTGTAAAAGTTATGGTAAAATTCATCGGCGAATACAGCGTAAAGGTTGACGACAAGGGAAGGATCATCTTTCCTGCCGCCTTCAAGGCTGTAATGTCCGCTGATGGAGACATGAGATTCGTGGTGAGAAAGGACGTTTTTGAGGATTGTCTCGAGATGTACACATTCGCTGAGTGGGAACGTCAGTCCGAACTTGTAAGATCGAAGCTCAACATAACCTTCAACGAGAAGCACGCGAAATTCTGGAGGGCGTACATGCATAACAGTGCGATAGTGGAGCCGGACGCAAAGCTCGGACGCCTCTCCATACCAAAGAAACTCTTGGAACTGATCGGTGTGACCAAGGAAGTAGTCTTCTCGGGCAACGACCATAAGATTGAAATCTGGGCCAAAGAGAACTTTGAGTCCGGAATAATTTCAAACGAAGAGTTCACATCCATCGCCAATATGCTTTCTGATCTTTAACAGGAGGACCCAGCGATGTCAGAATATCACATTTCAGTACTGCTTGATGAAAGCGTTTCCGCTTTGATCGGCTCAACATCCGGAATTTATGCAGACGCCACATTCGGAGGCGGAGGACACACATCGGAGATTCTCAGAAGAATTTCTCCTGACGGACGTGTCATTGCCTTCGACCGTGACAGCGACGCCATAGCGAACAAGCCGGATGATGACAGGCTCACGCTCATAAGAAGCGATTTCAGATGGATCCACAACCATATCCTCCATCAGGGATACAAGGAAGGCATAGACGGTGTGCTGGCTGACCTCGGAGTGTCGTCACATCAGTTCGATACTGCGGAAAGAGGATTCTCGTTCAGATATGAGGCCCCTCTGGACATGAGGATGAACCAGGAGGCACAGCTGAATGCTGCGGACATAGTCAACACATATGACCAGCAGGACCTCGAAAGGATCCTGAAGCTCTACGGAGAGGTTGACAACAGCCGCAGGATCGCCCAGCTCATATGCAAGGCCAGGGACGTCTCAAAGATCGAGACTACCACAGACCTCGGAAAAGCGATAGAGAGCGCACTCCCGAAATTTGCCGAGCATAAGTTCCTTGCAAAGGTATATCAGGCATTGAGGATCGAGGTGAACCAGGAAATGAAATCCCTTGAGAAGTTCCTCAGCGGTGCGGCGAAGTCGCTCAAGAGCGGAGGAAAGCTTGTCGTGATAACATATCATTCCCTCGAGGACAGGATGGTGAAGAACTTCATCAAGGCCGGAAACATAGAAGGAAAGGTGGAAAAGGATTTCTACGGAAACGCTACCGCACCTCTCAAGGCCGTAAACAGGAAGCCGATCCTTCCTCAGGAAAGCGAGATCGCAGCCAACACAAGAGCACGCAGCGCAAAACTGAGAATAGCAGAAAAGGAGTAGAGAAATGGACGGAGAGAAGATAAAGGAAGCTGGAAGCTCGGCAAAGAGCTGGGCCAAATCCATATTGAGCGGAGACATCCTCCTGAGGATGAGGCTTGACAGGCTCTTCCCCTACATACTCTACGCATTCGTGCTCGGATGGCTGAGTATCTGGATGAGCTACAAGATGGAACAGACCATGAGCGTGGCCGAAAGGAACCGCAGGGAGTTGGAAACCATGAAGATATATCATGCTCAGAAGACCTGCGAATATGTCGGCTTCGACCGCATAAGCACTATAGAAAGGATGCTTGAGGAGAAGGGATCGGAAATAAAGGCGCCGGAAAAGCCTGCAGACATCATTAAAAGATAAAAAGGAAGAACCGATATGGGAAACAATCAGGAAAGACAGAAGCGCAGGGCGAGCAACGTGCTTATGGCCTTCCATGTACTGTTTCTCACAGCGGCCATAGCGATCATAGTGAAGATCGTCATCCTGCAGTATTTCTGGGAGCCGGATCCGAGGTATGTCAGCTATTTCCAGCCCAAGAAGACCAGGCAGGAGCTTGATCCTGAGCGTGGAGCCATAATCGACCATAACGGAAAGCTTCTGGCCATGTCCACTCCCATGTATAACGTCTATATGGACTGCTACGTCCTGAAGGAGGAGCATGACAGGGACAAGGAAAAAGGTGCAGAGAAGGAGGAAATCTGGGTAGGAAAGGCGAAGGAACTGGCAAAAAGACTTCCGGATGTACTGAAGGAGGAAGGAAAGTCCGCATCATACTATAATGACCTGATACTGACGGGCAGAAGGAACAAGCGCAGATACGTGCCTATAGCGAAGGGTATCGATCATGGCACTCTTCTCCAGCTGCAGTCACTCCCCCTCTTCAACGAGAGGACATACAGGAGCGGAATGATCGTTGAGAAGGAGGAGACCAGGCAGTATCCTTATGAAGGACTTGCGCGAAGGGTCATCGGATATGTGAAGCATAACAACGACACCATGTCGAGACATATCGGCATCGAAGGTAAATATGACTATATCCTCCATGGCAAGAAGGGACTTGAATGGAAGAAGGTCACCGACGAAAGCATCATGATTCCGGATGTGGACAGCAATGTGGTTGCAGTAGAGGACGGAATCGATGTAAGGACTACCTTAGACATAAACATACAGGATCTGGCCGACCGTGCATTGAGAAGGAACATGGCTTTGGAAGAAGACATTGTCGGAGGCTGTGTCGTAGTGCTGGACGTGGAGACTGGAGCGGTACGTGCGATGGTCAACCTCCAGAAGGATAGGAACGGAGAGTTCCGTGAAGTGTTCAACATGGCCGCAGGACGACCTGCAGAGCCTGGTTCTGTATTCAAGGCCGTGACCATGACCACGCTTCTCGAAGACGGAAAGATCGAGCTTGACACTGAGATTCCGACCAATCACGGACGTATGGATGACATGTCCAAGATCAGGCCGGATCGCTACATAACCGATTACGAAAGGAAACACGGAACAGACAGGATATCTGTCCTGGACGGATTCAAGATATCTTCCAACTATGTTTTCCGCCGTCTTGTGAAGGATTATTACGGTGACAAGCCGGAAGAGTTCATCAGCAGGCTCCATGAATACAATTTCGGAGAGGCCTATGAGTTCGACCTTAATGAGACGGGAAGCGCCAAGCCGAGGATTCCGGATCCTTCAAGCTCGACATGGACCATGTCCGACCTCGTTTCAGTCGCTATCGGCTACTCTGTAAGAGTCACTCCTCTGCAGGTTGCTACATTTTACAATGCAATTGCAAACAACGGCAAGATGATGAAGCCGTATGTCGTGGAAAGAACCGAGCGTAACGGAAAGACAGTGAAGGAGTTCAAGCCTGAGATCCTCAACGGATCCATCTGTTCGAAGGCTACTGCGGACACCCTGACAAGGGCATTGACAATGGTTACATTGGAAGGAACGGCAAGCAGGCTCAAGAATGCGAAGTGTACGGTTGCGGGAAAGACGGGAACATCGAGAATGCACCTGAGCCGTGAAGAAAGAGCCGGAAGCAGCGACCCATATGCCGACATAAACGGAAGAAAGAAGCATCAGGCGACATTTGTAGGCTTCTTCCCGGCTGAAGAGCCTAAATATACCGCCATCGTAGTAGTCTATACAGGACTCATCGGACATGATGTCTATGGTGGAAGGATTCCTGCGATGACTTTCAAGGAACTGGCCGACGGCCTGTGGGCATACGACAACGAATGGGGACATGAGCTGAAGGCACGAGGAGAGGTTCCTGAAATGCGTGCAGATCACATAAGCATTTCGAAGGATGCAGATGCTCCTGTTCCGGATCTGAAAGGTCTCGGACTCAAGGATGCCCTGTACGCGATAGAGAACAACGGCTACCGATGCAGCCACAAGGGAAGCGGACATGTGGTAAGCCAGAGCCCGAAAGCGGGATCGAAGATGAAGAAAGGTGAAACCATCAATATAGTACTCAAATGATACTGGAGAAGATCATAGAGGGCAGCGGCGTCATTGCCGTGGAGGGAGACATACGTGCAGAAATAACGTCAGTCTGCAACGATTCGAGGAAAGCGGCCCAAGGGTCGCTGTTCGTCGCTGTCAGAGGATTCGCCAGTGACGGTCACAGTTTCATTGCTACAGCAGTGCGCAGCGGAGCCGCAGCCGTAGTATGCGAGGATATTGGAATCGCCCGCAGACAGGTCTCTGAGGCCGGTGTCGAAGGAGTTGCGATAGTTCAGGTAAGGTCATCAAGATATGCGCTGGCCATCATTGCCGCCAATTTCTATGACAATCCTTCCGAGAAGCTGACACTTGTCGGTATTACCGGAACCAACGGAAAGACCACTACCGTGACACTCCTCTACAGGATGTTCACCTCTCTCGGTTACAGCTGCGGACTTCTTTCGACGATAGCCAATTATGTCGGAGCCAGAGGCTCGGAGGCAGTAAACACTACCTCAGACCCTCTTACAATAAACTCACTTCTCAACGAGATGGTTCTCGCAGGATGCGAATACTGCTTCATGGAAGTGAGCTCGATAGGAGTCGAGCAGGAAAGGGTTGCAGGACTGAAGTTCAAGGTGGGAATATTCTCCAACCTTACTCACGACCACCTCGACTACCACAAGACATTTGCGGAATATCTCAGATGCAAGAAGCTGTTCTTCGACACACTTCCGGCCGATGCCTATGCAATCACCAACATAGACGACAGGAACGGAATGGTGATGATGCAGAACACGAAGGCTCAGATCGTGACATATTCATGCCGCAAGATCGCAGACCACACGTGCAGGATCGTGGAGCAGAGCTTCGAGGGAATGCAGCTGAGGATCGACGGACAGGAAAGCTGGAGTCCTCTCATAGGAATGCATAACGCATATAATCTGCTTGCCATATATACCACGGCAATAGTGCTTGGAGCGGACAGGCAGGAGGCTCTGATAGCCATGAGCGGTCTGAGACCGGCTCCTGGAAGACTGGAAAACATAAGAGGTCCGAGGGACATATCCGTGATCATCGATTACGCCCATACGCCTGACGCCCTCGAGAACGTGCTCAAGACATTGAGGGAGATCGCTCCGGATCACGAGCTCATATGTCTTTTCGGATGCGGCGGAGACAGGGACAGGACAAAACGTCCGGAAATGGCTGCCATAGCCCAGAAACATGCCGACAGGATCATAGTGACCTCGGACAACAGCCGCACGGAAAAGACTTCCGACATCATGGCGGAAATCAAGGCAGGAATGGACATCAGCGGAAGATCGCGCTCGCTGTTCATCGAAGACAGGGAGGAAGCCATACGCACAGCCATAATGATCGCGAGCCAGGGAGCGACGATACTCCTTGCCGGAAAGGGACATGAAACCTACCAGATCATCGGCACTGAGAAAAGACATTTTGACGAACGTGAAATAGTGACAGGAATATTTAAAGAAACCGAAATATAGAATGCTGTATCATCTCATAGAATATCTGAAGGAGCTGGGAATAGACATTCCCGGACAGGGCCTTTTCGGCTACCTGTCCTTCCGTGCCATAATATCATTCACTTTTGCCCTGCTGATCTCGATCTTTGCAGGAAAGAGGATCATCCGATGGATACAGAAGAAGCAGATCGGAGAAGAGATACGTGACCTCGGACTCGAGGGTCAGATGCAGAAGAAGGGAACCCCTACAATGGGTGGAATCATCATATTCCTCTCCATAATCATACCGATCCTCCTGTTCGCAGACCTTACCAACATATATACTATCCTGCTGCTTGTCAGCACCGTATGGTTCTTCCTGATAGGCTTTGCCGACGATTACATCAAGGTATTCAGAAAGAACAAGGAAGGCATGAGCGAGAAAGGCAAGCTCATCGCACAGGGTCTGCTCGGACTTGCGATAGGACTTGCCGTATGCTTCAGCGATGATATTGTCGTAAGGGAGAACGTACAGGTGGGAGAAAGCATCGCAATCGAGGCAACAAGCGATTCAACAACCGTCGATGCTGGAACAGCCCTTGGAATCATGACGGAAAAGCATGATGTCATCAAGAGCACCAAGACCACCATCCCGTTCGTGAAGAATCATGAATTCGACTACAAGTGGCTCTCTCCTTTCAAGGGAACATTCGGATGGTACTGCAAATGGGCCATTTACGTGCTCATGATCATCATCGTGATCACTGCATGTTCCAACGGTGTCAATCTCACCGACGGAATGGACGGCCTTGCTACGGGAACATCAGCCATAGTCGGAGTCGTGCTGGGAATATTCGCATGGCTTTCGGGAAACATAGTGAACGCGGAATATCTTAACATAATGTATATCCCGGGAAGCGGAGAGGTAGCGGTATTCATGTCGGCGTTCGTAGGTGCGCTCATCGGCTTCCTGTGGTACAATTCATTCCCTGCACAGGTGTTCATGGGTGATACAGGAAGCCTCATGCTGGGAGGTATCATCGGAGTATGCGCTGTCCTGATCAGGAAGGAACTTCTCCTCCCTATCCTGTGCGGAGTATTCTTCGTGGAGAGCCTTTCAGTGCTTATGCAGAGGTTCTGGTTCAAATACACAAGAAAGAAATATGGTGAAGGAAGGAGGATATTCAAGATGGCCCCACTCCATCACCATTATCAGAAGGAAGGTATTCCTTCACTCATACAGAAGCCTGCAAAGGCACTGCCGGAAGCCAAGATCGTGACAAGGTTCTGGATCGTCGGAATGATACTGGCCGTGCTGACTATGGCTTTGCTTAAGGTAAGATAAAATCGTTATATCAACATATGTCCAGAGTAGTAGTATTAGGTGGAGGCGAAAGCGGTGTAGGATCCGCTGTTCTCGCAAAGGTCAAGGGATTTGATGTCTTTCTTTCAGACATGGGAAAGATCCCTGAAAAATATGTTTCGATGCTCGAGGAATGGAATATTCCTTACGAGCAGGGAAGGCATTCGGAGGAACTGATCCTCAATGCGGATGAAATAATCAAGAGCCCGGGAATCCCTTCGACAGCACCGATGGTGAAGAAAGTCATCGACGGCGGCATAAATGTGATTTCTGAAATAGAGTTTGCAGGAAGATACGATTCTGCAAGGAAGATATGCATCACCGGAAGCAACGGCAAGACGACCACGACTTCCCTCATATATCACCTTCTGAAGAACGCAGGCCTCAACGTGGGACTCGGAGGAAACATAGGAAAGAGCTATGCTTATCAGGTAGCTACCGAACAGCATGACATATATGTGCTGGAGCTCAGCAGCTTCCAGCTGGACAACGTATATGACTTCAAGGCCGACATCGCCATCATAACCAACATCACGCCGGACCATCTGGACAGGTACGACTACAAGATGGAGAATTATGTGAAGTCGAAGTTCCGTATCACAAGGAACATGTCGAGCGACGACTGCTTCATCTTCTGCTCTGACGACGAGATCACGATCAGGCATCTGGATCAGATCGTCATGAAGGCTCAGAAGCTTCCGTTCTCACAGAAGGAAGAGGTGGCACAGGGTGCGTTCGTGAAGGACGACAGGATGATTGTCCGCTACAAGGATGATGAGTGCGACATGTACCTTCAGGAGCTGGCTCTCGGCGGAAAGCACAACATATACAATTCCATGGCTGCAGCTATCGCGGCCAAGGCGATGGATATAGACAACGAGGTGATAAGGAACGGTCTCGCTACATTCCAGGCAGTGGAGCACCGTCTCGAGAAGGTTCTCAGCATCAGGGACGTGCTGTATATCAACGACTCCAAGGCGACAAACGTGGATTCTGCATGGTACGCGCTCGAGTGTCAGACAAGACCGGTCATCTGGATCGTGGGAGGAACAGACAAGGGCAACGACTACACAAGCCTCCTTCCGCTTGCCAGGGAGAAGGTGAAGGCAATGATCTGCATGGGTCTGGACAATGCGAAGTTCCACAGTTCGTTCGAAGGTGTCGTTCCTGAAATACATGACGTGACATCTGCGAAGGATGCTGTCCAGCTTGCCGACAAGCTGGCGGAATCAGGAGATGTGGTTCTCCTTTCACCATGTTGTGCAAGCTTCGACCTCTTCAAGAATTATGAAGACAGAGGCAGACAGTTCAAAGACGCAGTCAGGAATCTTTAGGATATGGAAAACAACTGGAAAGACAAGTCCGAGGCTCCGAAGAAAGGCCTCTGGAGCATCATTGACAGTATAGAAGGAGACAAGGTGATATGGATCATCGTCCTCCTTCTTATTCTCATTTCCGTACTTGCCATATTCTCTTCCACCCCTCTCCTTTCCGACGAATCGCGAATAGAGATAATGAAAAGCCATGGAGGAGTGGCGATTTTCGGACTTGCCATGATCTTTGTCATGTACAAGTTCATCAACAAGATAGGTATTTACCGCGTCCTATCTCAATTCGGCTTCTTCATCACATTCGTGCTGCTGCTCATACTTGACTTCCATGTCGATATGGGCTTCCTCAAGGCACAGCATATAAACGGCGCATGGAGAACGCTCAGCCTCATGGGCTTCCAGATCCATGTGTTCGAGATAGCCAAGGTAGCCATGGTCATGTACCTCGCATGGGCTCTGCATGCCTACAAGCAGGACAAGGAGGCGATGGATGAAGGAAGGGAAAGCACGACGTTCAGCCTGGCAAACGGACTGGCGAAGCACAAGAGTCTCGAATTCCTGAAGAAACCGCTATGGAAGAAGATCCTGTACATATATGGCCCTTCATTGCTGATCTGCGGAATGATCGCGCCCGGAAGTAACTCAAGTGCGATATTCCTTGCGATGATACTGATCGGAACCATGCTGATCGGAGGCATTCCTCTCAAGGACCTACTTCTTCCAGGAGCCGGACTCATTATTCTGGCGATTTCATTAGCCGGACTGCACAAGGCTACAGACGGAAAGTTCATGCCGAGACTTGAGACATTCTTCAACAGAATGGAAGCAGACTATGATACAGAAGCTCTTGAAGGACTGAAGCCAGGAACGAAGGAATTTTATGACGCCCTCGACGACATCCGCCAGCCTTACGGAGCCAAGGTTGCCGTCCACGAGGGAAAGCTTCTCGGCAAAGGAAGCGGAAACAGCACCCAGAAATATTCCGTGACACATATATATTCAGACTATATGTTCAGCTTCCTGATCGAGGAATACGGACTTATCGGAGGCATCATGATTGTGCTTCTTTATATCAGCCTCATCGCCAGGAGCTCGATGATCGCAAGGCTGTGCGGAAATGAATTCGCGAAAGTCGCCATAGGCGGACTTGCATTCCTGATCACGGGACAGGCGTTCATGCACATGCTTGTGAATGTCGATATCATGCCTATGACAGGACAGACGCTTCCGCTGATCAGTGACGGAGCCAGCGCCTTCCTGGTGTCATGTCTGGCATTCGGAATAATATTGTCCATCAGCAGAATGGCCAAGAAGAAGGTGCAGAAGGTCGAGGAGACGATAAGGAACAGGCCGGAAGACGACATCCAGGCACGAATCAGCATACTGGAACAGATAGACGAGGACCTGTAAGAATGAAAAAGGATAACACGATGAAGGAATACAGAAAGATAAAGGCAATAATTAGCGGCGGCGGTACGGGAGGACATATCTTCCCTGCGATATCCATCGCCAACATGTTGAAGGATTTCAATCCGGAAAACGAGATACTGTTTGTCGGAGCAGAGGGAAGAATGGAGATGGAGAAGGTTCCGGCTGCCGGATATGAGATAGTCGGCCTTCCTGTAGCCGGTCTGCAGAGAAAGCTGACGCTTTCGAATCTCGCATTGCCTTTCAAGGTCATCCGCAGCGTAAGGATGGCAAAGAAACTGATACGTGAATTCAAGCCGGATGTAGCTGTAGGAGTAGGAGGATATGCCAGCGCTCCCCTTCTATGGGCGGCATCAAGACTCGGAGTCCCTACCCTGATCCAGGAGCAGAACGGCTTCGCCGGACTGACGAACAAGATCCTGGGAAAGAAGGCTGAGAGCATCTGCGTGGAATATGAGGGAATGGAAAGATTCTTCCCTGCCGACAGGATCATACTCAGCGGCAATCCTATCAGGAAGGAGATCGTTCCAGCGACAGAGGAGATGAAGAAAGAGGCCCTTGAGTTCTACAGTCTCGATCCTTCAAGAAGACACCTCTTCATAGTAGGCGGAAGTCTCGGAAGCGCGACCCTCAACAATGCCATGAAGAAATGGATCACGGACGGATGTCCGGGAGGAGAAGGAATGGAGGTACTCTGGCAGTGCGGCAAATATTACAAGCCTTCAGTGGATGCATTCATGAAGGAGGCTGCTGAAAAAGGTCTTGGCGGAGAGTGTCTCAGGCATATCATCCATTCCGACTTCATAAAGAGGATGGATCTGGCATATGCCGCAGCCGACGTGGTCATTTCCCGCTCGGGAGCAAGTTCGATTTCAGAACTCTGCGCAGCTCACAAGGCATCGATATTCGTTCCTTCGCCTAATGTGACGGAAGACCATCAGACACACAATGCCATGGCTCTGGTCAGAAAGGATGCAGGAATGATAGTGAAGGACGCGGAGGCTCAGGAAAAGCTTATGGAGACCGCATGTGCACTGATAGATAATTCTGAGAAGATCGCTCTTATGGAGAAGAACATCTCCGCATTAGCCAAGAGGGATGCGGCAGAGACCATAGTAAAGGAAGTTTACAGAATACTTGGATAAAGATGAAAAGCTGGAGCAACATATATTTCATAGGAATCGGCGGCATCGGAATGAGCGCCATTGCCAGATATTACAATTTCAAGGGACTGAAGGTAAGCGGATATGACAAGACACCCTCAGAGCTCACCCATGCACTGGAATCCGAGGGCATAGAGATTCACTATGAAGACAACATAGACTATATCCCGAAGAATGTCGAGGATACGCTCGTCGTTTATACACCGGCCATCCCGAAAGACATGGGCGAACTGGTCTATGTCCAGGAACACGGCTACAGGGTCATCAAACGCTCGAGGATGCTCGGTGAGATCGCACATGGTCAGAGATGTCTCGCTGTAGCGGGAACACATGGAAAGACCACTACAAGCACGCTCACGGCACATATATTCCAGGACAGCGGTGAAGGATGTTCTGCATTCCTTGGAGGCATATCCAAGAACTACGATACGAATCTTCTGGTCAGCACCAACGAGACTATCGTAGCCGAAGCCGATGAATTCGACCGTTCGTTCCTCCAGCTCTTCCCTGAGATAGCCGTCATCACATCAATGGATGCCGATCATCTTGACATATATTCGGACATAAGCAACATGCACGATGCATTCAAGGCATTCGCATCACAGGTGAGCGGAACCCTGATCGCAAAGCTCGGACTTCCGGTCGGCAGCAACGACACGAAGGCTTCCATACTGACATATTCATATGACAATCCTGCAGCAGATTTCCATGCTTCGGACATAAGGGTCGATGAATGCGGATATTTCACATTCGACCTCATATGGCCGGGCGGAACCGTTAAAGACTGCAAGGTAGGAATACCGGGATGGGTGAATGTGGAGAATGCGGTGGCAGCTTCCGCGATAGCTCTGACATACGGCCTCGAACCGGAGAAAGTAAGACATGCACTTGGAACGTTCCAAGGCGTCAAGAGGCGTTTCGACATACATGTAAACAGGCCGGGATGCTCATATATCGATGACTATGCTCATCATCCCAAGGAGATCGCGGCAGCGATCAGCTCAATGAGGGACATATTCCCGGGAAGGAAGCTCACGGCGATATTCCAGCCTCATCTCTACACAAGGACACGAGACTTCGCTGACGAATTCGCAGAAGCCTTGAGCAAGGTCGATAAGCTCATCATGCTTGACATATATCCTGCACGCGAGGAGCCGATACCAGGGGTCACATCCGAGATCATCTTCGACAATGTGACTGCACCGGAAAAGGTGATCATGGTCAAGGAGGAACTCATGGATTATCTCAGGAATGAACCGATAGACACACTCATAACATTCGGAGCCGGCAACATCGACAGATTCATCGGTCCGATAACCGAAATGCTATGTCAAAGACAGTGAGAAGAATAATAAACATCGTATCAGCGTGCCTTCTGGCCGGATGCCTCGCGGCGGCATACTTCCTGGGAGTATCCTGCCGTGCGCCTCTCAAGTGCACAGGCCTGAACGTCATAATAGCTGACAGCAGCAGGAACAGCTTCGTCACGGCTGACAACGTGAAGAAATACCTTGACCGGGAATACGGTGAATATACCGGTCAGATTCTGGACAGCATAGACCTGGTCGAAGTCGAGAGGATAATAGACGGAAGAAGCGCGGTTCACAAATGTCAGGCATACACAACACGTGACGGAAAGCTGAATGTCACTGTGACCCAGAGGACACCGGTCGTAAGGTTCCAGAAGGAGGACGGAGGATTCTATGCAGATGCCGAAGGATTCCTGTTTCCTTTGCAGAACAGCTATTCGTCAAGGGTGCAGGTCATAGACGGTGACATCCCGCTCAAGGCCAACAGCGGCTACAAGGGAGAACTTACCGATGAGAAGGAGAGGGAGTGGCTCGGCAAAGTGCTGGATGTTGTCAACTATATGGAAAACAGCAAGGTATGGAAGGACAAGATAGTCCAGATAACCGTTTCGGACGGAGGAGAGCTCACCCTTGTTCCGAGAGAGGGCAAGGAAAAGTTCCTTTTCGGACAGCCGGATGACATCAGCACGAAGTT
The DNA here is from genome assembly GCA_017437125.1 of Bacteroidales bacterium. Lineage (GTDB taxonomy): Bacteria > Bacteroidota > Bacteroidia > Bacteroidales > UBA932 > Cryptobacteroides. Next base: position 28,826 of record JAFSBV010000001.1, on the reverse strand, counting down.
CAGGAAGATGGAGATGTATTATACCAACATCCTGCCTGAAAAAGGAAGCGACGCATACAGATATGTCAGCGTCGAATATGACGGCCAGATCGTCTGCAGATAAATCAGAAAAACAGAAAAAGTAGAAATATCATGGAAGAGAAGAATATCGTCGCGATTGATCTCGGAACGTCGAAGATCGCCCTCACCGTAGCAAAGGTGAACGGCGACGACATCCAGGTCGTCTATTACAAGGAAGCGCCTTCCGCTGGAATAAAATACAGCAGCGTGTATAACATAATGCACGTGACGGAACCGCTCGGAAGGATCATCAGGGACGCTGAGGAGGCTCTTGACATCAAGATCACCCAGGCGGTGGTAGGCATGTCGAAATATCCGGTACGTCAGGAAAGCAACAGCGGAATCATTAAGGACAGAGGTGAAGACACTGACATCACTGCCGAGGACATAGCCGACCTCAAGAGCTATGCAGAGGATTCATATCCGCTTGAGAACCCCGACAAGGAAGCCATCTATGGTGCTGTGGCCCAGTCATTTTCAGACGGCGAGAATTTCCAGATCATCGAGAACGACATCATAGGAATGACAAGCGACATCCTTGAGGGACATTTCAAGATATTCATCGGAAAGAAAAGCGACCTCAAGAAGATCGACACGGTCATGAGCAAGACCGGCATCTCTGTAAGGAAGAAGTATTTCACAGCCGACACTACAGCCAAGGCCGTACTTACCGATTCGGAGATGGAGAACGGTGTGGCCCTGATCGACTTCGGTGGCGGAAGCACATCGGTATCCATATATCATGGAAACATCATGCGCCACTACGCATCGATCCCGTTCGGAGGAAAGAACATCACCAATGACATCAAGACGGAAGGTCAGATTTCAGAGAGACTTGCCGAGAACATAAAGCTTGCATTCGGTGCATGTATGCCGGACAAGCTTCAGAGCCTCAGCGAGAAGGTTCTCCACATAAGCAGCGGAAACGCTGAACCGGACAAGAAGCTTCCTGTCAAGTATCTTTCGGAGATAATTACGGCGAGAGTGGAGGAAATAATAATGGCCATGCTCTATGAGATCAACGAAAGCGGATTTGCAGACATGCTCAGAAGCGGAATCGTGGTCACAGGAGGATGCGCACAGATAGCCAACCTCGGAAACTTCATATATGAACTTTCGGGTTACAGGGTAAGGACCGGATACCCTCAGGGTAAGGTTTCCACTGTTGGATGCGACGGAATAAAGGAAACATCGGCAGCGACATCGATAGGCCTCATTCTCGCGGCAAAGGAAGAGCAGTCAGTCAACTGCGCTATCCTGGAAACAGGAGGAAGTTCATGCAGCGTAATGATAGAGACAGAGGACGAACCTGTTGAAGATGAATCGGAAGTTCAGGCAGATAATATACATGAGACTGACGCACCGGAAGAGAAGCATGACGGCAAGCTGTTCAGCGACAGCGAGACCACGGTCATAGATCCGCCTCAGAAGCCTCGCAGAAGAAATATCCTGGATATTCTCTGGAGCAATGCCAAGAAGAAGGCGGAAGAGACAGCCGCAAAGACAAACAGGCTGCTGGACGGAATAAGCGAAGAGGAAATCTAAAAAGAGGAAAGACATGAGTGAATATATGGACAATAACGGTGTAATGCCTGAAAACGATATAATGCCGACTGACTGGATACCTGAGAATTCCATTATCAAGGTTATCGGTGTAGGAGGTGGCGGCTGCAACGCAGTCAACTACATGTACAACCAGAGGATCGAAGGCTGTACCTTCATCGTATGCAATACCGATGCTCAGGCTCTCAACAGCTGTGACGTTCCTATCAAGATACAGCTTGGAGAAGGCCTCGGAGCAGGCTGCAATCCTACTGAAGGTCGAAATGCAGCCCTCAATTCCCAGGATGAGATCGCTGAGAAGGTGATCAACAGCAACACCGACATGCTCTTCATCACTGCAGGAATGGGAGGAGGAACCGGTACTGGAGCCGCTCCCGTGATTGCTGCGATGGCAAAGAAGAAGGGTATCCTGACCGTCGGAGTCGTAACAATTCCTTTCAAGAGCGAAGGTAACGAATCCATGTCTAAGGCAATCGACGGCATAAACGAGCTTGAAAAGAATGTTGACAGCCTCATCATCATCAACAACGAGAAGATATACAAGGAATATGGCGACCTGCTCATACAGGAAGCCTTCCCTAAGGCTGACGAGGTACTTGCAACAGCGGTCAGGGGCATAACCGAGATCATCAAGAAGCGCGGATTCATCAATGTTGACTTCAAGGATGTAAAGACAATGATGACCGACAGCGGAATGGCTCTCATGGGCTGCGGAACAGGTACCGGCGCCAACAGGATAAAGGATGCCGTGAAGTCTGCAATGGACTCCCCTCTTCTCAACGATTTCGATATCAAGACAGCAAAGAACGTACTCATCAACGTGACGGTCGGAGAAAACGAGAACGGTCTCCAGATGAGGCAGCTTGACGAAATCGACAAGATGATCAAGGAATATACAGGCAAGGCAAACAACTTCAAGCGCGGTATCGTATTCGATGATGATCCTGAATTCGGTGACAAGGTGAGCATCACCGTCATCGCCACAGGCTTCAAGATGGCCAGGTTGACCGAAATCACCGACGGCAATATCGGAAACATCATTGCCATAGACAGCAACTTCACCTACAGACGGGAAGAGCATATATCGGAAGAAGGCATCGAGCTTCCTGAAGTAAGAAGCGTCAAGATCGGCTACAACAATTCCGCAATTAGGAAAGGCATCTCATTTGAAGATGGACGCAGACCTGTGCTTCTCATCGGCGAAGGTGAAAGCAAGAGCGAGCTTGAGAACACTCCTGCCATCAAGAGAATGGCCGGAAGAAACAAGGAATAGTATTTTTTATTAATTTTGCGCCCGAAACAAATATATAAGGATATGGAACGCAAGACAAGGGTCAGATTCGCCCCCTCTCCTACCGGTCCGCTCCACATGGGTGGTGTGAGGACTGCACTTTACAATTACCTCTTCGCAAAGCAGCGCGGAGGAGACTTCATCATAAGGATTGAAGATACTGACTCACAGAGATTTGTCCCTGGAGCAGAGCAATATATCATAGAAGCCCTCAACTGGTGCGGCATCATCCCTGACGAAGGTGTGGATGCATCAGGAAATGTAGTCGAGACGGCATCTGAACGCCATCCTCACGCTCCGTACAGACAGAGCCAGAGGAAGCCGATATATCGTCAGTATGCCGAGCAGCTCGTTGCAGACGGCTTCGCATACTATGCTTTCGATACTGCAGAGGAGCTTGGTGCAAGACGCGCCGAGATGGAAGCTGCCGGCCAGACATTCATATATAACCAGACCACAAGACTCGGTCTTCGCAACTCTCTCTCTCTTCCTGAAGCTGAATGGAAGGAGCTTATCGAGACACGTACAGACTGGACGATAAGGTTCAAGATGCCGGAGAACAGGGTCGTGAAGATGGATGACCTTATTCGAGGACATGTAGAGGTCAATACCGACACCCTTGATGACAAGGTGCTCTGGAAGAGGGCTGACGAGCTCCCTACATACCATCTCGCGAACATCGTGGACGACCACCTAATGGAAATCACCGAGGTGATCCGTGGCGAGGAATGGCTTCCTTCCCTTCCGTTGCATTATCTTCTCTATGAGGCATTCGGATGGACAGAGACACAGCCGAGATTCGCTCACCTCTCCCTCCTTCTCAAGCCTGACGGAAAAGGCAAGCTCAGCAAACGTGACGGAGACCGTCTCGGTTTCCCTGTATTCCCGTTGAAATGGGTCAACGCAGAAGGAGAAGTATCACGCGGATATCGCGAGGACGGATATTTCCCTGAGGCATTCGTGAACCTTCTCGCCATGCTTGGATGGAATCCGGGCAATGATCAGGAGCTCTTCTCTCTCGAAGAGCTTATCGGAGCCTTCTCTCTTGAAAGGGTCGTGAAGTCAGGTGCGCGCTTCAATGCCGACAAGGCGAAGTGGTACAACAAGGAGTATCTCAGAATGAAGTCTGTGGATGAACTCACATCGCTTTATATCCCTGTATTGGAGTCAAAGGGACTTCAGATCGTCGATTGTCCTGCATGTGCCCTTACTGCAGGCTCGCCAATGACAGTGACAGGAGCAGACTTCGAGAACAGGATATTCTCACGTCAGTATGTTGAAAGGATAGTTGCGCTGATTCAGGAAAGAGCTACATTCGTGGCTGATTTCTGGGACATTGCTTCATATCTCTTCGTAGCCCCTGAAACATTCGCAGAGAAGGATGCGGCAAAATTCTGGAAAGAGGAGAACTATACTCTCGCGCTCCAGGCTGCCGATTTCATCCTCAACTTCAACGGGGAATTCACAAAGGAATCACTTGAAGGACCGCTTGAGGAATATATCCGTGGCAACGAATGGCCTATGGGAAAGGTGATGAACTGCCTCCGTCTTGCACTTGTAGGTGCGTCAAGCGGACTCGGCATCGCCGACATAGTGACCCTGATCGGAAAGGAAGAATTCGCAAAAAGAATAGAATACATTAAAGCAACACTGTAATCATGAAGATAGGAATCTGCAACGACCACGCAGGCGTGGAGTACAAGAACCAGCTGTCCGAGTACCTCAAGGGAAAAGGATATGAGATCGTCAATTTCGGAACTGACACTACTGCCAGCATGGACTACCCTGACGTGGCTCATCCTCTCGCTGAAGCTGTCGAAGCCGGAAAGGTTGATCTTGGAATAGCATTCTGCGGTACCGGCAACGGCATAGGAATAACCCTCAACAAGCATCAGGGCATTCGTGCCGGACTCTGCTGGACTCCGGAAATCGGAAAGCTCATCAAGCAGCACAACAATGCCAACGTGCTCGTGATGCCTGCACGCTTCATCTCATATGAGACCGTTGTGGAAATTACAGATGCATGGCTCGGCGAGGAATTCGAAGGCGGACGTCATCAGACCCGCATCGACAAGATGCCTTGCTGCAAATAAGAATCATTGATGGAAATAAACGCTAAGATCCTTACTCCGGAAGACAGCTTCCTGTCAAGAAACATCGAAGATTATCCGGAGGGGATCATCATCCCTATAGACAAGCCATACAGATGGACATCGGCGGACGTGATCAGGAAGATCAAGTTCGCCGCTATCCGTCATTTCGGCAAGAAGAATCTCAAGGTAGGACACGCAGGAACTCTCGACCCACTGGCTACAGGCATTCTGCTGGTATGCATAGGCAAGGCCACAAAGCTTGCGGAATGGCTTCAGTCGCACCATAAGGAATATGTAGCCGGCATCACCTTCGGCGCTACGACTCCTTCATATGATCTTGAGAAGGAGATCGACAGATTCTTTCCTCATGAGCATATCACTGCCGGAACAGTCAGCGAGGCTCTTCCTGTCTTCATCGGGGAGCAGGACCAGATTGCGCCTTTGTTTTCCGCAAAGTCAGTTGACGGAGTACGTGCCTATGAGCTGGCAAGGAAGCTTCATAAGGAGGGCAAGACTCTGGATGAGGCGGCCGAGGAACTCATAAGGGTATCGCGCATCAATATCACGGAGCTGGAGCTTCTGGCATTTGAGACCGGCTTCCGAGGTGGTATGGGTTTGGAAAACAACCCCTCCCACTTCTTCGAAGCGGGCCCCTCCCCCTGCGGCCAGGGGGGTAGCACGGTTTTCCAAACCCATACCACCTCGGAAGCGGATGCAAAACCGGAAGTTGTTTCAAAAGCGTCAAGCAGAATCAACGTCAATGACAACTCCGCACTCGGACTGCCACGGGCAGTGGTGAGGATATCATGCAGCAAGGGTACATATGTACGTGCATTTGCCCGAGATCTGGGGGAAGCCGTCGGCAGCGGGGCTCATCTGGACAGCCTCCAGCGCAGCAGAAGCGGCATATTCCGGGTTGAAAACTCCCTGACGGTCGAACAGACTATCAAGCTGCTGTCAGCGAGTGCAACGTAACTCCCTGACGATCAACACAATATAGTAGAACCCTGCATGGATAGGACAGCAGGGTTTTAGCATAACGCCCTGACACTTAAACACTTATATTGCACTTAATATTTTGAAGAATATCGCGACATATTCATATAGGAACATCTGGAAGGTGGCATACCCTATCCTGATCAGTCTGATAATGGAGCAGATGATCGGTCTCACCGATACTGCATTCCTGGGAAGGGTCGGTGAGGTAGAACTGGGAGCTTCCGCCATAGCCATCGTTTATTATATGGTCCTCTTCATGATCGGCTTCGGATTCAGCATAGGAGCACAGATCATAATAGGAAGAAGAAACGGAGAAGGTGATTACAAGGCTACCGGAAGGATTTTCTGGATAGGATTGTATTTCGTACTGGCGCTTTCAGGAGTCATAATCCTGCTGTCAGAGCTGTTCACCCCATGGATGATGAAGTTCATGGTATCGTCCGATGCCATATATGATGCGGCACTGAGCTATGTACGCTGGCGTCTGCCAGGTATGGTATTCGCCTTCATGACTGCCATGTTCCGTGCGTTCTATATCGGAACGACACAGACCAAGACCCTGACCCTCAATTCGGTGGTGATGGTTCTGTCCAACGTGGTGTTCAACTATATCCTGATCTTCGGCAAATTCGGATGTCCTGCCCTTGGCATAACCGGAGCCGCCATCGGATCAAGCCTTGCGGAACTGGTATCTCTCATATTCTTCGTGGCATATACACGCATCAGATGCGACCGCCCGAAGTACGGTCTTGACAAGGCTGCGCGTTTCGACATGGCTGAGCTAAAAAGCATGATGCCGGTATGCACATGGACAATGATACAGCATACGATTTCCATTTCGACATGGCTGATATTCTTCCTTTATATCGAGCATCTGGGAGAACGTGCACTTGCCATTTCGAATATCGCACGTGGTGTGTCCGGACTGATCTGGGTGGTCCTGCAGGCATTTTCTTCGACCTGCAGCACACTGGTCAGCAACATGATCGGAGAAGGACATCAGGATACAGTCCCATTGCTGATAAAGCGCATCCTCAAGCTTTCATACGGCATCGTCAGCATCATGATCATCATTTTCTGCCTTTTCCCGGAAACGCTTGCGAGGATATATACGGATATCCCGGATCTGATATATGCCTGCATACCCGCATTGGTGGTCATGTGCTCGTCTTACTTCATCAATGTCGGAGGCCAGGTATATTTCATGGCCGTTTCGGGAACGGGAAGCACCAAGACTGCATTCAGACTTGAACTGATCGCCCTCGCGGTATATATGGCATACTGCACCGTGATAATAGGAATCCTGAAGCTGGATGTGGCGATATGCTGGACAGCTGAACATGTATATGCAGGTATGCTCTTCATTTGCAGCTGGCTGTATATACGCTCCGGCCGCTGGAAAAACAGAAAGATCTGACTTCTATACCAGCTGATATTGCCTTATAGCCCTCGTGCAGGTATGGTCAACAGGGTACTTTGCCTTTGAAGCAGCGGCCTTGCGTGCCATTTCCAGAGCCATTTCGTCACCATCATCCACCAGTTTCAGCATATTGTCCGTAAGCACATGCTCAAGCAGAAGATGAAAGGCATGGCCATGATCCTGATGACGGAGATGGCACAGCTCGTGAAGGAGGACATAATCCTGAAGGACGCGCGGAAGCCTGACGATATTCAGGTTCAGATTGATGTTTCCCTTTGCCGAACAGCTTCCCCAGTTGGTCGCATTATGCTTGATGCTCACGCGATTATAAACGAATCCATATCTGGAAGCAAGCTGGACGAGACGATGCGGAAGTTCCTTCTTCGCCTGCCGGCGCAATGATTCCAGCTCAGATTCGGAAGGCACATGGACATCCTTGAATCTTTCCTTCTGCCTGGCGAGGGTTTCAAGGACCCAGTCACGTCGGGCCTGAAGGAAAAGCATTGCGGCGGCATACGGCACTACATACGGCACGGACACGGTCACACCCTTGAGAGGATGCACCCTTATGCTCATACGGCTGCTTCTGACGCTCTTTCTGAACGTCACATCTCCTATTTCGGAGTCATGGATTGTTTTTTCTCCTTTCATATCTGTAGCGGTAAAGGTAGAAAATGAATTCAAATGATAAAAACTTTTAAGGATTATCATACTATTTTTTAGCAGAACCCGTTGTTTTCTTGTAATTTATACTTATCTTTGCGCCCGCTAAAATCCCATAATCCGGGTGAGGCACAGATTTTATAATTTATTAACCTCTAATTTTTTCAAAAGATGGCTGAATATTTGGCACCAGAGAAAAAACAGGAGCTTTTCGAGAAGTACGGAAAGTCTAATACTGACACAGGTTCTCCAGAGAGCCAGGTGGCATTATTTTCCTACCGTATCGCTCACCTTACCGAGCATCTTAAGAGCAACAAGCACGACTATGTAACTCGTCGTTCACTTCTTAAGCTTGTAGGTAAGCGTCGTCGCGTACTTGATTATCTCAAGTCTGTTGACATCGAGAGATACAGAGCTATCGTTAAGGAGCTTGGCCTCCGTCGATAAGCTACATCATAGTAGGAACCGACGAAGGGGGAGCACTCAAAGCAATTTGGGTTATCCCCCTTTTTTCACGCAAAGACGCTTCCTCAGCGCTAACAAATCAACCTGCGGCGCTGCAGGAGCAGAACAACATATTATACGTAACTGTATGTAGGAGCTTGATTATCAGCTCCGTATAGGCGGAAAATGATAAATTAACAATAACTCCCATTGGGGGAGGCAGGTTGAAGACGGAAAAATGAATATCGTAAAAAAGACAATCGAATTATCCGACGGCAGGATAATAGAAATCGAGACCGGCAAGCTTGCAAAGCAGGCTGACGGCTCAGTAGTGGTCAAGATGGGTGGCACAATGCTCCTCGCTACTGTAACATGTGCAAAAGATGCAAAGGAGGACGTTGATTTCATGCCTCTCCAGGTGGACTACAAGGAGAAATATGCTTCCGCAGGTCGTTTCCCTGGCGGATTCATGAAGCGTGAAGGAAAGGCTTCCGATTATGAGATTCTCATCGCGCGTCTCGTTGACCGCGCCCTCAGACCTCTTTTCCCAGAGGATTTCCACGCTGAGGTATTTGTAAATGTAAACCTTATCTCTGCAGAGAAGGACATCCAGCCGGATGCTCTTGCAGGACTTGCAGCTTCTGCAGCACTCGCAGTGAGTGACATTCCTTTCGAGGGCCCTATTTCAGAGGTTCGCGTAGCACGTATCGGCGGCGAGCTCAAGATCAACCCTAACTTCAGCGAGATGGCTGACGCAGACATCGACATCATGGTTGCCGCTACATATGACAACATCATGATGGTTGAAGGTGAGATGAACGAGGTAAGCGAGCACGACATGCTCGAGGCCATCAAGTTCGCTCATGAGGAGATCAAGAAGCACTGCAAGGTTCAGATGGAGCTTACAGAGGCTGTAGGCAAGACTGAGAAGAGGACTTACTGCCATGAGGAGAACGACGAGGATCTCCGCAAGGCCATCCAGGAGTTCTGCTATGACAGATGCTATGCCATCGCAAAGTCAGGTTCTGCAAAGCACGAAAGGTCAGATGCATTCGAGGCTCTCAAGGAGGAATTCTACGCAACTCTCCCGGAGGAGGAGCAGGAAGAGAAGAGAATGATGATCGAGAGATATTATCATGCTGTAGAAAAGGCCGCAATGAGAAACATGATCCTCGACGAGGGTGTACGTCTCGACGGCCGTGACACTACGACAGTACGTCCAATCTGGTGCGAGACCGACTATCTTCCATGCGCTCACGGTTCTGCCATCTTCACACGTGGAGAGACTCAGTCACTTTCAACCGTGACACTCGGAACCAAGCTTGACATGAAGGAGCGTGACGAAGTGCTCATCCAGGACACAGACCAGTTCGTCCTTCACTATAACTTCCCTCCTTTCTCAACTGGTGAGGCTCGTCCGCAGCGCGGTGTTGGCCGTCGTGAGATCGGACACGGAAACCTTGCATACAGGGCACTCAAGCCTATGATCCCTATGGCTCCGGAGAATCCGTACGCAGTACGCGTCGTATCTGACATTCTTGAGTCAAACGGTTCATCTTCAATGGCTACCGTATGTGCAGGATGTCTTGCACTCATGGATGCAGGTGTGAAGATCAAGAAGCCGGTTGCAGGTGTTGCAATGGGTCTCATCACTGACAAGGACAATCCTAACGAGCGTTACGCCATCCTTACAGATATCCTCGGAGACGAGGACCACCTCGGAGACATGGACTTCAAGGTGACAGGTACAAGAGACGGTATCACTGCCACTCAGATGGACATCAAGGTGGACGGTCTTTCATATGACGTTCTCGAGAAGGCTCTCGAGCAGGCACGTCAGGGCCGTATGCACATCATGGGAGAGATGATGAAGACTATCAGTGAGCCACGTGCAGAGTACAAGGAGTTCGTTCCTCGTATGGTTCAGATCCGTGTTGCAGGTGAGTTCATCGGTGCAATCATCGGAAAGGGCGGCGAGACCATCCAGCGTATCCAGCGCGAGACCGGCACAACAATCACAATCACCGAGGAGAACACCAACGGTGTTTCTGAGGGAGTTGTCGATATCTTCGGTCAGGACAAGGAAGCTATGGACAAGGCTCTGAACTGGATCAACGGCATAACAGCTGTTCCTGAACCAGGCACAGTATATCATGGCAAGGTGGTTTCTATCCTCGAGTTCGGTGCATTCGTAGAGATTCTCCCTGGCAAGGAAGGCCTTCTCCATGTATCAGAAATCGACTGGAAGAAGACCGAGAAGGTAGAGGACGTTCTTCATGTAGGTGACGAGGTGGATGTAAAGCTCCTCGAGATCGACGAGAAGACAGGCAAGATGAGACTTTCACGCAAGGCACTCCTCGAGAAGCCTGAGGGATATGTCGAGCCAGAGCGTCGTCCACGCCCTGAGCGCGGCCCACGTCGTGAGAATGACCGCCGTGACAACCGTGGTCCACGTCGCGATGATAACAGAGGTCCACGCCGTGACGACCGCGGTCCAAGAGGTCCACGTCGCGAGCGCCCAGCAGAAGCTCCAGAGCAGAACAACGAGCCGGAGATGTTCTAAGACATGACATCCATATTATATGAAGAAGCGATCCAATGCAGGGTCGCTTTTTTTATGAAATAAAAAAGAAAAACTTTAAAGAAAGAGAGATTATTCACGGAAAACATCTAACTTTATAAGTTGTTTGATAATTCACAAAACTATATACCGAAATATGGAAAGAATCATCGAGTGCGTGCCTAATTTCAGTGAGGGCCGCAATATGGAAGTCATTGACTCAATTGTCAGTGCAATCGAGAAATCCGGTGGAGTAAAAGTACTGGATGTTGATCCCGGTGAAGCCACGAACCGTACAGTGGTCACCTTTGTGGGAAGCCCTGAAGCTGTGGTTGAAGCTGCCTTCCAGGGAGTGAAGAAGGCAGGTGAGCTGATCGATATGCGCCAGCATCACGGAGCACATCCGCGCTCAGGTGCGACAGATGTACTTCCTCTCATCCCTATTTCAGGAATGACTCTTCAGGAGTGCGCCGAGCTTGCAAGGAAGCTTGCAGAACGCATATACAACGAGCTTGAGATTCCATGCTACTGCTATGAGGCTGCCGCTCAGAAGCCTGAGCGCAAGAATCTTGCAGTCTGCCGTGCCGGAGAATACGAGGCTCTTCCTGAAAAGATGGGAGATCCTGACCGTCAGCCTGACTTCGGTCCCGGACACTATACCGAACGTGCGGCTCAGGCCGGTGCTACAAATGTCGGAGCACGTGACTTCCTCATTGCCGTGAACTATAACCTCAACACGACATCGACACGCCGTGCCAATGCGATTGCATTCGATGTCCGTGAGAAAGGCCGTCCTAAGAGAGAGGGCAATCCTATCACCGGCAAGATCGTGAAGGATGAGAACGGCAAGACCGTGATGATTCCGGGAACATTGAAGGGCTGCAAGGCAATAGGATGGTTCATCGATGAATATGGTATCGCACAGGTATCGATGAATATCACAGATATCAACACCACCCCGCTCCACGTCGCTTTCGATGAGGTATGCAGGGCGGCTCAGGCACGTGGTCTTCGTGTAACGGGAACCGAGATTGTCGGCCTTGTACCAAAACGTACTCTGATCGAGGCCGGAAGATATTTCCTTGAGAAGCAGCAGCGTTCGACAGGTATCAGCGAGGAGGAAATCATGAAAATCGCCGTCAAGTCGATGGGCCTCGACGATCTCAAGCCTTTCAATCCGTCCGAGAAGGTGATCGAATATCTTATCGAAGACGAGAAGGAAGCTGCTGCACGTGAGAGACTTGTACGCATGACATGCAAAGGCTTTGCATATGAGACAGCATCGGAGTCCCCTGCTCCGGGCGGTGGATCCATCTCAGCATATATGGGAGCTCTCGGAGCGGCACTCGGAACCATGGTAGCCAACCTTTCATCTCATAAGGCAGGCTGGGATGCACGCTGGAAGGAGTTCTCTGACTGGGCAGACAAGGGCCAGGCACTGATGAACAGGCTTCTTGCCCTCGTTGACGAAGACACTGCCGCATTTGACAGGATCATGGCCGCCATCGGTATGCCTAAGGGATCGGAAGAAGAGAAGAAGGCCCGTGCAGAAGCATTGGAAGCAGCGACATTATATGCTACCGAAGTGCCTCTCAAGACCATGAAGGCTGCTCTTGAAGTCTTCCCTATCGTACGTGCCATGGCTGAAGAAGGAAATCCTAATTCGGTTTCGGATGCCGGCGTAGGTGCTCTTGCAGCACGAAGCGCTGTTCTCGGTGCACAGCTCAATGTACGTATCAACGCGGCCGGACTCGCTGACCGTGAAGCGGCCGGACGTCTATGTGCAGAAGCGGCCGAAATCGCAGCGAAGGCCGTAGCTGAAGAGGCCGAGATACTGGATATCGTCAACACAAAGATCCAATAACACTTTACATATGAACAGATTCCACGAAGATATCCTGGCTGGTATTCCGACCATACTTCCGGAGCCAAAGCCTTATGATACAACAGTGAACCATGCACCGAAGCGAAAGGAGATCCTCAGCGCGGAGGAAAAGGTTCTGGCTATAAAGAATGCACTCAGATACTTCCCTGAAGAGCATCACGAGACTCTCGCTTCAGAATTTGCTCAGGAGCTCAAGGACTATGGACGCATATATATGTATCGTTTCCGTCCTGACTATGAGATGTACGCGCGTCCGATCGACGAATATCCGGCAAGATCGAGGCAGGCTGCTGCCATCATGGCTATGATCCAGAACAATCTGGACTATCGTGTGGCACAGCATCCTCACGAGCTCATCACATATGGCGGAAACGGAGCAGTGTTCCAGAACTGGGCACAGTACCGTCTCGTGATGCAGTACCTGGCCACAATGACTGACGAACAGACTCTTGTAATGTACTCGGGCCACCCTCTCGGCCTTTTCCCAAGCCATAAGGACGCTCCACGTGTCATCGTGACGAACGGAATGGTTATTCCTAATTATTCGAAGCCTGACCACTGGGAGAAGTTCAATGCTCTTGGAGTGTCTCAGTACGGACAGATGACAGCCGGATCATATATGTATATCGGTCCTCAGGGTATAGTTCATGGAACAACCATCACCGTCATGAACGCAGCACGCAAGCAGCTCAGGTCCAGAGGAATAGAGGGAACCGAGGAGAATATGAGAGGACTGCTTTTCGTCACTGCAGGACTTGGCGGAATGTCAGGAGCACAGCCTAAGGCAGGCGTGATCTCAGGAGTTGTCAGCGTATGTGCCGAGGTCAATCCTCATGCAGCTCATAAGAGACATGACCAGGGCTGGGTTGACGAGATACATGAAGATCTCGACGAGCTCATTCCACGTATCCGCAAGGCTGTAGCTGACAAGGAGGTGGTTTCCATAGCATATCAGGGCAATGTCGTGGATCTCTGGGAAAGACTTGCCGACGAGGACATACATGTGGATCTCGGCTCTGACCAGACATCACTTCATAATCCATGGGCAGGAGGTTACTACCCTGTCGGATATTCATACGAGGAATCCAACAGAATGATGGCAGAGGAGCCTGAAAGGTTCAGGGAATGCGTGCAGGAGTCGCTCAGAAGACATGCAGCTGCGGTAAACCGCCTGGCAGACAAGGGCATGTATTTCTTCGATTACGGAAATGCCTTCCTTCTTGAAGCTTCTCGCGCCGGTGCAGACGTTCTTCGCGAAGACGGACGTTTCCGCTATCCTTCATATGTACAGGACATCATGGGTCCGCTATTCTTTGACTACGGATTCGGCCCATTCAGATGGGTCTGCATGTCTGAGAAGCCGGAGGATCTTGCAAAGTCAGACGCGATAGCTGCAAAGGTACTCAGGGAAATCATGGCAGAAGCTCCGGAGGAGATCCAGGGCCAGATGATGGACAATATCAGATGGATAGAGGAAGCAGGTCGCAACAACCTCGTAGTAGGTTCACAGGCGCGTATCCTCTATGCTGACTGCGAAGGCCGTACCAAGATCGCCTTAGCATTCAACGAGGCCATCCGCAACGGCGAGATCACGGCTCCGATAGTACTCGGCCGCGACCATCATGACGTATCCGGAACCGATTCTCCTTTCCGCGAGACATCGAACATATATGACGGATCGCAGTTCTGCGCAGATATGGCCGTTCATAATGTAATCGGTGACGGTTTCCGCGGAGCGACATGGGTATCCATCCATAACGGCGGCGGAGTAGGCTGGGGAGAAGTTATGAACGGAGGATTCGGAATGGTCATTGACGGATCGGAGGATTCCGACAGACATATTCAGGAAATGCTGCTCTGGGACGTGAACAACGGCATCGCACGTCGCAGCTGGGCACGCAACGAGGGCGCGATGCACGCCATCAGACGTGAGATGGAGCGTACTCCTGGTCTGAAGGTCACCATGCCGAACATTGCCGACGAGGAGCTTATCAGAAAGGCTCTGAACTGATAACAGGAGCTGTGACGCAGAGAATGACGGAAGCGATTGACATAGTGATTCCATGGGTGGACGGGAACGATCCCGTCCACTCTGCGAAGCGTCACGGATTCAACACAGGATCAAATGAAGAGAATCTCGAAGATGTGGGCGGGTCAAGCAGATTCACCAGCATCGGAGAGATTTTCTATTGCATCCTGTCCATAAACATATACGCACCCTTCATCAGGAAGATATTCATCGTTACAGACGGCCAGGATCCCATGATTGGGGAGGAAATATCCCGTATCTTTCCTGACGGCCATATTCCGATGGAAATCATTGACCACAAGGTCATATTCAGAGGATATGAGGATTACCTTCCGACATTCAATTCGAGGGCGATCGAGACCATGATATGGAGGATCCCGGGGTTGAGCGAGCGATTCATTCTGATGAACGACGATTTCATCATTACCGGCAAGGTCAGTCCGGAGGATTTCTTTCAGGGAGACAGTACTGTCTGCTATGCAAAGATGTATCTTACCTGGTGGGCAAGGCTGATGCGGCTGCTGAGGCCATCCAGAAATGGTCACAAGCGTATAAGTTTCAAGGATTCCATGGTCAATGCCGTTGACATCATGGGAGGAAGCCGGAGATTCATGTTTCTGGGACATACTCCCCGTGCACTGAGGAAAAGTTTCTATGAGGACTTCTTCACTGGAAGGGATGATGTCATGATAAGGAACATCAGACACCGGTTCCGTCATGCGGAGCAATATAACTCTCAGGAACTTTTCTATATTTCCGAATACAGGAAAGGCCGCTGTAATGTGATCGACACCGACAGCAGGCTCGTCTATCTGAAACCGAAGGACAAGAAAGGTTATATTGACAGGAAACTGGCCATGTTCGACTCAAGGCTCGATGCGGTTTTCTGCTGCGTGAATGCACTGAGCCTGGCCTGTGAGGAAGACCGGCAGAAGGTTCTGGACTGGGTAAGAAACAGGCTCTATCAGAACCTGCGTCCTCTGCCGTAGAAGAATCTCAATGTAAGTCCTGCGCTGTCCTGATACAGCTGTCCCATATCCGCATAGGCACCTACGGCAAAAGCTATAGGAAGATCCATCATTCTCTCACCGAATTCCAGTTCAAGCGCCAGTGAAAGCTGCTTCGGAGTACTTGCAAACGGAGAAGTCTCTGCCTGCTTGTACCTTCCGTAATTCTTCGTATAGGTTGCCATGAATCTGTATGGAATTTTGTCAAAGGCCACTCCTTTGATACCGAAATGATGGCCGCGCAGTCTGTTGCTTGCCATCGCTGTCGTTATTCCGTCAGCTCCGGGAGCATACGGAATAATCAGAGGACATCCGATGACTCTGTTATAATTGGTCCATCCCGACCTGTATTCTCCGTTATTGAAATAATTGTCACAACCTCCGAGGACAACCTTTCCATAGGTAGGTTCGCTCGGATCCTGTTCGGCCTTCTCTTCTTCCGTCGCCGGACGGTCATGATCAGGACCGGACTGCCATGTCGTGCTTATGAATTCATATATAACATCGGTCACAAAGGCATCACGGTCATTCATAGAGCACTGCAGGGACCATATTCCGTCAGGAACATTCTTGAATCTCATTCCCGAGCCGTCTTCGAAAGGCTTGTCATACTGGGCTGTCAGGGTGAACGAGTCGGCCTTATAGTCGAATCGGAAATATTCCTTTCCCAGATGGTTTCCAAGCACGTTTATCTTGTCAGATGTCGAAGCGCCTTCGCGTCCCTTGCCGGCGACGAATATGAGTACATAATCCATCATTGACACAGGCTGAGGGCCGTAAAGAGGAGATACGCCTCCCCATTGAGCCCAATGCTCGAATCCAAGGCTGAAATCAATCCTGCCGGTTAGCGCGAACTTCATGGAGAGAGCCTTGTTATGAAGCATGGCGCCGTCAACAAAACGGTTATCGATCATCTGATAATGAGCGAGATTGCCTTTGAATGCGACCTTCTTCCCTTTTCCTAACCAGATCCAGTCCGACCATGCGTTGATTCCAGGTATGTTACGCGCATTCCGGGAGTACATTACATTTCCTCCGGAAACGGATATGTCAGCAAGTTCCCGAGCTCTCGGCTTCATTCCTATATCAAGGTGAAGCATTTTCCATGAGCCGGAAACATATAATCTGTCAACAAGTCCATATGCATCCCTTGGAGCGACAGGACTGCCGGCCGCAATGGCTCCGACAAGGTTGGTTCCCGCTTCGAAGTTCCATCCATCCGTCTCACCGTACATCACATCCGCCCCGAATGTAAGCACACCGGAAGATGTATATGGCATGACTCCGTCATGGCCTGTCCTTGCCCAGAAAGGAAGATATTCGCCTGTTCCTGTCAATGCATTCGCCGATCCTCCCCAATCGATCTTCAAGTTCTGGGAATATGCATTGGATACGGCGCAGAATACTGCTGCCGCTATAGTTATGATTCTGAAAATAGATGTCTGTTTCATATGGCAAAGATAATTATAATTCATATCTTTGTGTAATACCAATTTCAAAAACATCATGAGCCATATAATTTCACACAAGAAACTCACTATCGATCATGTCAAGGCCATTCTGGCCGAAGGTACTCGTCTCGAGCTTGGCAAAGAGGCTGAGGCAGCGATAATCAAGTGCCGCAAGTTCTTAGACACCAAGATGGAAGACATCGGAAGGCCGGTTTATGGCGTGACTACAGGATTCGGTTCACTCTGCAATATCACGATCCCAGCTGAAGATCTTTCGCAGCTTCAGCATAATCTCGTGATGTCACACGCATGCGGAACCGGCGAGACTGTCCGCCCGGAGATAGTCAAGCTGATGCTCCTTCTCAAGATCCAGTCTCTTTCGTACGGATATTCGGGTGTTCAGCTCATCACAGTCCAGCGTCTCATAGACATGTTCAATAATGATATTCTTCCTGTGGTATATCAGCAGGGATCTCTCGGTGCTTCCGGTGACCTCGCTCCCCTTGCGCACATGTGCCTGCCACTGATCGGCATGGGAGAAGTCATGTATAAGGGAGAAGTCCGTCAGGCAGAAGAGCTGTGGAAGGAATTCGGATGGGAGGCTATCCGTCTCAAGTCGAAAGAAGGTCTGGCCCTGCTTAACGGTACGCAGTTCATGAGTGCTCATGCTGTATGGTCTTTGATTCAGGCTGAAAGGCTTTCCGACTGGGCTGACAAGATCGGAGCAATGTCACTTGAGGCATATGACGGCCGTATCGAGCCTTTCTATCCTCAGGTTCATGAGGTTCGTGCCCATAAGGGACAGATAGAGACAGCTGCGCGTTTCAGGGAGCTTCTCGAGGGCAGCGAAATCATAAGACAGAAGAAGATTCATGTTCAGGATCCTTATTCATTCCGCTGCATTCCTCAGGTTCATGGTGCATCGAAAGATACTATCAGGTATGTGAAATCCGTGATTGAGACCGAAATAAACAGTGCCACTGACAATCCTACAGTATTCCCGGACGATGATCTCATCATTTCAGCGGGCAATTTCCACGGCCAGCCTATCGCCATTCCTATGGATATGCTGACTCTCGCTCTCTCCGAACTGGCAAATATCTCGGAAAGACGAATATATAAGCTGATTTCCGGCCAGAGAGGTCTTCCTAACTTCTTGGTTGCAAAGCCTGGTCTGAACAGCGGTTTCATGATTCCTCAATATACTGCTGCTTCTATCGTAAGCCAGAGCAAGGGACTCTGTATGCCGGCATCGGCTGATTCGATCCCGTCGTCTCAGGGTCAGGAGGACCATGTCAGCATGGGTGCGAACGCTGCTACAAAGCTTGTACGCGTTGTCGAGAATACTGAGCGCGTTCTTGCGATCGAGCTTTTCAATGCTGCTCAGGCTCTTCAGTTCCGTCGTCCGTTGAAGTCTTCATGGGCTATAGAGAAGATTTTTGCGGGCTATCGCAAGGTGGTGCCTTTCATTGAGGATGATACTTATATGCATCCGCTTATCGAGAAGTCTGTAGAATTCATTCGTTAACACGCCATACGGTTGTTTTTTAAGACCATAGCCGCCCGTGGCTTTGTGAACGGGAGGGGCCCGCTCCGCAGGAGTGGGAGGGATTCAGTCTTAAAAAACAACCGTATGACGCATAAAGAAGAATCATAGTATGAAAAGGACAGTAATATATAATATTGGAACTCTGGCGGGAATTCTGCCGGCTGATGTGAGGAAGCTGGAGGGTGAGGCGATGGGACATGTGGAGTGTATTGAAGATGCATATCTTGTGATTGAAGACGGCGTCATTGCTGATTTCGGACCTGTTTCCGGAGATATTGGTATCGGAAACCGTGCTACCCTCTTGGCCGCAGGAGGAGGGGCCCGCTCCGCAGGAGTGGGAGGGGTTGTTTCCGATACCAATATCTCCGGAAACAGCGACAGTAATGAGACTGAATACATTGATGCGAAGGGGGGATACGTGCTGCCGTGTTTCTGCGACTCACATACGCATATAGTTTATGCGGGATGCAGGGACGGTGAATTCAGGGATAAGATTGCGGGGCTTTCATACGAGGAGATCGCTGCCAGAGGTGGAGGTATCCTCAATTCTGCGGATCTGCTCCATGAAACATCTGAAGAGGAGCTCTACAGGCAGTCTATGGTACGCGTGAATGAGATCATGGCGATGGGAACCGGTGCTGTCGAGATCAAAAGCGGATACGGGCTGACAGTGGAAGATGAGCTGAAGATGCTTCGAGTCATCAAAAGGATCAAGGAAACATCTCCGATCACTGTAAAGGCTAATTTCCTTGGTGCGCACGCAGTCGGAAGAGCATATAGAGGCAGACAAAGCGAGTATGTGGATCTGGTCTGCAATGAAATGCTACCGAGAGTAGCGGAAGAAGGTCTGGCTGACTATGTCGATGTATTCTGTGATGCAGGTTTCTTTACAATTGAAGAAACAGCAAGAATCCTTGAGACAGCTGCCGGATTTGGAATCAGACCTAAAATTCATGCTAATGAGCTGGAAGTATCAGGCGGAGTTCAGGTCGGAGTAAAATATGATGCACTTTCGGTAGATCATCTTGAAAAGACCACAGACGCAGAAATCGAGGTGCTGAGAGAAAGCAACACCATGCCTACGATGCTCCCAGGATGCTCATTCTTCCTCGGTCTCCCATACGGCAGAGCAAAGGATTATATCGAAGCAGGACTTCCCGTAGCATTGGCATCAGATTACAACCCGGGCTCAAGTCCAAGCGGAAACATGAGGTTCGTAATGGCCCTCGGCTGCATCAAGATGAGACTGACACCGGAACAATCCCTGAATGCCTGCACAATCAACACAGCATACGCAATGGGCGTCAGCGACATCC
Source organism: Bacteroidales bacterium (assembly GCA_017437125.1). Taxonomy (GTDB): domain Bacteria; phylum Bacteroidota; class Bacteroidia; order Bacteroidales; family UBA932; genus Cryptobacteroides. The sequence continues at coordinate 8,496 of JAFSBV010000001.1, read as the reverse complement.
TCGGATCAATAACAATCGGCAAAAAAGCCAATCTCATCATCACCAGACCGATCCCATCCCTGGCATTCATCCCTTACAGTCACCAGACTCCGATTATCGAAAGAGTAATCATATAATCAGAGAAGGATCGAGCCTGACAGAAATACCCGAACTATATCAAATTATAGCCGTTATCAATCAAATGTGAACGATAACGGCTATTATTATGCGGCGACGAATAAACTGTTACAATAACAAAAAAAAGCTCCTCCGTTTCCGGAGGAGCTAATTTATAGAGTATTCATTAATTACTTAACGAAGAGTACCTCAACATTAACTTTATGCTCGCTTGAGCAGTAGTCATGCTTGAATACTACAGGAACTGTAACGATGATATTATCAGTAATCTCACCTGAGTTAACTGTAAGAGCAACATTACCCTCAACATCAACAGTATAGTAGTCAGCTGGAACAGCCTTACCAGAGCTCTGGAACTTAGCAGTTACATCAAGTACATACGCATAACCGTTCCACTTAGTAGCTACAGTAGCAGTAGTCTGGTTGTAAACTGCGAATACATCATCACCACCAGCGATTGTAGTCTTAGTTGAACTGTTATAATCCATCCAAAGCTCAGTAAGATCAGCAGCATATGGATTATAGAGAGCAGTCTTCTTAGTATCCTTAGCAGTTACCTTAACACCCTTAACAGCATTTACTGGAGTCCACTCAAGAGCACCTGTAGTTGTGTTAGCCTCCATGATAGAGTAAGCACCCTTGCAGTTAGAAGCCTTCTTAGAATCGTAAACCGGCTTGATAGCAGTAGCCTCAAGAAGCTCAGGAACTACGAGTGTAAGAGTCTGTGAACCGTAAAGTGTTCTCTTCTTAGGATCACCCTTAAGAGCGTTATTTGCTACGAGATCAATCTTGACAGTCATAGTGTTAACATACTGACCAAGAGTATCAAGACCCCAAGTAAGCTGATTTACGAGTTCATCAACAGTACCTACAATTGTGTTAGTGTAAGCATTGTCAATTGTTGCCCAAGCCTCACCAACATACTCAGTACCAGCGTTATCCTTATAGTAATTTGTAACTGTATATGAGAGTGCGAGCTCCTCAGCAGCAAGATCATACTGATCCTCACCTGTTACCATTACATAGTCTCTAAGGTCAATAACCTCGAGCTCATAGTCAGTACCAGCAGTTACAGATGTAGAACCAGTAGCAACTGTAGGATACTTAACTGTACCCTTAGTAAGGTTAACGACGTTATTAGAGTTTACAAGGAGTGGGTTAACCTCAAGAGCATAACCAGTAGCCTTGACAACCTCAGCAGGAACTACGATAGTGTAAACTACATCGAATACTGTATATTCATAGATGAATACGAACTCATCACCGATAACAGCGTCCTCAATAGTAACATAAGATGCATCGTAAACTGCTGTAAGCTGACTCCATGCGTTGTAAGCCTTATAGTTAGCTACAGTGAAATCAAAGATAGACTGATCAGCAGCCGGTGTATTAGGATCGTAAACATTCAAAGCACCTGTACCAGCAATAAATGCATCTGAGAGAGCCTCGAATGAAGCGAGACCTGCAGCAGCCTCTGGATAATAAGCAGCGTCAACAGCAAGGATTGCATCGATTGGAGTTACTGGTGCAACCATGTCATAGTTGAACTTAACATCAACAGCAACTGGATCAAGAACGATCTCCTTGTTAGCTGGCATTGGAGTAGTAGTGAAGCTGAATTCAAGAGTGTACTGAACACGAGCCTTATCGTAGAGAATAGCATTGAACTTGTAAGTAAGTTCCTCACCTGGTGCGAATGGAACGTTACCACCTACGATACGAACATTGTCCTTAGAAAGTGAAACTACCTGGATTGTAGCATCATACTCATTACCCTTAGAGTCCTTAGCAGTTGACTCGAATTCGATTACATTATTTGGTGAGAACTGCTGAGAAGTAGGATCCAGAGGATCACCAACGTAAAGTGCTGAAATATCAGCAGTACCGCTAGTTACATCAAGCTCAGCAGCAGACTTAAGCAATGGGAATTCATTATCTGGATCATTGTAAACACCGTCAAGCTCAGCACCATACTGATATGACCATACGAAGTCAGCAGAAGTAAGAGTAATGTCAGCCTTCTTGTAACCAACCTTGTAAGTTGACTGAATAGTAACATCAACAGCAGTGTCATTAAGCTTAACACCATCAACCTTAACTACTACATTCTGACCGATAGCATCAGCCTCTTTCTTATAGTCACCAGTAGGACCTGCAAGAGTAGCTACAGTAGCAAAATTCTCGCCTGAAACAACGATTGGAGACTCCTTCTTACCATCATAGTTGTTATCTGCTGCATTATAAGTAGCCTTGAACGCACCATATGAAGGAACGAGATCGAATCCGAGAACCTCAGAAGCTCTGTCGAGTGGGAGGTAAGTGCCCTCGAAGTTTACATAAAGACCCATAAATTGCTCAAAGAGAGAACGTGCAGATGAATCTCCTACTGGAGAATAAGGAACTTCATAACTTGCAGAGAATACAGTATTGTAAGCTACAACATCACCGTAAGGATATGCTGTATAAACATTCTCAGCAAGATTCTTTGCAGCACCAGCAACAGTAGCCTTAGTGTAATCAGATACTACGAAAGTACCACCGTCGATAGAAGCCTGAAGACCATCCTCATCCTCAACATTGAAAGGAGCTGAAACAGATACATTAAGGTTGAAAGAAACACCATTCTGAGTATTTGCACCAGTAAGAACCTTATAAGCATCAGAACCCTTAGTGATGTAACCAACAACAATCATGCGACCAGTTGTAGCATCTCTGTCGATAATCTTAGCACCGAAATACTCAGCACCAGCAACCTTAGTTGCAACAGTAGCGAAACCAACATTTACATCCTCAAGAGTCTCTACGAGCGCCTTAGGGCTAACCTCGTAAGTAGCCATGATCATAAGAGGTGACTCATACTTCTTAAGAGTAGTAGCACCGAGATAATAGCTCATTGAAGGAATGTTATCAGAAGTTGGTACATAAACTACAGACTGAATCTGGTTAGCAATCTTAACAGCGATAGAAAGAGCCTGGTTGTTAGCAAGGATAGCTTCCTCAGCAGCAGTCATTCTCTCATCGAGATCCTGAATAAGACCAGCGTGCTGACCAACCATTGTGAAGAGAGAGTTAGGACCCTCACCATAGATATCAGCGTAAAGCTCGTCAAGAGCAGCCTGGAAATCCTCCTGCATTGCAGTAATAGCAGAAGAGTTACCTGCTACGAGTGCATAAAGACCAGTGTTCTCGTCCTGAAGGAATGCCCAAAGATCCTCGATCTCAGCAGCAGCGTTAGCAAGCTCTGTTCTGATGCTGTCGATCTGAGAAGCATTTGCAGAACCACCTACCTCAAGATTCTTGATGTAGTTCTCGAGAGCAGCGAGCTGAGTGTTGATCTTAGTGTCAGCCTCAAGAAGCTTAGCTACTTCAGCGTCGAGCTCAGCCTTGTCAGCCTTCTTATCCTGAAGATCCTTGATAGTTGCCTCAATTGTAGCAAGCTTAGTGTTGATAACCTCAAGAGCAGCGTTTACGCCATCAGAAGCAGCCTTAACGGCAGCATCAAGCTCTTCCTTGCTTACCTTTCCTGCAAGAGTAGCCTCGATCTCAGCGATCTTACCCTCGTAAGCAGACTTGAGAGCCTCAACCTGAGCCTTAGCATCAGCGATTGCATCAGCCTTTGCCTGAGCTGCGGCAGCAGCTGCATCGTCAGCAGCCTTCTTTGCAGCGTCAGCTGTGCTCTGTGCTGTAGCAAGAGCACTTTCGAGGACAGCGATCTCATCATTGAGAGCCTTGATTGCGGCCTGCTGTCCATCCACCTGTCCCTGTATGCCCTGCATTTCATCTACAAGGTCATTACATGAAACAAATGTGCCTACTGAAAATACCATCATGGTCATCAGCAGAATTGCACTGAAAAATTTTTTCATAATAAAACTTTGTTTGTTAATGTGAATGAATAAATATTTGGTATAGTAAAACTTACTCAAGTGTGCAGATTACGACACGGTTCTTGGCGTTCTCAGCAAATGGCTGAACAGTATCGCCCTTGTATGCGGTCATGATCCTTGACTCGTCAACACCGAGGCTTACAAGTCTTTCCTTTACAACCCTTGCACGGTTCGCAGAAAGCTTCTCGTTACCCTTAGGTGTACCGGTCTCCTTGTCAGCATATCCTACGAGAGATACGTTGAAATCAGGATTTGCCTTCATCCACTCAGCGAGAGTCTCAAGCTTTGCACCCTCAGCCTTACGGATATAATATGAACCGATTGTGAAGAATACGTTATCTGAATTCTCGGCAGCCTTTGCAGCACGCTCGGCAGCAGCACGCTCGGCAGCTTCTCTTGCAGCCTTCTCTGCAGCAGCCTTCTCAGCGGCAGCACGCTCGGCAGCTTCTCTTGCAGCCTTCTCTGCAGCGAGTCTCTCTGCCTCAGCAGCAGCGGCGGCAGCAGCCTCTTCAGCAGCAAGCTTGTCTGCATATGCCTTAGACGGACGAGTATTTCCTCCGAAAGCGAACTTCAAGCCGGCAAGCAGGTTGAACTGCCAGTCAGCATTGTCAGCTCTCTTTGAATTGAACTTATCTGAAAGAACTGCGGTATTTCCCTCAAGACCGAGGCTTACCTTGTCTCCGAGACGGAAGTCAACACCGAGACCTGCGCGAACAGGAACGAAGAACTTGCCGCCCTCCCAATAGTACTCAAGGATGTCCTTGTAAGGAGCGGCCTGCTCGTTGTTGAAACCATAAGCGGCCCCCACTCCGGCAAAAAGGTATGGATTAACCACTCTGTCGTGTCTGAAACCTCCAAAAAGATTTGCAAGACCGAGAACATAGTCAGCACTGAACTGACCAAACTGGAAAGCGTAGCCCTGATAGCCTTTCGCAGTAAGGGCTGCACCCTTTCCCTGCCAGCCACCCAGACCAAAGCGCACGCCCATCGCATGATGGAAATTGTAAGCCACAGAAAGCTGGGCTGCAGGCGAGATCAAGTCACCGAAACTCGACTCACCACGAGTGTGAGCCACACCACCCTGAAGACCGAGGCTCCAATGAGGACGGAACTCGAGAGTTTCATCAGACTTGCTCTGCTGAGCTGACGCAACACCGCTCAACAGAAGCAGCGATGCGACAATCATCGTCAGTCGTTTCATCATATTTTAATAGTCTAGTTGGTTTATGGTTCAACTTATTATTCGTCTCATAACACCCTGTCACACACACCCTTAGTGCGTCAAGACACTACTTGACAAAGCTATAGTAATGCACAAAGGTAATCAGAAAATTTGAATTAGCAATAAAAAAACGGAAAAAATCGATTTGAAACGTATCGGAGGCGGGTTACGAAGAATGATTACGATATTCAAGCCTGAATGATCCGAATACTTTTACAAAAGTAAACAATATTTATGAAACAGCAAACAAAATATTCACATTTCTGACCATGATTTCATGACGATTCGAACAAAATCATTAAAAATATCAGCAAAATCCTCGAAGAATGTTATATTTGCAGTTCTAATACATTTATTATATGAATATAGATAGAAAAAACTACGTAAAACCGGAAGTCAAGACAATCCTGTTGCAGACGGAACAGGTTGTATGCGCCCAGAGCTTCGGAGGCGGAAATGAAGGAATGACAGAGATTCCTGGTGATTTCTCTGATTTTGAATAAACGAATAAATGTCATCGATCATGAATAGGAAAATAACAACCTTGCTTATCGGCGGATTGCTGCTTGCATCCTGCGCCATGGAAGATGTAACTGAAACCGTTACCGGAAATGAAGAAGCGGTTCCGGTAACAGCCACCATAGGTGCCGAAACAAAGACTCATCTCGGTCCTAAGGAAGATAATATATATAAGGTATTATGGTCACAGTGGGACAACATCGCCATCCGTACGGACGGCGCTGAATCTCAGGCTGTTTATACTGCTCTGGAAGGAGGAGATGTGACAGCAGTGTTCATTCCTGAGGATCCTACCAAGGGACTGAAGATGTCGAACGGCGCCATTGCCGTATATCCTGCAGAAAATGCAGAAATCGTCTCGACCAAGGAGGTGTATATAACCATCCCTGCCGAGCAGGTCTATGCAGAGGGATCTTTTGCAGAAGAGGCAATGCCTATGGTAAGCAACATAACCGCAATTCCGGAATTCAGGTTCTTCAATGCTGCCGGTGCCCTCAAGCTGATGGTATCGACAAACAAGGAGAGCTTCAAGGTCAAGTCCGTAACTGTTGCTACCTCGGAAGGCTTCATTTCTGGAAAGTGCAGATATGACGTCAACAAGAAGGAATATGTCGCAGGTACAGCCGCAGATGAGAACAAAGTCGTTCTTGACTGTGGAAACGGCGTTGCTGTCGGAAAGAATGCCACAGCGTTCTACATTGTAGTTCCTCACAGAGAGTATGAGGATCTCTGCATAAGCATACAGTCAACAGACGGACGTGAGCAGAAGTTCAACCTCAAGGAGGGAAAGAAGCTTGCTGTCGGCCGTTCATCAATCCTCAGCATACCTCTCACAGCTGACGAAATGGCTGAGCCTGCACGTGCTTCAATCGACATCGCATGGTCATATAAATATGGCGATACATGGAAACATGACAATGGTATTTCGACTGCAATGGAGTTTAAAGTTTCAGGTATAGACGATATCACCAAACTGAAGGACGCCGATGGCAAGCTCTTTTCACCACTGACAAGCACAATCAAGCTAAAGGCTACAGCTACCGACAGCAAAGGTAAGACTTATGATGCGACTGCCATCATTACATCTCTCTCAAAGAATGATGTAAGGCTTACCGGCGGAAACATTCCTTTCGCCAAGGGAGAAATGCTGAACTATCAGTTTACAGCCAAGCTCTATGATGACGAGCCTGTCGAATATACTATCAAGTTCGATATCAATACTGGAGCGATGCCTGAAGACAAGACCATAACTCTTGATGACGTGATGATCGACGGAAGAATGAGCTCGACCATGTACGGCGAGATCAAGCCTTTTGCAGCGACATTGGCTGTTGACAAGGACTTTTATCCAGAAGCATTGGATGAAGATGAGAGCGAAGCATTCATCAAGGAGTTCTTCAAACAGACTTCCTACACTGCAGGTACCTTGGTGGCTGAGGTGAACGGAAAGCCTGTTTCCGGACCTGGATTCAGATTTGCATATGACAGCGAGGAAGAAATTGAAACCTCATATATTTCAATCCCAGCCGGCATCGCAGAATATGACGATAAAGTGGTTATGCTGAAGACCATGAATATTTTCGGTGTAAACTATTCATACCTTGTAACTGCCAAGATAAGTCGTCTCGGGTTCTCTATCGAGCGTAATCCTGTATGGGTTAATCCTGACAACACTGTCAACCTTGAAGGAACGGTAAAGATTCCGAATTTCATCAAGGGTACAGGTACCACTGACGGTGCTGATTATCAGCTTTCTGCAATTGACCTCAGGGACTATGTCATCGTAAACGGAGAAAATGAGAAGGATATCCAGTACAACGAACTCAGTCTGCTTTACAAGGTTACAACTGTAAAGTATGACGAATACGGAAAGGTTGAAAAGAGCGGTGATGATTTCGCAACCCTTAATACACATAAGACATATACTACAGATGATCCGCATGCAATGACAAATCTCCTCACATGGAACACAGCTGACGAAGATGCAATCTACAGAAATTCACTTGATGTGGAGATTGAGCTTGTTGCTACCGGCGATACAACTGTATCATATGGATCAATCGATCTTACCCTCGTTGTACCTGAACTCGTAAGATTCTCAAAGATAAAGCCGGATAAGACAAAGAAACAGGGTGCATATTCTGTATGGGAAGATGGAGAATGGTCATATGTAAACGTTGTATCTGCACTCAGTGCGTTCGATGCAGCTACATCAGCAGAGCTTTACAACAAGTATGCTTACGACATTACAGAGTTCTGGATGGGTTACGAATACAGCGATACAGGAAAGATATACTACACAAGACCTGATGAGGATGATTCATTCAGAGTATATGGTCAGACAGATCTTGAAATCGATACAGAGCATATCACTGCCGTGATGGAAACATCTGGTGTAGAAGTTCCTGCTATGTTCTATGACGTCAACCCTGAGACTGGAGAAGTGAAGATAATCACTAATTCCGGTGGAATTACAGACAACGTGATCGTGAAGATTCCTGTATCATTCAAGCACAATTACTGTGGTGAAACCCACACGCAGATAGCTGAAGTGAAGTTCTACAAGAACTAACGACAGTTAAAAAGGAATAAGGCTGTACAGCGAGTAACTGTGATGTGACCCCAAAAAGTTGGACGGTTTAACATTATTAAGAGGCTCGCTTAAATTGGAATAAAGCTCGGTATTGCACCGGGCTTTTTCCATTTAGCCTCAGTTTGATTCTATCATTATTGTAGTAGCGTATATACTTA